>DATNLN010000118.1:0-115959 GCA_035602855.1 Candidatus Acidiferrales bacterium
CCGCGATCATCTCTTCGACATTCTCCACTACCGCTTCGAATTCGCGGAATCTGTCGCTGGTGGAGGGAGAAACCTGCGCATCGTCAGTCGTCGGTGCGAGCTTGGCGTGCGTTGTGTCCGAATGCATTTCGAATTCCCGGCTTGCCAGAGGTATGGCGCGAGAATATTGAGCGAATCCAGCGCGGAAACAGCAGGGACTCGAGCTGCTCAACGCGAAGCGGGCCTGGATTCGCAAAGGCGAGTGCGTGTCGCCGGGATTGAGATCGATTCACTCGCTGGCGCGTAGTTTGTACCGGATTTGCGCCGTCGTCAAGATGTCTACGCAGCCAAAACGAGCGAATCGGACGGGTTGCCAGGCGCGGCTGTGACTCCGGAGCCAGCCGCTTCCGGCGGCGGGCAGCGGCGCCGTGTCATCTGATAATATGAATGTGCAGCGCGCTGCTGATGATCGGCGCGCGCGAACTGAGAATTACTGGAAATTATGGATACGCCTCTACTCGAGTTGCACAAGCTGGCTGGCGCGACGCTTGCGTCGTTCCACGGCTGCGTTTTGCCGGACACTTTTACTACTTTTGCGGAAGAGCACCGCGCCGCGCGCGAAGCGGTAGCGATTTTCGACACCAATTGGCACACCATCGTCGAGCTTAGCGGTCCCGACCGCGTCCGCTATCTGAACGCCATCGTCTCGAACGACGTGAAAAGCCTGGGCGAAGGCCGCGGCACGCTGGCGTTGCTTTTGAATCCGCAGGGGCACATTTTGGCCGAGCTGGAGATCTACGCGCTGCAGGAAAAGCTGCTGGTGCTTTCGGATGCTTCGGTGCGCGAACGCACGGTCGCGACGCTCGATAAATTCATCATCATGGACGACGTCACGTTGAGCGACGTGACCGAGCAACTCGGCAGCTTGGCGATCGAAGGCCCGCGCGCTGGTACGGTGATCGCTGAGGCCTGTGGCTTGTCGCTCGACGGATTTTCCGAACACGCTGTCGCGGAAGTGGAAATTGATGGAGTCGCCTGCCACTTGATCCGCCACTCTCATTTTGGTTTGCCGGGCGCGGAAATAATCGCGGCGCGCGCGCATCTCGGATTGTTGTGGAAGAATTTGCGCGCCAGCGCCCTGACGCAGCACGGCGCCGCGATTGGAATGCGCGCGCTGAATTCCCTGCGCTTGGAAGCCGGGATTCCGTGGTTTCCAGAAGATTTCAACGACACCGTGATTCCGCAGGAAGCTGCGCTGGAGGCAACGCACATCAGTTTCAGCAAAGGCTGCTACACCGGCCAGGAAATCGTCGAACGCGTCCGCTCGCGCGGCCAAGTGAATCGCCGCCGCGTGCGGCTGAAATTCTCGACGGCTGAGCCGCCCGCCTCCTTGACGCGCCTGCGCGCGCACGAAACCGAAACACAATCCGCGCCACCGGCGGAAAGCGCAGCGGCGGAGGCGAAAGAGGTCGGCATCGTGACCAGCTCCGCATTTTCACCGGCAGCAAACACATCCATCGGAATGGCCTACGTGCGCCGCGAACAGAATTCCCCAGGCAGCATTCTCGATTTCGCAGGCGGCACCGCAACGGTCATCGGCATCGACAATTCCTAGCGCATCGTCTACGACTTCCACTTGGTTTGCATCAGCAATTCGCTTATATCCCGCTGTCATGGCAGCCGACGACACCGAACGCGAGCGGCAACGCCTTGCAGAAGTTTACGCGGGCGAGGCGGACGAGGAATTGACGAGCCTCGCGGAGCAGGGCGGGTCGCTTACAGACATCGCACGAACCGCGTTGCGCCAGGAACTGAACCGCAGAGAAATTCGTCTTCCCGTTCGCGAATCATCCCCGCCGCCGCCCGAATTTGAGTTGCCTAGGATCGTAACCGTGCGTCAGTTTTTAACCGTGCAAGAAGCTGTGATGGCGAAAAGCATTTTGGATTCCGCTGGAATCGAAAGTATTCTGGCGGACGAAAATGTCATCAGTATGAATTGGCTTTGGTCGAATGCTCTGGGCGGGGTCAAACTTCAGGTAAGAGAAACGGATGTTGCCGTTGCTTCGGAATTGCTCGGGCAAAAACCGTCCCAGGCGGCAGCGGGCGCAGAACCGGACGAAACCGCTAAAGAATAATGTCCTTTCACTCTTAACTTTCGACTTTCAAAGCTTAGCTGCGAAGTGAATTTTCAACTCTTGCTGAAATTCATGGAGCGCATGAAGCTACCGCGATCGTTGTCGATTTTTTTCTGCAGTTGAAAAATTGCGTAGAGGAGCGCTTCGGGGCGCGGCGGGCAGCCCGGGACGTAGACGTCAATCGGGATCACTTGATTGACGCCTTGCACTACTGCGTAATTATTGAAGACGCCGCCGGAGGTGGCGCAGGCGCCCATGGAGATGGCCCATTTGGGTTCGGGCATTTGTTCGTAGAGCTGCTTGATCACCGGGGCCATTTTCACCGAGACGCGGCCGGCGATGATCATCAGATCGGATTGGCGCGGCGAGCCGCGAAAGACTTCGGCTCCGAAGCGGGCGATGTCGTAGCGCGACGAAGCCATGGACATCATTTCGATGGCGCAGCAGGCCAGGCCGAAGGACATGGGCCAGATCGAACTGCGGCGCGCCCAGTTCACCACTTTGTCCAGCGACGCAAACAAAATTCCTTCGTCCTTCAGAAAATTCGCGTCCTGCCCCGGGGCTTCAAGTGTGACGCCCTTTGCGAGTTCGACAGCCATGGCCTATGTGACTCCGTAGCGGCGCGACATCTGGCGCCGACTGCATTCATTTTGCCTGTTTGCATCGTTCTTTGCAACGCAACGTGCAAATGCTTTTCCTGCGGCGAGCCCGTCGCTACGGCCACTGCCTACGTTCATCAACGCACCTCGATTGTCAACTTCTGGGTTTGTGTGTTGCCTTTGCCGTCCTCGGCGGTGAACGTGTACGTGGTGGTCCTTTTCGGCGCGACCTTGACGCAGCGATCGAGCGACGGAAACATGCTCGGCACGTCCGGCGGGTCCAGTTTCACGGATTTGGCGTTGGAAACTCCGTAGCACATGTCCACATCGTCGCCGCGATGAATGACAGGGGGCATCGCGTAGAAGCTGATGATTTTGAAGTCAGCGCCACCCAGAACTTCGAAGGATTTCGCGGCTTCGTCACGCTCCTTGGCGGCTTGCGCGACTTTTTCTTTGGCGGCGATGTCCTGATTTTCCTGCCAGCGCGACCAGAAGACGAAAGCCGTGTAGCCGACGACGATAGCGGCGAGCACGCCGAATCCGATCCACATATTCCGCAAAGTGTGCGGCGTCTTTTGTTGCGGTTGCTCGAGCATGGCGGCGAAGCTCCTCGTATTCGCTCCACAGATTTTAGCGCAGATACGCTCCGACTGCGCCGGGGTTGACGCCGGACGCAGAGAAAACCGGAAGCGAGATCCCGCCTGCGGCGGGCCCGGCTTGCGGCAAACCCGCCGGCCTCAGAATGACGATGTTCTTCGCGTTGTCAGAAAACCGAAGGGCACAGGCAGGATTGCCTATGCCACGATGCACAAGACGCAGAGGAGGCAACGGCCAGAGCAATTGCTTCACGAATTTTGTGTCCTCGATGTTCCTGATATTTTTTCAATCTCACTTACGCCACCTTCAGGACAATTTTGCCGAACAGATCGCGGTTTTCCATGCGCTTGTGGGCTGCGGCGCATTTTTCCAGCGGCAGCACTACGTCGATCACCGGTTTCAGGAGGCCGCGGCGCAGCAATTCCAGCGCGGGAAATAATTCTGCTTTGCTGCCCATGAACGAGCCGAGGATGGTGAGGTGGCGCGTAAAAAGATACGCGATGTTGATTGCGCCATCGAAGCCCGTCGTGGCTCCGCAGGTGACGAGGCGCCCGCCGACGGCGAGGCTGCGGATGCTGCTGTCCCACGTAGCTTGGCCGACATGCTCGAAGACGACTTCCACACCGCGGCGATTGGTTAAGCGTTTTACTTCGTCGGCAATTTTCTGCGTGGAGTGATTGATGACGGCGTCCGCGCCGAGTTCCCTGGCCTTCTCGAGTTTTGCGTCGGAGCCGGCGGTGGCAATCACGCGCGCGCCCGTGGCTTTGGCGATTTGAATCGCGGCGGTGCCCACGCCGCTGCCTGCGCCGAGAACCAGTACGGTTTCGGCGGGCTGCAATTTTGCGCGGCCGATGAGCATGTGCCAGGCGGTGAGTGAAACCAGCGGAAACGCGGCGGCTTCTTCGAAGGAAAGTTTTTCTGGAATCGCGACGCAATTCACCGCTGGAGATTTCACGAACTCGGCGCAGCCGCCGTCCACGCCCTGGCCAAACAGGGTGTAGGAAGGGCACATGCTGTCCTGTCCGCAGAGGCATTTCTCGCACTGGCCGCAGGAAATTCCAGGCTGCAGCAGGACGCGCTCCCCGACCTTTACGTTGGTAACTTTGTCGCCGACCTTGGCTACTTCTCCGGCTATGTCACTGCCGGGGATGTGGGGGAGCGGGACCGACAATCCGGGGAGGCCCATGCGCAGCCAGAGGTCGAGATGATTCAGTGCGCAGGCACGGACGCGGACCAGGACTTCGTAGGGACCGATCGGCGGTTCAGGAACATCTTTGTACTGCAAAACTTCCGGGCCGCCTTGTGTTGCGTAAACGATCGCTTTCATGAGTGCTCCTGAATTGGGTTGAGGTCCACAATTAACAATGCCGGTGCGGTTGAGTCAAGTGCGGAGAGGAGTGGCGCGAGAAGCGTGAGAGGTGACGGGTGGATCGTGAGTAGTGTTCCGCGGGGCCGGAGAAAAACTGAGCGAGACGGGAGAGATTGCGGCCTGCGGCGGACCTCAGGATGACGAGGCTCCTCGACCCGCAGAAAACCGAGGAGCACAGCCAGGAGTGGTTGTGCCACGACGCGGCGGGCATGGCGACGGCCGCTTGTTCAGCCAATTGTCAGGAGTTCTTCGTAGAAGCCGCCGATTTTTTTGGCGCGGTCTATGAAATGGATTTCCAGGATCCAGTGGCGTTGCTGGCCTTCGGCGTCTTGGCCGCGCATTTTCATGGGATTGTCGGGGTGGACGTAGAGCGAGATTTTATCGTCGGGGATGCGTTCGTGGGGAAATTGGCCGATCAGATGGCCGGCGATGGGGCCGCCGTATTCCCAGCCGTAGTCGCGGGCCATTTTTTGGGCGTAGCGGTAGAGTTCGTGGGCTTTGATTTCGGGATGGGAGTGGAAATATTGCTTGCCTTGGGCGAAGGCTTTGGCAATGTCGTCGCGGAGTTTCAGTTTGAGCGGATCGGCGCCGAGGACGAAGGTGCGGCCGAAATCGGCTTCCCAGGCTTCGAAGACTGGGCCGAGGTCGAGGAAGAGGATGTCGTCTTCGGCTAGGGTCAGGTCGGGTGGATTTTCGTCGTAGGGTTTTAGGGTGTTGCTGCCTGCGCGGACGATGCGTTTGTGCCAGTAGGTGGAGGTGCCGAACATTTTTTCTGCCAGGTCGTAGATGTCCTGGTTGATTTGCGATTCCGTGACGTTGGGGCGGATGAGGCCCTGGGTTTCGACAGCTTGGAAGAGTTCGTTTGCGTTGTTCTGGGCTTGCAGTAAGGCGGCGGCGCGATTGGATTCGACTTTTTCCATGGAGGAAAGATTATCACAGGGATTCGTTTGGTTGAATCGCGGG
This sequence comes from Candidatus Acidiferrales bacterium, assembly GCA_035602855.1. GTDB lineage: Bacteria > Acidobacteriota > Terriglobia > Acidiferrales > UBA7541 > Palsa-295. The sequence goes on from DATNLN010000118.1 coordinate 5,643, forward strand.
GACGGTTGGTTTTGAGCGCCGGCCACAGCACGGCAAAAGGTTCCATACAGAGCGTGCAGAGAAAGGCGGGGGATTACCGCCTGCGGCGGGGCCGGCGCAATGGCGCCGGCCCCAGGATGACGATGCTTGTCGCATACTCAGCGGTAGAGGCTAGGAAACTGTTGTTGGAGATGCTTTACCTTTGGCAGGTCGAAGGTCGCTATGTAGGGGTTGTCGGGATGATTGGTGGCATAGTTCTGATGGTAGTCTTCGGCGCGATAGAAGGCCTTGAACGGGGCGATCTGGGTGACGATTGGATGCGAAAACACTTTAGCCTGATCCAGTTGTTGAATGTAGGCCTGAGCGATGCGTTGTTGATCTGGGGTCGAGAAGAAAATTGCGGAGCGGTATTGCGTGCCGCTGTCTGGGCCCTGGCGATTTAGTTCTGTGGGGTCGTGGGCTACGGAGAAAAATACTTTCAGGAGCTGGCCCAGGGTGATTTGCGACGGGTCGTAGATAATTTGTACGGATTCGGCGTGGCCTGTCGAACCGCTGCTGACTTCTTCGTAGGCGGGATTTTTTACTGTGCCGCCGGAGTAACCGGAGGTGGCGCTCGCGACCCCTTTTACGTGCTGGAAGACGGCTTGGACGCCCCAGAAACAGCCCCCGGCTACTACGAGCGTGGCTTGGCCTTTTTGGGCGGAGAGGGATTCATCTACGGTGGGATCGGGGAGCGCGGTGGCGGCGCTGGCTGAACCGTGGCGGAACGCGGCGAAGAGGACTAGCACGACGCAGAGACCTATTGTAATTTTTGTCGAGCGATTCATTTTTTTCGCCTTTCGGCCTTGCGGCCTTCCTGCTTGTCGTTAGATGCGGTGAAGAGCGTTTACGGTTCCGGTGGTGTACGGACGTTCGCAGCGTCAGCCTCGATGACTTGGAATCTAAACCCCCGCCCAGCGCATGAACCAAACCGCGAAGGATGGGCACCTGGAAAACCAAAAGCAAATGCAACGGCTACTGCAACGGCGCTACGCGGCTTTGGCGAATTTCATGGCTACCGAATTCATACAGTAGCGCAGGCCGGTGGGGCGGGGGCCGTCGTCGAACACGTGGCCTAGATGTGCGTCGCAGAGGCGGCAGGAGACTGCGGTGCGGATCATGCCCAGGCTGATGTCCGAGGTTTGCGAGACATTTTCCTTTGCGATCGGGGCCCAGAAGCTGGGCCATCCGGTGCCGGATTCGAACTTGGTGCTGGCGTCGAACAGTGCTGTGTCGCAACAGATGCAGCGGAAGATTCCCTTGGCGTGATTGTTGGAATTTTCGTTGGTGTAGGGCCGCTCCGTTCCGGCGTGGCGCGTAATCTCGAAAGAATCGGGCGAGAGCTGTTTGCGCCACTCTTCATCTGTCTTGACGATCTTGGGGACGGTGACGATGTCCTGGCGCTGGCCGGCGTCAGTGAATTGAACGATTTTGACGAGCTTCGGCGAGCCTGCGGGCTGGGCTGCTGATGCGGCCGCTCGCACTGGTTCGTGCCGCTGAAAATATAACCAGGCGAGGGCGGCTGCGCCTGCGATCGCTGTGAAGAATGTGCGGCGGCTGATGGGGCTGGCGATTTCTTCTTGCTGCTTATTGGGATGCATGGCGGTCCTTTGTAAGAAATTTTAGCCGAAGGTGAAGGCGAAGGCTTGCACGCCGGGATCGAGGAATTCGATTTCGAAAGTCCGGTCTTCGACCGCGCCTTTTTGACGGATGAGTTGGTAGAGACGATGTCCTTGGACTGTGCCAGCTCCGCTGTCGTCGGTGTCGCTGCCGTGGTCATTACCTGGAGCGGTGCCGTCGAGTGTGACCTTAAAGCGGATGGGCTTGCCATTCTTGGTGGGGCCGAGGACGAGATGCAGGTCGCGCGCGTGGAAGCGGAAGACTACTTTGCCGGGAGCCGATTCCAGGACGGCACTTTCGGGGCCTACTTTCCACGCGCCGCCCAGCGCCCATTGATTCAGCGTAAGCCTCGGCTGCGGAGTGTAGGTCATGCGCGTGTCTTGGGCGAAGAGTTGGGCGGAGGCGAAGTGCTCGGCGCGTTTGTAACCGATATAGGTTTCCGGTGAACGCGTGTTCGCCAGATCGGGAGCCGCTTCGGCGCCGCTGGCAGATACGTTGATGGTGCCATCGGCTAGGGATTTTGCACCGTTGTCTTTTAAGAGTTCCTGGATTACGCGTTCGGACTGATCGTATTCGCCTTCGCCGAAATGGTGGTAGCGGATGCGGCCCTGGCCGTCGATGAAATAATGTGCGGGCCAGTATTCGTTGCGGAAGGCTTGCCAGATTTTGTAATTGCTGTCAATGGCGACGGGATAAGTGATTTTCAGTTCGTGGACGGCTTGGTCGACGTTGGCGCGTTCTTTTTCGAATGCGAATTCGGGGGTGTGCACGCCGATTACTACTAGGCCAGCGTCTTTATATTTCGTGGACCAGCCTTCGACGTAGGGCAGAGCGCGGAGGCAGTTGATGCAGGAATAGGTCCAGAAATCTATTACTACTACTTTGCCGCGGAGTTGGTCGCGGGTTAGAGGCGCGGAATTTAGCCAAGCTACTGCGCCGGATAGTTCGGGCATGGGGCCTTCGTCGGCGAGAGGAGGCGGCGGCTCGGCGGTGCTTGCGCTTGCGAGCGTGGCGGCGGTCTTTGGGGCGCCGAACGCGTGGATTAGGTGTTCTTCGGCTGTGGCGGTGTTGACGAAGGAAAATTTCGCGAGGAGACTGGTATCCCAGCCCAAGGCGATGGCTATGACGCCGAGGATTACTGCTGCTCCCAGGGTGCGGCGGATCCAGACGTCGAAGCGCAGAGAATTTTTCATGGTGGCGAACACCTTCTTTCCGGCGAAGAGCGCGATGGCGAGCGAAGTGGCGGCGCCTAGCGCGTAGGATAATAGCAAGAATGAGGAGCGCGCGCCCGGGCCTTGGATGGCGGCGCCGGTTAAGATGAGGCCGAGAATGGGGCCGGCGCAGGGCGCCCAGAGCAGGCCGGTGGAAATTCCCAGGACGAAGGATTTAGCGATGCTTTGCTCCTGCGCCGATGGGCCACCTTGCAGACGGCTGCCCGCGCGGACCAGCGGGCGCGTGAAGGCCTCGGCTAGCTCTGGGAAAAGCAGAGTGAGGCCGAGCAGCAGGAAAATGAACATGGCGACGTAGCGTCCGCCTTGATTCAGGCGCACGACCCAGTGGCCGCCGTAGGCTGCGGCTGTTGCGACGACGGAAAACGTCAGCGCCATGCCGAGCAGCAGCGGCAAGCCGGCGCGGCGGAAGGGGCGGTCGGCGTGGGCGAAGACGAAGGGCAGCACCGGAAGGATGCAGGGGCTGAGGATGGTGAAGACGCCGCCGACGAAGGCTAATAGATAGATTAACATTGGTTGCGTTTGTACAAAGCTTGCGGTGGCGCGAGAGCACAGGGCCACCTAAATATAGTACGTTGGCATAGGGCCGATTGGATTGCTTTGGTTGGATGCGGCAATCCAGCCGGCTTCCGGTGACAGGATTATGAATTTACCACAGGTGCGCGGCGTGGGACTGGATGCGCAGACGCGTTGCGGACATTATCACGGACCGACGGACATCATCGCGATCAAGATGAAGTGCTGCGGGGAATATTGGGCTTGCAAGGATTGTCATGTGGAGTTGGCGGGGCATGCGATTGTCCTGTGGCCTGATGGCGAGTGGGATCAGTTTGCGATTCTTTGTGGCGGGTGCGCAGTCGAGCTGACGATTCGGGAGTATATGGGGTGTGAGTCGCGTTGTCCGCGTTGCGGAGCGGGGTTTAATCCGGGGTGCCGGAAACATTATCGATTTTATTTTGAGGCGGGTGGCGGGCTACAGGAATAGCGCGTCGTCAGGTCCGCGCGAGGTGCTGCGGCAGGCTTCGAAGAGTCGGAGACGTCGTCGCGAGTCAGGGCGTTGAAGCGGTTCAGGGATTGGAGGAATTCGTAGGTTACGGCTGCTGCTAGGACTACGGTTGCGATTATCCAGAACACTTTGGCTCCCTGGCCTTTTCGCTCATTTAGTAGTGACGCGGGAGGGCGGAACGTTGCAGGCTTTTTCGGGGGCGATTAAAGATTGAACATAGAGCGCTCCCAGGAACCGCGGAGGAAATTCCAAGACAGATGGAGGTGTTTACCGCAGACGCGTGATTTTACGTTGGTGGGACGGGCGCTGGTGGCGGCGCGCTGGGCTACGTTTTAATTTCGGAAGTTTGCGGCGGGCCGGTGCCCCTGCGCCCGCGCGAAATCCAAATCCCGGAAAGTTTACATACCCTGGTTATTGGTGTGTGCGGTATCTTTAGGTTGATCGGGTGGGGCAGTTACGCTTGGAAAAACGCTTGGCCATGGAGGCACAGACGCTCGGAGAGAATTTTAGGGCCGAGGCTTTTACGGCTGAGGCGCGGAGGCCGCCTCCACGGCTGGTGCTCGGAAGATCGCTGCCACGAAGGCAACGACACGAGCAAGAGCACAGCCAGCAGTGGCTGCGCCACGATGGGACGAGGGGATTGCGGAAGGTCGATGGATATATTTGAAGAAGTGGTGCGGATGCGGCAGGCGGGCGAGCGCGGAGCCCTGGCTACGATTGTGCATACGAACGGTTCGATACCGAGCTATGAGAGTTCGCGGATGCTGGTGCGCGATGATGGCTCGATTGTAGGGACCGTGGGCGGAGGATGCGTCGAGGCAGAGGTGTGGGCGGCGGCGAAGGAAGTGATTGTGGCGGAGCAGCCGCGCAAGATGATTTTCAATTTGAATCAGGATGCGCAGTATGACGCGGGGTTGATTTGCGGCGGCACCCTGGAAATTTTTGTGGAGCCGATTCTGCCACAGCCGGTACTTTACATTTTTGGCGGCGGGCACGTTTCGACGGCGGTGGCGCCGTTGGCGCATCAGGCGGGATTCAAGATTGTGATTGTGGAGGACCGCGAGGCTTTTGCGAATGCCGAGCGATTTCCGATGGCGACGGAGATTTATACTTCTTACGATGAAGCGTTTGAAAAAATCCAACCGAATTCTTCGACGTATTTGCTGATTGTGACGCGCGGGCATAGCGGCGACATGCGCGTGCTGGCATGGGCCGTGGCAACCGAAGCGCGGGGGTTCACGCCGCGTTACATCGGGATGATGGGCAGCAAGCGGAAGGTGATCGCGGTGTACAAAGCGCTGGAGAAGGAAGGATTTTCCGCGGCGCAGTTCGAGCGCGTGCACGCGCCGGTGGGATTGGATATTGGAGCGCTGACACCGGAAGAAATTGCGGTGAGCATTGCGGCGGAATTGATTGCGGTGCGCCGTAATGCGGTTGGGCTGCCGAATAAATCCATAAAACTTTCTGAAGCTGCGCATCTGCTGGGTGACTGAACTGCCATGCTTGCCGCCGCGATCCTCGCTGCCGGAGAATCCAAGCGGATGGGCCAGCCCAAAGCGCTAGTTCCCTTCCAAGGTTCGACCTTCGTTGATCATTTAATTGCTGCCACGCGGCATCCACTTGTGGGGATTACGCGCGTGGTGCTGGGAGCTGGGGCGGAAGGGATTCGCGCGAGTCTGATGGTGGATGCATCGTGGATTGTGGTGAACGCGGATTGGCCTACGGGGCAGCTTTCCTCGATTCATGCGGCCATACGGAGTATGCCAGCCGGGGCAACTGAAGGGATTCTGGTTTGTCCGGTGGATCATCCTTTGATTTCGGCACACTTGGTGGGGCAGTTGATTGCGGCGTTTGATGCTGGCGGGAAATTGATCGTATTGCCGAGACATCGCGGGCGGCGGGGGCATCCGGTTTTGTTCAGCGCCGCGCTGTATGAGGAATTGCTGGCCGCGCCTTTGGCGGTGGGTGCGCGTCAGGTGGTTTGGAATCACGCGGCGGAGGTGATGGAAGTCGAGACCGAGGAGGAGGGGGTGATTTTGAATTTGAATGATCCGGAGACGGTGCGGAAGGCGATCGGACACTGAGGGTTGCGCGCGGTGCGGAAGAGCGGGTGAGATCCAGCGCCCGGCGTGAGGCAAAGGCGTCGGACTCAAGGATGACGACCGAGGAGGCGGGTGGATCGCTTAGGTGATTTTTTTTAGGAGGGCGGCGACCGCATCGGTGCAGAGTTGGGCGGCGTGGAAGGTGGCCGGGGGTAAGTCGCCTAGGGCGGTCGAGATTTGCTGCGGGGTGATGGCGTAAAGTTCTGGCGCGGATTTACCGATGAGAAGGTCGGTTAGCAGTGAGCTGCAGGCGATGGCGGCTACGCAGCCTTGGGTTTTGAAACGAGCGGCGGTGATGCGGCCGGTTTCGACGCGGACGGCGAGGCGCAGAACGTCGCCGCAGACAGGATTTGTCACCTCGACGCTAGCGGTGGCATCGGGCAAATCGCCGCCATTGTGCGGAGCGCGGAAGTGATCGAGGATGACGTCGTTGAACACGGAAGTTTTGTGCGCGCTTCCTAAGGGAACCGGCGGGCAATAATTCTCGATGGTGACCGGCCAGGCATGAGTATAATGCTGCGGGCTCAGGATTGAATAGTTGATAGACAGACAGTCAAGGCGTTTGCAATTGTTTCGCTTTTTTTCTTTCAATGTTGTTGACACAAGTGGGGTTAGGAATATAACTTAGCAGTCCCAGCCAGCGCTTGTCCGAACTGGGCGCGGACAAGCGGTCTTTTACTTCGCCTACAGTAATCGTCAGGAGATAGACAGATGCGACGACTTGGATATGTCTTCACCCTCGCGGTGGCCTTCGCAATGTTGGCGAGCGCCAGCTTCGCGCAAGACGGGAAGCTGAAGATTAAGGTAACGCCGCCTCAAGCGTACTTATTCGTAGATGGGAATGCCATTAACGACCATAGCCGCACGATCAAATTGGCAGCGGGCAAGCACACCGTAGTGGTGGTGAACTACGGTTATAAGATTTCCACGCAGGACGTCAACATTGAGGGGGGCAAGACGACGGACCTCACTGTGGCGCTGGAAGCGTACGGTGACAAGGTGGCGGGCCCGTGGGGCCGAGTGTACATCACAGGGACGGATGTGCGCGCCGCGGTGCTGTCGAACGGGAAGACTCCGGGATACTTTGTGGGCCACGTAGATGAATTCAACAACGATTTCTGGATCTGGAAGCAGGAATTGCTGCTGCCACCGGGCACGCATCACCTGACGATCACGCGATTCGGTAAGGAATTGTGGTCGGGAGACGTGAAGGTGGAGGCGGGCAAGAAAGTTTCGATTAACGTCGCCAAAAATTCGCAGGTAACGACGGACTGGTCGAAGCGCGACGCGGAATTGACGAAGAAAGCGCCGCTGCCGCGTTTTTATGCGGGCACAGCGAGCGCGACGGTGGTGGTTGCGCCGGTGCACGCCACGCTGACGAATTCGACCTCGAACATTAACTGCGGCCAGAGCACGAATTTGGAATGGACGACGACGGACGCCGTGGACGTGAACTACGACCAGAGCATTGGCAAAGTGGCGAACAGCGGATCGCAAGCAGTATCGCCGCACGCGACGACTACCTACACTTTGACGGCTACCGGACCGGGCGGCGTAGTGACGGGCACCGAGACGGTAAACGTCAACACAACCGTAGTAGCCACGTTGAATGCCGCGCCTGCGGAATTGCACTACCGCAAGATCGGCGACAAAATAATCACGGATGATTCCGGCACGCTGACATGGACCACTCAGAATGCGGATTCGGCGGAAATCACGCCGATCGGCAAAGTGGACTTGAACGGCAGCCAGACCGTGAAGGCGGACCCGACCAAGACCGACATTGGAACGGTGGACGAGAGCAAGAGCTACACGCTGACGGCGACGAACGTTTGCGGCGGGTCTTCGACACAGACGGCGGCGTTCCATGTGACCGGGTCGATCGAACCGATCCCGGAAGTGGTGCTGCAGAGTGTGTTCTACCCGACGGATTATCCGGATAAGAAGAACCCGCAGGTCGGATTGGTGAAGAGCCAGCAGCTGGAGTTGGCGACGCTGGCGGCGGGATTCAAGAAATATCTGGAATACGACGGAGACGCCAAACTATCCGTGGAAGCTTATGCGGACATTCGCGGCTCCAAGCCGCATAACCAGGATTTGAGCGAACGGCGCGTCGAGCGCATCAAGCAATATCTGGTGGACCAGGGAATTTCGGCGGACAAAGTCCAGACGGCGGCATACGGCAAGGAACGCCCGATGGAGAAGTCCGAAGTGAAGACCCTGGAGAGCACCAATCCGAATCCGGCTCCGAAGGCCCGGGCGCGGAACGGTCAGGGAACCTGGTACGCCTACAACCGGCGCGCGGACATTATCTTGCTGCCTTCGGGCAAGAAGTCGGCGCAGTTCTATCCGAACAATGCTGACGATTCGGGGATTATCTGGCAGATCCCGAAGCCCGCGTTGAAGAAGGTGGAAGCGGCACAGTAACCTTTAGTTTGGATCGGATGAAACGCGCCGGGGAGCCGCGAGGCTCTCCGGCGCGTTTCTGTTTTTGGGCGTGAAGGAATTTGCCCGAGCAGCACAGAGACACAGAGAGAGAGAGAGAGAGAGAGAAGCGAGGAACGCGGAAACCGGTTAGCACAGAAAAGCAGAGAGCGCAGAGAAAACCGGAACGGAACAGAGATCCTTCGGCCGGCTTGAAACAAAGGCGCCGTAGTAGAATCGTGTTGCTATGGCGCGGATAAAAAAACGCGGAGAGTTGCGGATTGTTTCGTTGGCGCCCAGCGTTACTTCGATTTTGCTCGAGTTAGGCGCGGGGCGCTCTCTGGTGGGGGTTTCGCGGTGGTGCAAGGATGTGGCGGATGTGGGCTCGCGTCCGGCGGTGGGCGATTGTTGGAAGATGGATATGCGGGAGGTGATGCGGCTGCGGCCTTCGTTGTTGATTGGGTCGGTGCCGTTTGCTGCCGAGACTGTGCGGAAGATATTGGCGGAGCCCGTGGCGTTTTTGGCGATTAATCCGCGGACGCTGGCGGACATTTTTGGCGATATTCGCATGCTGGGAAGATTGGTGGAGTGCGGCTTGGCGGCGGAACGCTTGATACGCAAAATGCGCGACGGATTTGCGGACGTGTCGCAGAAGGCGCGGCGGCGTGGCAGTGACGCGCGGGTGCGGGTTTATTGCGAGGCTTGGCCGAAGCCGCGGATCAGCTCCCCTCCGTGGGTAGCAGAGCTGGTGGAAATGGCTGGGGGCCGGATGGTGGTGGAGGCTGGGGAGCGAGTGACGGATGAGGAAGTGGCGCGGGCTGCGCCGGAATTGATCGTGTTGGCGTGGGCGGCTACTGGCGGGCGCGCGAAAGTTTCGACTGCCTTGCGGAATCCGTCCTGGCAGGATGTGCCGGCAGTGCGCAACGGGCGCGTGGCAGTAGTTCGCGATGAGCTTTTGAATACGCCGGGGCCACCACTGGTAAATGGGGCGCGGGAGCTGGCGCGAGTGATTCGGGAGTCGGCATGCTGACGGTGGTGGCTGGGTTGATTGAGGCGGAAGGGAAGATCTTGGTGTGCCAGCGGCGGCTTGGTGGCGCGTTTGAATTGATGTGGGAATTTCCTGGCGGTAAAGTTCAGGGCAAAGAGACGCCGGCGGCGGGGCTGGTGCGGGAGTTGCGTGAGGAGTTGGGAGTGGAGGCGCAGGTCGGCGCGGAGATTTTTCGCACGCGGCATCGTTATTTGGAGATGAGCGAGGAAATCGAGTTAATTTTCTTTTCGGTTGTCGTCGAGGCGGCTGCGGTTCGCAATAGGGTGTTCGAGAGGATGGAGTGGCGCGGGCGGGAGACTTTAGCGGAATTGAATTTCTTGCCGGCCGATCAGGAATTCGTCGGCAAATTGGCGCGGCTGGAAATTGGCGCGCGGCGCCCTGCGACTGCTGGCTAGGTTCGCTGCGAACACCGAGGAGCGCAGCCCAGAGTGTAGCTGTGCCACGACGCCCGGGCGCGGCGGATGCGATTGAATTAACGCCAGGCGACCGATTAAAACAAAGGAATTGATGGTGGGGTGCGTTGGGTTGCGTTGGGGTGTATTCTATTGGTGAGGAGAAAGACTTGGGCGCGCCGTTCTTGGCTGAGCGACGCTGGGGTCGACAGTGGCAGCTGGCGCTATGCGAGGGCCGAACGAAGATATGAATAACGAGATCAGTTTGCCGTTGCAGGGGTTGGACGCAGCGGAAATTCAGGAGTGGCTGGAGTCGTTGGATTCGGTGCTGCAGTCGAGCGGGCCGGAAGTGGCATCGTACATTCTGCAGCGCTTGCGCGCGCACGCCAAGGTCATCGGGATCGATATTCCGTTTACCGCGAACACGCCCTATGTAAATACCATTCCGCACAGCCTGCAGCCGGAATTTCCCGGAGACCAGCAACTGGAGCGGCGGATCAAGAGCCTGGTGAGGTGGAACGCGCTGGCGATGGTGGTGCGCGCGAACCGCGAAGAGCACGGAATTGGCGGGCACATCTCCACGTATGCTTCGGCGGCGGCGCTGTATGAAGTGGGATTCAACCATTTTTTCCGGGCCCGCTCGGCGGATTTTGAAGGCGACACGATTTATTTTCAGGGGCACGCGGCGCCGGGAATTTATTCGCGCGCGTTTTTGGAAGGAAGGCTGTCGGCGGAGAAGCTGGAAAATTTCCGGCGCGAATTGAAGCCCGGCGGAGGGCTTTCGTCTTATCCGCATCCCTGGTTGATGCCGGATTTCTGGGAGTTCCCTACCGTTTCGATGGGCCTGGGTCCGCTGATGGCGATTTACCAGGCGCGTTACAACCGTTATCTGGAAAATCGCGGCCTGAAGCCCGTGACGGACGCGAAGGTGTGGGCGTTCCTGGGCGACGGCGAGACGGATGAGCCGGAATCGCTGGGCGCGATCACCTTGGCGTCACGCGAGAAGCTGGACAATTTAATTTTCGTGATCAATTGCAATTTGCAACGGCTCGATGGGCCGGTGCGCGGCAACGGGCAGATTATTCAGGAGCTGGAGTCGGCCTTCCGCGGCGCGGGCTGGAATGTGATCAAGGTTTTGTGGGGTACGGAGTGGGATTCGATTCTGGATCGCGATACCGAAGGCTTGCTGGTAAAGCGCATGGGCGAATTGGTGGACGGCGAGTATCAGAAGCTGGTGGTTTCGTCTGGCGCTTACGTGCGGGAACATTTTTTTGGATCTGATCCGCGATTACTAAAATTGGTCGAGCCGTTTTCGGATGAAGAATTGCGGCGTTTGCGATTGGGCGGACACGATCCGCGAAAAGTTTATGCCGCCTACAAAGCCGCGACGGAGAACAAGGGCGCGCCAACCGTGATTCTGGCGCGGACGATTAAAGGCTACGGGCTGGGAGAAGCGGGCGAAGGGAAGAACATCACGCACCAGCAGAAAAAATTGAACGAAGACGAGCTGCGCGAATTCCGCACGCGGTTCGACATTCCGATGAGCGATGCGCAGTGCGCGGAAGTGCCATTCTACCGGCCGGCGGAAGACAGCGAAGAGCTCACCTACATGCGGGCGCGGCGCGAGGAGTTGGGCGGGTATGTGCCGCAGCGGAGCGCGCGATCGAAGCCGCTGCTGGCGGAACACGAGGAGTTGTTCAGCGAATTTTTGACTGGAAGCGATGGGAGAGAGGTTTCGACGACGATGGCGTTCGTCGGGATTTTGCGAAAAATGTTGCGCGACCCGGAGATGGGGAAATTGATTGTGCCGATCGTGCCGGACGAAGCGCGCACGTTTGGCATGGAGTCTTTGTTCCGCACGGCGGGAATTTATTCCAGCGTGGGGCAGCGTTACGAGCCGGTGGACGTGAACACGCTGCTTTATTACAACGAAATGAAGGACGGGCAAATTCTGGAGGAAGGAATCACGGAAGCTGGGTCCATGGCGTCGTTCATTGCAGCGGGGACGGCTTATGCGACCCACGGAATCAACACGATTCCCTTCTTCATTTACTATTCGATGTTCGGATTCCAGCGCATCGCGGATTTTATTTGGGCGGCGGCGGACATGCGCGTGCGCGGGTTCCTGCTGGGCGGAACGGCGGGACGGACGACTTTGTCTGGTGAAGGATTGCAGCACCAGGACGGCAACAGTCAGGTGCTGGCTTTGCCGGTGCCGAATCTGCGGGCTTACGATCCGGCGTACGCTTACGAGCTTTCGGTGATTATCCAGGACGGAATTCGCCGCATGTATAGGGACGGCGAGAGCATTTTTTATTACATCACGGTGATGAACGAGAATTATCCGATGCCGGCGATGCCGGGGGACGTGCGCGACGGGATTTTGAAGGGGATGTACCGGTTCCGGGCTGCGGAGAACCAGGAATCGAAATTACGCGCGCAGCTTTTTGGCAGCGGGGCGATTTTGAACGAGGCGTTGAAGGCGCAGGAAATTCTGGTGGAAAAATATGGCGTGGCGGCGGACGTGTGGAGCGTAACCAGTTATAAGGCGCTTTATACGGATGGGATTGAGACGGACCGCTGGAACCGGCTGCATCCTGCTGCGAAGGCGCGTGTGCCCTATGTGACGGAACTTTTGAAAGATGCTCCGGGCGTGCTGGTGGCGGCGACGGATTATTTGAAGACTTTGCCGAATATGGTCAGCCAGTGGGTGCCGCGGCGCATGGCTTCGCTGGGGACCGATGGATTCGGGCGGAGCGAGGGGCGGGCGGCTTTGCGGGATTTCTTTGAGGTGGATGCGCGGTTTATAACTCTGGCGACTTTGCATGAGCTTTTCTTGGATGGGAAGATTGAGAAGTGCGTGGTGCAGAAGGCGATTGCGGATCTCGGGATTGATCCAGAGAAAGCTAATCCTGTGATTTCCTAGCGTCTCCAGCGTTCGCAAAGGACGCGGCCCCGGCTTGGAGGTTTCGAGCCGGGGCTTTTCTTTTTGGGAGGCGGCGCAGGTGACCTCAGCTGTGCGGTGCAAAAGGCATCTGCCACAGAGGCACTAAGACATAGAGACACACAGAAAGGCGTGAAGATCTAAAGCAGAGGGTCGCGGAGAAAACCGTCGAGCGGTGGTTTGCCAAGCGGCGTGGCGCGAAACGGCGGGGCCGGCAAGAGGCGAAGGCGCCGGCATCAGGATGACGACGCGGGTTGTGTGGTCAGAGGAGGAGCGACGGAAGCGTTTTACGACCTGATCAGACCAGGGAGCGGCCGCCGTCAACTACCAGGATTTGGCCTGTTACGAAGTCGGCTTTGGTTAGGTAGGCGACGGCCTCGGCTATGTCATCGCCCGTGCCGGTGCGATGGAGGGGGACACGCTGGATGTAATCCTCGTCGGGGGCTTCGTCCGGAAATTGGATGGTGCCGGGGGCGATGCTGTTGACCAGGATTTCGGGGCCGAGGGCGCGGGCGAGGCAGCGCGTGAGCATGATGCAGCCGGCTTTCGAAACGCAGTAGTGGGTGTAGCCGGGCCAGGGGAGCAGGCCGCCGAGAGAGGAGAGGTTGATGATGCGGCCGCGGCCTTGGCGTTTCATGATGGGGGCGGCGGATTGTGCGCAAAGGAATTGGGATTTTAGATTGACGTTGAGGATGTGGTCCCACTGCTCTTCGGTTAGCTCTTCGAATTTCGCGGCGAAGAACATGCCGGCGTTGTTGACGAGAATGTCGAGGCGGCCGAACTCGTTTTCCGCCGCGGTGAATAATTTTTGCACGTCGGCGCGATGGGAGACGTCGGCCTGGACAGCCAGGGCGCGGCGGCCTTGGTCTTTAAGTTCGGCGACCAGAGAGTCGGCTTCGGATTTTGAGGAGTCGTAATTGATGATGATGTCGGCGCCGTCGGAGGCGAGGCGCAGGGCGATACTGCGGCCGATGCGTTTGGAGCCTCCGGTAATCAGGGCTACTTGACCTCGCAGAGATTTTTCGGGCATTCCAGTTCCCTCCTGGATGGAGCCACGTTAGCATTTTTGCGGGGCATAGGGTATGAAGCAGAGGGCGCATACGAGGTAACGGGCGTCGAGGAGTTAGAGGGGATTTGCCACAGAGGCACAGAGAAAGGCGTTCGCTAGCGCGACGAAGCGGACGCGGCGATTGATGTAGAATCCTCTGATTGTGGCTTGGTTCCTTGACACTCATCGCGTGTCAGTGGTCACCAAGATTTTTGGAGGGGGAATGAAAGTTGATTTGCTGGCGCTTGCGGCGCATCCGGATGATGTGGAGCTTACGAGCGGGGGAACTTTGCTGAAGATGGCGACGGCTGGATATCGCACCGGCGTGCTGGATTTGACGCGCGGGGAGACGGGAACGCGGGGAACTCCGGAGACACGATTGAAGGAGGCAGCGCGGGCGGCGAAAATTATGCGGGTAACGGTGCGGCGGAATTTGGGTTTGCCCGACGCCCATTTGGAGATGCGCGAAGATTACAAGATGGCGATCGCGGAGGTGATTCGCGAGTTGCAGCCGCGCACGGTGATACTTCCCTACTGGGAGGGGCGGCATCCGGATCATTACATGGCAGCGCAGTTGGGATACGAAGCGTGTTTTGTGGCGGGGCTGAAAAATTATCCGCTGCGGGGCGAGGCTTACAGGCCGTTCAAGATTTTGTATGCAGCGGCTTATGAGTATCAGCGACCGACGTTTTGCGTGGACATCACGATGGAGTACGCGCGGCGGAAGCAGGCGATTTTGGCTTACGCATCGCAGTTTACGCCACCCAAGGCGGAGCCCCGGGGGAAAGTGGTGCTGCCGCTTGACGAACTCGAGGCGCGGATGAATTCGATGGCACAGTATTACGGGAGATTGATCGGAGCGCGGTATGCGGAGGGATTTATTGTTAAGGAAGTGATGCAGGTGGAGGATGTGGTGAAGATGTCGGTGCGTTCGATGTGAGGCTGGCCTGGGAAGGCGCAAGAATTAACGCAGGGTAGGTAGAGCAGGACGCACAGATCCTTCGCCCGGCATAAAACAGAGGCGCCGGACCGAGGGTGACAATGCTCGTCGCGTCATCAGAACTCGTCGGATTCCTGGGCGTAGCTGAAACCTGGGAGAGCGTAGGCTGGGCCTTTGCGGTCCACTTTCACTTTCACCGGGCGTTCGCTTTCGGCGCCGGCTTTGCGCAGGATGGCGAAAGTGGTCAGGGCTTCGTTGTAAACCTTAGTAACCAAATAGGATTCGCCGGTATCTTCCTTCTTCCAGACCTGGCCGACTTGGAGTTTGCGCGCGGGCACATGACTAATGTAGTGAGAATCGGGAGGCCCGTCAATATAAGTGCGCGGGGCGATTCCCTACGGCAACATGGGGGCGCGTTCCGATGAGGCGGCGATCCGGTTGACGTAGCGGCAAGCGGGGGCGCAGCAAGCACTGGCCCCATCGCCGATCGCTGCAATCGCGGCGGAGAGGCTCATTTGTGACGTGCTTTTTACATATTCGAGCAAACTAAAACAGGGCGAGGTACATCCAAGGAATTCAGCGCAGGAAGATGCCCGGAGGGGTGTATAATCCGGGCAGTATCCGCCGGAGGTAGCCATGAGAAACAGTTTGGCGGGGCAGTTGGGCGCGATGATCATCGCGGCGTCGCTGGTGACTTCGACCAGCATCGCGAGCATTCCGCGAGAGCAGCAGCAGAGCGGCCAGCAATCTTCGACGCCGCAAAGTGGCGCGCAACAGGGCGGCACGCCGCCGACGCAACAGCCTTCGACACCTTCCAGCGGCACACCTCCTAACGGCACGGCTACTCCGGGCAGCACGACACCAGGTACCGATCCCTCCAGCACGGGTGCGTCTGGCGGCAACGCGCAGCAGCAAGGCGCGGTGCAGCAGGCGGACCAGCCCGTTGAGCAGCCCACCGACCCGAACGTGAAAGCGGGCAGCAAGGCGGACGTGAGCGCGATTGGCAATCGCAGCAGCGTGGGGCATGGGCTGAATTTTTATTCGCTGGAGCACGAGATTCAACTGGGCAAGCAGCTGTCGGCTGAAGTGGAGCGCCAGGCGAAATTCATCAACGATCCGGTCGTGACCGAATACGTGAACCGCGTGGGACAAAACCTGGTGCGGAATTCGGACGCACAGGTGCCGTTCACGATTAAGGTGATTGATTCGGACGTGGTAAACGCGTTCGCGCTGCCCGGCGGATTTTTCTACGTCAACAGCGGCTTGATTCTGCACGCGGACGAGGAATCGGAGCTGGCGGGCGTGATGGCGCATGAGATTGCGCACGTCTGCGCGCGGCACGGCACGAAGCAAGCCACCAAGGGCGAAATCACACAGCTGGCGATGATTCCGGCGATGATTTTTATTCCTTACACGCTGGCGGGGTATGCGATTTATCAGGGCATGCAGTTCGCGATTCCCATGGCCTTTTTGCAATTCACGCGAACCGACGAGAAGGAAGCGGACTATCTGGGCTTGGAGTACATGTACAAGGCCGGTTACGATCCGAATGCGTTTGTGGCGTTCTTTGAGAAGGTAGCCTCGGACGAAAAGAAGCAGCCGGGGACGATTCCGAAGATTTTCTCGACGCATCCGCCGACGCCGGACAGAATTGAGGCTTCGCAGAAGGAAATTGCGACGATTTTGCCGCAGCGCCCTGAGTATATCGTCACGACATCGGAATTTGATGTGGTGAAGCATCGGCTGCAATTGATCGAACAGAACGTGAAGGTGAACGACAAGAATCCGAACAAGCCGAGTTTGCGCAAGAAGACCGCGCAGACTTCGGCACCGCAGCCGGGAGATACTTCGACGACGGGGTCGGATCCGAATTCCGATCCGGACCGGCCGACTTTGCAGCACCGGACGGATCCGAATCAGCAGCCTTGAACGGCGGTTGACACCTCAGAGTTGACAGTGAGAATTTAAAACCTCAGGCGCCCGGTTTTTCTGCCGGGCGCTTTTTTTTGCGGGACGGGCTGAGATTACTGTGCTTAGCGGGTTTGGACTTCGGCTACGCCCATGCGTTTCAGGCCCTCGGCGTAGTATTTGCGGTAGAGGATGTCCCACTCTTCGCTGCCTTCGAGGATTTCTTTTTTCTGCGAGGCGATTTTGGCGCGGACTTCGGTGTCCACCTGGGCTTCTACTTTCAGCAGCGCAGTAATGACGGTGACGATTTCCTGGCGGATAGTGTCCCGGTCTTCGACGAAATCCACGTCCGGACTGGACACCAGGAAATCGATGATGCGATGGGAGAGGCGTACGGTTTTTTCGCGTGTCAATCGCATGGCATCGGCCGCCAGTTAGCGGAGAATTAATTTCCTTTCGCGGGCCAGTTGGCCTTTCACTTTCTTGTACATTTCCTGGTACGACGCGCCGGACGTGCGCATTTCCTCGGCGTATTTGGCAAGGATTTCGCGGACTTCTTCGTTGAGGCGGTCCTCGATCGTGACTTCCTCGGCCATGACCTGGCGGACCTGCTGCGTGAGGTTCTCCGCGTTCTTGGCTTCGATCATTTTGGCGGCTACCAGGCGCTTGACGATTTCCTTGGCCATGTAACCGACGTAATCGCGCGACAATAGCATTCGGTTCGACTCCGCAGTGTGGGCGAGCAAATCAGTTTACTGGCAGGCTGCGCGGAGTGTCAAGGCAAGCGGTTGCGGCGTTTTTTTGCAGATCAGTGGCGAGGCGTCCAGCGGCGCTGCGCGGAGCCAAAAAGCGCGGCAGAGCCGACGAAGACGCCGGCAAGCACGGAAAGGATGATCACGGCGAGGCCGTCGCTGGGGGTGACGTTTTCAGGCTTCACGATGATGTGTTCCCACAGAGTGGAGAGTGGGTAATAAACCGCGATGCAGCCGATCACCAGGCCGACGACAAACCAGACCACTGGAATACTGTAATTCGCGAAAAGCTTAACTTTTTGCACTTGCGCCCCCTCCTGCGACCCGTTTGCGTGCGTTCCCCAAGAACGTGAAGCGATGCGCAGATAATGCCACCGGTGCGGGGCGCGGGCGACGGCGATTGCCACTGAACGTGTTCATTCCGGTAACAGCAGGGAGGCTGACGCGAGGAAAGATTCCGTGCGCCTGGAGCCGAATAATTCACGCTACGCGGTGAATGTTGTTCCCGAGGACTTGAAAGGGAAAACTTATGACATTTCGAAATCTGATGTGGATTTTCGCGAGCCCTGACGCAGCAACGCTCGATGCAATCGCAGAGACGCTGAATTCTCTCCGTTTCACGCCTGTGCCGCAGTAGGTCGCCCGCTGCCCACATAACCCTATGCGTAAGTTGTGCAGCGGGCCGGATTCGCCGGGAGTGCGAGCATCTGCTATCCTTGTGGCTTGAGGTCGTTTGCGATATAGAATTTTAGGTGGAAATAATTTTTGGAGAGGATGGCATCGTGACACTTTCAATTGCTTCGCCGCGGGGGGTGGGGCGGGCGGCTAATTTTAATGCGGGGCCGGGGGCTCTGCCTTTGGCGGTTTTGCAGCGGATCCGTGAAGAGCTGCTCGATTATCGCGGGACTGGGATGTCTGTGATGGAGATGAGCCACCGGTCGCCGGAATTTGAGGAGATTATTGGGCGGGCGGAGCAGAATCTGCGGAAGCTGATGGGGATTCCTGAGGAATACGGAGTGATTTTTGTGCAGGGGGGCGGGAGCGCGCAGTTCACGATGGCGCCTTTGAATCTTTGCTTGCCGGGGAAGCCGGTGGATGTGTTGCACACGGGAATGTGGACCGGGAAGGCGCTAGCGGAATTGAAACGCGGAACGCCTTATCGGTTGGCGGCTTCGACGGACGCGGTGAAATTTATGCGGCTGCCGCGGAAGGAAGAGATGCGGCTAGGGGCAGACGCTTCGTACGTTTACATGTGCACGAATAATACGATTGAGGGGTCGCAGTGGAATTGCCTGCCGGAGACGGGCGAGGTGCCGCTGGTGGCGGATATGTCGTCGGATATTATGTCGCGGCCTGTGGATGTGCGGCGGTTTGGATTGATTTTTGCGGGGGCGCAGAAGAATTTGGGTCCTTCAGGCGCGACCGTCGTGATCGTGCGGAAGGATTTGGCGGAGCGGGCTGACAAGAATTTGCCTACTGTGTTGCAGTATCGGACGCATATTAAGGAGAAGTCGCTGTATCACACGCCGCCGACTTTTGCGGTTTACATTGTGGGGTTGGTTTTGGACTGGATTGAGGCTGAGGGCGGGCTGGCGGCGATGGAAAAGCGGAATGAGGCTAAGGCGCGGCTGCTTTATGACGCAATTGATTCCAGTGGCGGGTATTACACCGGGCCGATCGAGAAGGACGCGCGGTCGAAGATGAATGTGACGTTCCGTGTAGCTGGAGGGAACGAGGACGTCGAGAAGAAATTCGCTGCAGAGGCCGCGGCGCACCGCTTGGTGGGGCTGGGCGGGCACCGGTCCGTTGGGGGGATGCGGGCTTCCATTTACAACGCGGTGACGATTGAGACGGTTGAAGCACTCGTGAATTTTATGCGCGAGTTTCAGAAGGCGAACGGGTAGGCCAGACGATCGTAAGTGCGCGACAGCGCCCGGTCCCGCCTAGTGGAACCGGCCTCTACAGATAGCTCAACGGCCGCAAAACCTTCCGCGTAAGCACAACCGAAGAACCACAGTAGTGTGGCAACGGCACAACAGTTGGCTTGACTTGGCTGTAAAGGCTCGGTATTGTGTGATTTCCATGGTAAATCCGCTCAAAATGTCCTGTTTTGACCTGGAACGACGTGCTAAGGCGGGTCAGGACTCCGCTGGCGCTGCGGGATCGTCGCAGATTCACGGGCAGGTGGCGGCAGTCCGCTGGGAATGTCCGTTGGCGCGAAATCGGGAGGTTGGGCGTTGAAGGCGGAGCGAGCCAAGCGTAAAAACCGGTTGTGGCCGTGGATCGGCGGGATCGTCGTAACGCTGCTGACGGCGGCCGTGTTCATGGTGGGGTCGCTGGACGTGCCGCTGCGTCCGGAGCAAGGGACGGAGTTCGCTGTATTTTTCGCTCTGACAACGCTACTGGCGGTGGCGCTGCTGGTGTTCGCGGTGATTTTGGCGCGCAGCCTGGTGCGGCTGTGGATTGAGCGGCGCAGCGGGCAGATGGGCTCGCGGTTCAAGGTGAAGATGGTGCTGGGCGCGATTGGCGTCTCGCTGCTGCCGATCGGTTTCTTTTTCTTCTTCAGTTATGCGATTGTGAACCGCACTTTGATCGCGTGGTTCCCGCGGCCGCTGGAAATTGCGAATGAGCAGAGCCAGCGCTTGCTGGAGGATATGGCGCGAGCGAATCTGAATCATTTGGATGCGATCGCACAGAAGGCCGCGGCGACGAGCAAGGGCAATCAATCGCTGTTGGGATTGGCCTGGTCGGTGGACGCCTCGTGGATCGCGCATTCCAATGGGCGCGCCGATGATGGCGTGGCTTATAGCAAACCGGAGAATGGCGCGGAAGACGAGGCCATTCCGGAGATGGAAACGATCACTCCAACTCTGGTACAGACGCTGCCGAACGGCGCGGAGATTTGGCACACCGAAGATCATTTGTACATCGCGGGGAGCGCGCCGCTCGATGGCGAACGGTTGTACGTGGCGCGGATTTTGCCCAATGATTTCCTGGCGCGTTATTCGGAAATTCAGTCGCAGACGGCGACCTACGCTCGGCAGAAGCAGGGGCTGCGGGCTTATAAGCGCGATGTTTTGCTGGGGCTTTTAGTGGTCACTGTGATTTTGGGGTTTTCGACGACGTGGGTCGCGCTGTTCCTTTCGAAGCAGGTGACGGTGCCGATTCAGGCACTGGCGGAAGCTACGCGGGAAATTTCACGCGGGAATTTTGATTACCGGATTGACGTGAAGGGCCAGGACGAGCTGGGGATGCTGGTGCGTTCGTTCAATCGCATGACGGAGCAGCTGGGCGAAGGACGGCGGCAGATTAATGAATTCACGCAGAGTTTGGAACAGGCGATTGAAGAGCGGGAGCGGCGGCGGAAATTGATGGAAGCGATTCTGGAGAATATTCCGACGGGCGTGATTTCGCTGAACTCTTCGGGTGAAGTAGCACGGGTGAATTCGGCGGTGCCAGCGATTCTAGGGGATGCGACGCGGGAGGCGCGGACTTTGCCGGACCTGGTGGGCGAAGAGGCGGCGCGGGCGGTGCTGCATTTGATGCGGCGGTCTTTGCGGATGGGAGTGGCTTCGCGGGAAATTGAGATCGCTACGGCGGGGCGTTTGGTGCGCGCGGCGGTGACGGTTAGTTCGCTGGGCCCGCGGCTTTCGAACCCCGGGTATGTGATCGTGATTGACGATTTGACGGATTTGCTGCGCGCGCAGAAGGCGGCGGCTTGGCAGGAAGTGGCGCAGCGGATTGCGCACGAAATCAAGAACCCTTTGACGCCGATTCAGTTATCGGCGCAGAGATTGCTGCGTTATTTGGAGCGCAGCGGCGGCTCGCAGCAGGGCGCGGCTTTGCGGACGGAGCTGGAACGGCTGGTCGCGGAGTGCGCGGGGTTGATCGAGCGCGAGGTGCACACTTTGAAATCGCTGGTGGATGCTTTCTCGCAGTTTGCACGCTTCCCTTCGGCGCGATTGGCGCCTGAGGATGTGAATACGATTGTGGCGAGTGCTTTGGATCTTTTTCACGGACGGCTTGAGGGCGTTACCGTGCGGACGGAATTGGCGGCCGCTTTGCCTTTGGTAAAGGCGGACCGCGAACTTTTGCGGCGAGTGCTGGCGAATTTGATTGATAACGCGGCAGAAGCGATGGAGGGGTCGGCGATGCGGCGGATGCGGGTGGCGACGCGCGTGGATGGGGATGGGGACGCGGTGGAGATTGAGATTTCCGATAGTGGGCAGGGGATTTCGCCGGAGGATAAGGAGCGATTGTTCTTGCCGCATTTTTCTACCAAGGAGCGCGGGACGGGATTGGGATTGGCGATTGCTAGCCGGATTATCGCGGAGCACAACGGGACGATTCGGGTGGAGGATAATTTGCCGACCGGGACTAGGTTTGTGATTCGGTTTCCGGCGGCGGAGATTCCGGTTACGCCGGCGTGAGGCTACGGCTATTCCTGCCACAGAGACACAGAGAAAGGCGTAAAGATTTAACGCGGAGTGCGCAGAGGTAGGCACCCAGAGGGAGCAGAGTAAAGTCACGGCAACTTCCGCTGCAGGGAATCGCATCGATTACAGACACGCAAGAGAAACGCACAGAGGTCGTTCGTCCGCACACCGGACTCAGGATGACGACGCAAGCGGCGGACCCTACATAACATGCCAGCTTCTATATTTATTGTTGATGACGAAAACGGGATACGCGAATCCCTAGGCGCTTTGCTGCGCGACGAGGGGTACGAGGTGGAGGCCGTTGCGTCGGGTGAAGAGTGTTTGGCGCGGTTGGAGACGCGGACTTTCGATCTGGTTTTGCTGGATGTGTGGTTGAAGAAGATGGATGGGCTGGAAACTTTGGAGCGGATGCAGGCGCAGGATGGGGCGCCGATGGTGGTGATGATTTCCGGGCACGCCAGTATCGAGACGGCGGTGCGGGCTACCAAGCTGGGGGCTTTTGATTTTGTGGAGAAGCCGCTATCGCTGGAAAAAGTGGTGCTGGTGGTGCGCAATGCGCTGGAGTATATGCGGCTGGAGACGGAAAACCGGCGATTGCGCGCGGAGCTCGAGGAGAAGCATCAGATATTGGGCGGCAGTGTTCCGATGAAAGCGTTGCGGCAACAGATTGCTTTGACGGCGCCGACCAATGGGCGCGTTTTGATTTACGGCGAGAGCGGCACGGGCAAGGAATTGGTGGCGCGGGCGCTGCATGCGAGCAGTTTGCGCAGTTCGATGCAATTTGTGGAAGTGAATTGCGCGGCGATTCCTGAGGAATTGATCGAATCGGAAATGTTCGGGCATCGCAAGGGCAGTTTTACGGGCGCGAGTGAAGACAAGGTGGGGAAATTTCAGAAGGCTGACGGCGGCACGCTGTTTTTGGACGAAGTGGGCGACATGAGTTTGAAGACGCAGTCGAAAGTGCTGCGCGTGCTCGAGGAGCGGCGCGTCGAGCCGTTGGGGTCGAACCAGCCGGCGACCGTGGACGTGCGCGTGATTGCCGCGACGAACAAGAAGCTGGAGGAGGAGATTGCGCGCAACGCTTTCCGCGAGGATCTTTTTTACCGGTTGAACGTGATTCCCTTCTATGTGCCGGCGTTGCGCGAGCGCGTGGCGGACATTCCAGTTCTAGCCGCACATTTTCTGGCGGCTTTTTGCCAGGAATACGGGAAGAAGGCAAAGGAGTTCAGTCCGACCGCGCTCGACGTGCTTTTGAATTATCCTTGGCCGGGCAATGTGCGCGAGCTGAAGAATTTGGTGGAGCGGCTGGTGATTGTTTGTCCCTCGCCGCGGATTGAGCCGCATCATTTGCCGCCGGAACTTTTCCGCGGCGCGTCGAAGAGCCCCCAGAAGCCGTATGAAAGTTTGCAGGAGGCGCGATCGGCATACGAGCGTGAATTCGTGCTGCGCAAACTGGAGGAAAATCGCTGGAACATGACCAAGGCGGCGCAGGCGCTGGGTTTGGAGCGCAGCCATTTGTATCGGAAGATGCGGTCGTTGGGGATTGCGCCCACGCGGGTGTGAGCGCGTGCCCGCAACCTGAGCGCGCGCCGAACTCCCATGCTCAGTTCCCTGCCCGCGAAGCAGCGCGCGAGAAGCTGAGCTACGAGCCGACGCGGATGTGGGCGAAGGAATTAAAGAGCCCGAAAATGTTCAGGAGCCAGAGCACGACTGCGATTACAACCACCGCGTTCAAGATGGATTTGATTGTGCCTTGCATCGGGATCAGGTTGACCAGCCACAGCAGTACTCCTACTACGATCAGAACCATCACTACCGTCATCAATGGCATTGGGTGTTGACCTCCTTTGTCGAGCAGTCGAACCGACTGTTGTCGAAGCGAGAATACGCAGCACTGCTATAGCGGGCCATACACGAAAGGGAGTAGAGCCGCTTAGGGATTTACGTTATGCCGCGGGGCGTAGAGGCCGTTACGAGTTCAACGGAAACGTTAAATTTAACGGCAACGTCAACGCCGCCCAGCGGAAGCTGGCCGCTACAAATTCAAAGGCAAAAGAGCGGGTGGGATGCCGGGGCTGGGAAAGGTCGGGCGGCATGGGCCGTGATTCGTGTTGCGGCGCTGCCACGCGCTGCGGGCTAACCTTCTTCGGCTTCCTGGAATTGGGCTAGTTGCTCCAGTTGGCGGTGCCAGTCTAGTTGCCGGACCAGGGTGGAATTTTGACGCCAGTTGGATTGAACTTTTACGAAGAGCTCGAGGAATATTTTTGCGCCCAGGAGGAATTCGAGTTCTTTGCGTGCTGCTGTGCCGATCTTTTTTATGGCTTCCCCGCCCTTGCCGATCAGAATTCCCTTCTGGCCTTCGCGTTCTACGTAGATGGTGGCGCGGATGCGCAGAAGTTTGGGCGTTTCCTCGAAATTGTCGATGAGGACGGCGATGGCGTGGGGGACTTCGTCGCGCGTCTGCAGGATGGCTTTTTCGCGGACGACTTCGGCGGCGACGAAGCGCTCGGGCTGGTCGGTGAATTGGTCGGGGGGAAAATGCGGCGGGGCTTCGGGCAGGCGCGTGAGCCAGGAATTGACCAAATCCAGGCAGCCGGCACCGGTGAGCGCGGAAATGGGGAAAATTTCTGCGAACGCGAATTCTTTGTTGTAGCGTTCGATCAGCGGCAGCAATAAATGCTTGGCGATGCGGTCCACTTTATTGAGCAGAAGATATACCGGGCCGTGGAAGCGCTGGATCCATTGGATGGAGAAGCGGTCGCCGGGGCCGTAGTCAACCGATGCGTCGGTGATGAGGCAGAGGATGTCGATGCCTTCCAAGGCGTGTTGCAGCTCGTCCATCATCATGCGGCTGAGGACGTTTTTGGGTTGGTGGATGCCGGGAGTATCTATCAGGACGATTTGGGCGTCTTCGCGATTGAGGATGCCTTGGATGCGATTGCGGGTGGTTTGCGGTTTCGGGGAGACGATGGCGACTTTTTGGCCGACGAGAGTATTGACGAGTGTGGATTTGCCAGCGTTGGGGCGGCCTACGATTGCGACGAAACCGGACTTGAATGGCATGGATTAATAGATTGTACGCCTTTGGGGGACGGCGAGAAAGCAGGCGAGACCGGGCAGAGGAAAGTCGGAGGATTTGCCATAGAGGCACGGAGACACACAGAGAGAAAGACGTGACGACTTAAAACACAGGGCACGGAGAAAGGCGGAGGCACAGAGAACAGCGGGAGAGATATCTGCCTGCGGCTGGCAGGCTTTCCCCGCGCTCTCCGGGTTCAGGATGACGACACGCAGATATGAAATGCCTTACAGCGGGAGGAATTGGCGAAGAACAAATCGTGCGCGCCGATTTCCACAGCAGACTCCATTGACTTCGGCTGGCATCCTTGCAAACATTCGGTACACTGCGGTTCGCAGCAGCGACCGGCGCTGCGATGGTTCCGCGTTCCAGCCCGTAAACTGCACGGTACGATTGGTAACCAATAGGAGGTTGTCTATGGCACACCCCGTACGAGCGATCCCCGAAGGGTATCACTCGATTAGTCCATCGCTAACATGCAAAGACTGCGAGCGCGCGATTGATTTTTACAAAAACGTGTTTGGCGCGGTCGAATTGGTGCGCATGCCATCCCCGGATGGCAAAATCTCCCACGCAGAATTAAAAATCGGAGATTCGATTATTTTTCTAAACGACGAAATGGGACCGACCACGGCCGCCAATGCTGGGGCGCCGAGGATCTATTTGTTCCTATACGTTGAGAATGCGGACAAGACGTTCACGCGAGCCGTGGCCGCCGGCGCCGAGATTGATATGGCGCTGGAGAACCAATTCTGGGGTGATCGTTTCGGCAAGGTGACAGATCCGTTTGGACATCAGTGGGGGATCGCAACGCATGTGGAGGACGTGGCTCCGGAGGAGATTGGGAAACGGGCTGCGGCGTTTTTTGCCAAGGCCGCGGGCCACAGCTAGTTCGGCTGCGATTGCGGATTCACACGATGGAAAAAGCTGGGTCGGGCTCGCCGTTGGCGGGCCCGATTTTTTTGGGGCGGGCAATTTTATTCGCGGCCCCCTAGACGGTGCGGGCGGTCGAGGCGGCCGTATTCGGGATGGGCTTGGCGCGGACGCGCAGGACTTTGCGTTGGTTGGCCTCGATTACTTCAAAGCGCAGGCCGTCGGCGTCTATTACTTCGCCGGTGCGGGGAACGTGACCGGCTACGCTATTGAGCAGGCCGGCGATGGTGGTGGCGGCGGAATGCTGCATGCCCGAATCGAGTTGCACGCCGAAAAGTTCGCTGACTTTTTCTAGTTGGACGCTGCCGCGAATTACCAACGCGCCGCTGGGTTCGCGGACGACATCGGGCGCGGGCCTGCGGTCTTCTTCCCCGATTTCGCCGACGATTTCTTCTACCAGATCCTCAATGGTGACGAGCCCGGCCATCAGGCCGTATTCGTCAATCACGATGGCCATCTGCTGATTCTTGCGTTGCATTTCTTTCAGCAGCTCAGAGCCGAACTTGGTTTCGGGCACGAACAGAGCGGGGCGCATCAGTTCGCGCACGGTGCGGTGCGCGGCTTCGCTGTCGGGAACTTCGAGCATGTCGCGCGCCATTACGATTCCAGCGATGTCGTCGAGCGATTTTTCGAAAACGGGCAGGCGCGAAAATTTCGTTTCGACGACGACGTCGCGCAATTCTTCGAGCGAAGCATCGGCGCGAATGGCGATGACGTCCGGGCGCGGGGTCATCACGTCGCGCACGCGCTTGTCGCCGAATTCGACGACGGATTCGATCAGGCGGGCCTCGTCCTGTTCGATGATGCCCCCTTCGGTGGCGGCGTCCACCAAAGCTTCGATGGCCTGCTGTTGGTCGGCGGCGGGAGTTTGCGCTTCTTCGGATTCTTCGGACAGATGCAGCACGGAGATCAGCAACTCGAGCACCGCTTGCACGGGCCAAATGATGAAGAGAAATGTGCGCACGACGGGAACCAGCGGCAGCACCCAATTCCCCGGCGCGCGGGCCAGGAGCAGCGCGGGGAAAAATTGCATGGCAATGACCACTTCGGCGCCGAGGAAAAATATCATCTCCAGGGCGGCTTCGCGCGTGCCGGGGACGAAGAAGAGCACGCCGCGCGCGGTAATGGCGGCGACAAAAACGAGCCAGAAGCGCGCCAGCAGGCTGAAGCCGAGGGCAGCGCGGCGGCGTTCCATGTGCAGGCGCGGCTCGACGTCTGATTCGAACGTGTCCAGGTGCAGGTGAATGCGTCCGGGATGCACGCGGCCGAGCTCGCGATAAGCGCGATCGAAGTAAGAGAAAACCACCAAGCCGATCGTGAGAGCCAGAACACCCGCCGAGTAGATGAAGATCGGCATCGTCAGCACAATCCTAGTTCGCGGCGCAGGCGATTTTCGCGGCGGTCCATTTCGCCTGAGTCGGTCTCGTGATCGTAGCCCAGCAAGTGCAGGATGCCGTGAAGAATGAGGATGCGCATTTCGTGATCGAAGGCACGGCCGAGGCGCAAGGCGTTGCGACGCGCGACGGCGGGCGCGATGGCGATGTCACCGAGATAGCCCGGAAGATTTTCTGGCGCAGCCGCGGACGCAGCTGCGGCCCTAGCAGCAGAATGTCGCCTGGCGCGAGTACCGCGCGCGGGGCGCGGCTGATGCTGCTTGCGACTGGTTGCGGGTTCTGCTTGCGAGCCATCTGCTGGGAAGGACAATACATCGGTCGGACGATTTTTGCCACGATAGGCGCGATTCCAGCGTGCAATTTGGGCGTCGCTGACCAGAGCGACGGTAAGCGAGCGAGGCGGGAGGCGCAGGCGTTTGCGCGCTGCGGCGAGAAATTTCTCCAGACCGGAAATGGAAACACGAACGCGACGCTGTTGATTGAGGATCATGCGCGCGAGATTAGTCCCGCGGATTTTGCAGGCCGGAATGGCCGGCGCGTGCGGCGCCTGAAGCGCGACCGTTGTGACCCGGATGAGTGGCAGCGTGCTCGTCGTAGGCCTTGATGATACGCTGCACCAGATTGTGGCGCACGACGTCGCGTTCATCGAAATAAGTGAACGAGATGCCTTCGATCTTGCCGACGATTTCGATGGCTTCGATCAAGCCGGAGCGGCGCGATTCGGGCAGGTCAATTTGCGTGACGTCGCCGGTGATCACCGCTTTGGAATTGAAGCCCAGGCGCGTGAGAAACATTTTCATCTGTTCGCTGGTAGTGTTCTGGGCTTCGTCGAGAATGACGAAGGAATCGTTGAGCGTGCGACCGCGCATGAAAGCTAAGGGCGCGACCTCGATAATTCCCTTCTCCAGGAAACTTTCCAGCTTGTCCGCTTCAAGCAGGTCGTGCAGCGCGTCATAGAGCGGACGCATGTAGGGGTCTACTTTTTCCTGCAGCGTGCCCGGGAGAAAGCCGAGGCGCTCGCCTGCCTCCACCGCGGGGCGCGCGAGGATGATGCGATTTACCTGTTTCGATAAAAGCGCAGTGACGGCCATGGCGACGGCGAGATAAGTTTTTCCGGTGCCGCCGGGGCCGATGGCGAAGACCATGTCATATGCTTCCAGGGCTTCCATGTAGCGTTTCTGGTTCGCGCTCTTGGGAGTGATGGTTTTCTTGCCGAAGGAGCGCGTGTTGGAGAGCGAAAAAGCGCCGCGCGTGGATGCGGGTTCGCTCGTCGCACCTGTGGCGATGCGCAACAGTGATTTCACTTCCGAGCTGTCTGGAATGCGGCCGTCGCGGATCCGTTGATTGTATTCGCCCAGGATTTGCGCGGCGCGTTCTACCTGCGGCTGCGAGCCTTCGATTTCCAGATCGTGATCGCGCAGATGTGTGGTGACGTGAAGCGCAGACTCGAAGAGTTTAAGATTTTCGTCGAGGGTTCCGAAAAGTTCGTTGATGCCACCTGCCAGCCGGACGGTTTGTTTCATTCAGTTTCGCGGAAGCGAAGCCTCCTGGAGACGACCCCTATCTGGAATTAGCGTAGCGCGGGAAGGCGGGAGGGTCAAGGCGAGGTCGCAGGATTCATCACAGAGTAACATTCACGCCAACCCCGCAGTGGCACGGTGGCGGCAGCCACGCGGCTGGGAAGAGGGAGGAGGTGAAGGTTTCGCTTTTGGGCACCGCTTGTTTGAATATGCCCGGTTGGAAGCCTCGTATCCGTCAAGATTATACTGGGTGGCGGATTCCGGGGAGATTTGGATGACAAACGGCAAAGAACCGCCGCAGATTCCGGCGGCCCAACAATACAGCAAATTACGCCGCACCCAGCGCGTGCATATTCAGATGGCGGTGATCGTGCGCGGCACCAGCAAGGGCAAACCCTTTGAGGAAGAAACCAAGACGACCACGGTGAACGCCAACGGCTGCCTGGTTTCACTGGACGCGCCAGTGGCGCGCGGGCAACAGGTGTCGATCGTCAACTCTAAGACGGTGGAAGAGCTGACCTGCATCGTGGCGTTCATCAGCGAGAATAAGGGAAGCAAATCCGAAGTGGGATTAGAGTTTACCGAACCATCGCCGCTGTTCTGGCGCATTGGATTTCCGCCGGAGGACTGGAGCGAGTCCTTGGAACGCAAGCGCGCACCCGCGCCGCATAGGACTAGCTCTGCAGGCCCGCAAGAAAAGAAATAGGAAGTCAGTTCGGTAGAAAATCCAGATTTACAACCGATTTGCGAAATAGGAAACCGGTGTTTCCGCAGCTAGCGCCGCATTCGGGTTGCTGCGTTCCTGTCGCGGCTGAAGCCATGACCTACGAATATTCAATTCCGCCGCGACTAATGCACCAGCTACAACCTCCTACGACACGATTCCGATCCGCGAAAAGCAGATCCCTCTCGGCGTCCCGCTCCCGCCAAACTGCGGCGGGCAGGAAAAGGCGCGGTACTCCGTTCAGGCTGACACCCACTGCAGGCCTCCGCTGACGTTCAATCTCTGCAGCTTAAGTGCCGCCGTGCGCGTGCGTGACGCTCCGCTTACGGCTTCGCGGCTGGGAATTGGACTTTCGGGACTTCGCGCGAGACCTCGGGGGCCTGGAAGTAATCATTGTTGCGTTTGAAGCCGGCCCAGCCGGCGAAGATGTTGTTCGGGAACAGCCCGATGTAGGTGTTGTATTCCTGAATGGAGTCGTTGTAGCGCTTGCGCTCGACGGCAATGCGGTTTTCGGTCCCGGCTAGTTCGTCTTGCAGGCGGAGGAAGTTTTCATTGGATTTCAACTGGGGATAGTTTTCCACCAGGGCCAGGATTTTCATTTCCAGCGGAGCAATTTGGTTGCTGGCGGCGATTTTATCGGCGGGAGTTTGCGCGTTCATATATTGGGTGCGGGCTTTCGCGATATCGTCGAAGACGGTCTCTTCGTGCGCGGCGAATCCCTGTACGGTGGCGACAAGGTTGGGAATCAGGTCGGCGCGGCGTTGCAGGACGACGTCCACTTGGGCCCAGTTGGATTTGACTTGTTCGTTGAGGCGGACCATTTCGTTGCGGCGGCCGGCGTACATGCCGCCTACGATGAGCGCGAGGATCAGGACAACCGCGATTACGCCTAGGGCTACTTTCATGAACCGCCTCCGAGTGGGAAGTTGCGCGGTGCCATCATACTGCAAGAAGCGCGATTCGCGCAGCGGGTCGGAATTGGAGCGCCGGTTGCAGCAAGTCAAAATACTTGACACGGAGTTCACAGCGGAACGGCGGAGAACACAGAGAAAGAAAAAGAGACCCCGCCTGCGGCAAGGCCGGCTTGAGGAAAAGGCGCCGGCTCAGGATGACGATGCTTGCTGCATCATCCGAGGGCGTCGAGGCGACGATCGACTTCGTTGGTTACTACTTCTACAAATATCAGGTAGGCGTGCAGGCTGGCTTCCACGTCTATCTGGCGGGGTTTGCGTTTTCCTTCGCGCACATCTAGCAGGGCGTGGAAGGCAGAGGGGTCGGCCCCGGTGAGAGCGGCCACGGCGGCGACGGCTTCGCGTTTGGTGGCGGGCATGGGTTGGCCCAGGGCCCAGACCGAGTGACGGAAGAGGGCGCAGAACGTGGATACGGATTGCGACATGATGCCCAGGTGCGCTTTGTAGCTTAGAGGCGCCGCGAGGATGGCTTGGCGCAGGCGCAGCCAATCAGCGCGCAGTTCGCGTTCGACCTGCAGGCGATGCAGGCGCAGGGGAACTTCAAAGTTGGCGAAGAAATCGGTGCCGAAGAGCAGGCGGTGGTGTTGGGTGATGTCGAGAAGCTCGATGGCGAAGACGTCCGCGGATTTGTGGAGTTCATCGAGCGTGAAGAGCAGGGGCGGCGGATTGCCCTGGCGCACCCACCATTCCGAGGCGCCGTGGAGACGCTCGAGATCTTCGGAGGCAGCGCGCTCGACGATGCAAAGAATGTTCAGGTCGGAATGTCCGGCGCGGAATTCGGCGGTGACGGCCGAGCCATAGAGCACGACGGATTTCAGATTGGCTTCCGCGGCAGCTTGCAAACGGGTTACAAGTTCGGTTAGTTTGGCTTCCATTAAGCGACCTTTGCTGAATTGACTTTTACAGTGCGCGAGTCCGAGACGCGCTTCGGGATTCTGCAACTGCTACCAGCTGCCGCCGGCGCCACCGCCGCCGAACGAGCCACCGCCGCCACCGCCAAATCCGCCGCCACCGCCGCCGAAACCTCCACCGCCGAATCCGCCACCGCCCCAGCCGCCGCGGCCCATTCCGCTAGCGATCAACGGACCGATCCACCAGCCGCTGCCACCACCTCGACCGCGCCCGGAGCCGCCGCCACGATTGATCATCGCGTACACGAAAAAAATGAAGACACCCAGGAGAATCAGACCGAGTACCCCGCCCGAGTCTTGCCCCCGACTCGGGCGGTTCGTTTGGGGAGTCGGCGGCGGTGCGCCGCTGAGTGCAATCCCGCGGTCCTGTGCAATGACGTCCGCAATGCGGCGGGTCATCAACGTCACGGCGGCGTCGTAATTTCCCTGACGGAGATATGGCACGGCTTCCCGGCCGAAACCGCCGACTTTGCCGTCGGGCAGAATCGGTTCCAAGCCGTAGCCGATTTGCGTCCAATATTTGTGGTCGTTGACTGCGAGGAATATCAGCGCGCCGCTCGAGGTTTGTTTCGGCCCGACGCCCCATTTGGTCGCCACGTCCAGGGAAAAATCTTCCACGGTGCGGTCACCGAGCGACGGAACCGTCACAACGAAAATTTGCGCTTTGGCTTTGTCATTTACTTCGGTGCAGAGCGCTTCCAGTTGCTGACGGGCGGCGGGACTGAGGACGCGTGCGTAGTCATTGACGTAGGCGGCGGGCTTAGCTGGAACATCAATGACGTCTCCCTTCGGCTTCACGGGAAGATCAGTCGCTTGAGCCGCTGCCGATAGTGCGGCGAGGTAAAGAGCGAGCAGAAACAGCATGGAGCGCAGCAAGGATAGCCATTTCGGAATTGAGCTGCAGCGCGGGTTGGGGTTGCACGTCATCGGGTGCCGCGCGCATGTTAGTTCGTTGCCGCGCCGAGTGTCAACGCGAGCGGCGGGTTCGGGCGGGGCGACGGCCTAACCAATTAACACGAAGAAAGCGGAGGAAGGCGGCAGAGATCCTTCACCCGCGGTCGCGGGTTCAAGATGACGACGCTTGCGGCATCGTCAGGAAAATGAAGAACACAACAAGGCAGTGCCGTCAGTCGTGTCACACGGACTCCGCGGCCCGCGATTGCGACAGGCAAGATGCGATGCTAAACTTCGGGCCGCGTGTGTCGCGTGTCCGGGTACGCACGGTACTGTCCGGAAATGAACGCCTGACGCTCACTATTTCCCGTTTAATCGTCTAAATTCAAGCGGTTATGCATGGCCGCAGTTTTGCATCGAAAATACATAAAATGAAACAAATAGCCTTGTTCGCGCGTTTGAATAAGTTACAGGCCTGTCGAAGCTCAAGAACGAAATTTGGAGAGGACAACCCGATGAACGGAAGTCTAAGGCATGTAGCGGTGGCGCTGCTGACGGCTGCTTCGCTGATTGTGTCGCCGGCGTTCGCTCAGGCGCAGCAAGGCCAAGCCCAGAGTCCTGCGCAACAACAACAGGCGCAGACCGGGCAATCTGCGCAGGGTACGCAGCCCGCCAGCCAGCCCGGTGCGCAAACCGGCTCGGCGGCGTCGGAGCCGGCGCGGGACCTAAAGGCCAGCCTGGGCCCGGACTACTCCTACGGCAGGGCGGCCTTCCCGAACGTCTTCGCGCCGTACGCGCCGCAGTACATTCCGCAGCCGATGCTGACCAATTCCGCGCGGCTGGATCAGTTGATCCAGGACGGCAAGCTGATGCTGAGCCTGGACGACGCGATTTCGCTGGCGCTGGAAAATAATCTGAATATCAGCGTGGAGCGATTTGTGCCGTGGATCGCCGAGGCGGAATTGCTCAAAGCCGAGGCAGGAGGCGTTCCACAGAGCAACAGCACAGCACAAGTAGTGCTGGGCAGCTCGCCGTCGGTGTCGTTCGATCCGATAATCACCGCGGGTTACTCCTGGACTCACGCGAACGTGCCGGTGAATAACCCGTTCCTTTCCGGGACCGGAACCGCCACCAATATTCTGGTGGTGAGCCAAAATCAGTCGGGGCTTAATCTCGGCTACACGCAGGGATTTCATACCGGCACAAACTTCTCGGTGACACTCAACACACCGCGCATCTCGACCAACGAACCCGATGTGTTTTTCAATCCGGCGTACAATCCGGTCTTGACCGCGACGCTGACGCAACCGCTGCTGAACGGTTTCGGGATCTTGCCGAATACGCGCTACATCATCGAGCAGAAGAATTCGATCAAGGCGGCCAATTCGCTGTTTGCGCAGCAGGTGATCACCGTCGTGACGCAGACTTCCAACGACTATTGGGAATTGGTATACGACCGGCAGAACGTGAAGGTGGAAGAGGCCGCGGTGGGTGTCTCGCAAAAGCTGTGGGAGGACAATAAAAAGCAGCTGGAAATTGGAACCATGGCGCCTCTGGATGTGCTGACAGCGGAATCTCAGCTGGCGACCGACCAGCAAAACTTGATTGTGGCGCAGACGACGAAATTGACACAGGAAACGGTGCTCCTGAACGACATTGCGAAGAATCTGCTGGCGAAAGACGTCGCGGGGATCGAGATCGTGCCTACTACGCCCATCACCATTCCGGAAGTGGTGGAAAATATACCGTTGCAGGACGCGGTGCAGGAGGCGTGGCGGAAACGGCCGGAGCTTTATCAGGCCGATTTGAACTTGAAGAATTCGCGGATCGAAGTCAAGGCCACGCGAAATGCCTTACTGCCATCGCTGAACGCGTACGTACAGTACCAAGCGCAAGGACTGAATGGGACAGGATTCACAACCAACGAAGTGACTGGGACGTTCGTCGCTGATCCGGCTGCTCCGCTGGTGGATGCGAACGGAGTTCCGATTCTGATCAACGGCAATGAAGCCTTCGCAGGCGCGCCGGCGTCTACGACCGCGGTATCGCACGGCGGGGTCAGCGATGCGCTGTCTCAGGCGTTCAAGAACCAATACCCGACCTATTCGGCGGGAGTGACTTTGACGATGCCGCTGCGCAATCGTTCGGCGCAGTCGGATAGCGCGCACGCGCAGTTCAACGAGCGGCAGCAACAGGTACAATACCGGCAGACGGAGAACACGATCGTGATCAACGTGCGCAACGCAATCATCACGTTGCAGCAGGATCGTTCGCAAGTGGCGGCGGCGGAGAAAGCGCGCAATCTGGCGCAGCAGACTCTGGACGCGGAGCAGAAGAAATATCAGCTGGGGTCCTCCACGTCCTATCAAGTGGTGCTGCGGTCGCGCGATTTGACGGCGGCGCAGGGCACGGCTTTGCGAGCGCAGGCGAATCTGGCGGAGGCGTTGGTGCTGTTCAATCAGGCGATGGGGCGCACGTTGGAAGTGCAGCACATTACCGTGGCGGATGCGATGCGCGGTGAGATGATGCGGGATCCTTTGATTCCGGGGACGCCGGTGCCGGGGTCGGCGCTTGGCGCGAAATAAGATCCAGAACGTTTATAGCGGTCCCGGCGCCGCGGGACCGTCTGCATTGTGGCGCGGATCTACCGGGGGTGCCGCTTGGCGGGAACCCTCGCCTACAAACGCTCTTCTCGGCCTGCGCTGGAGCACGCGTTGTTTTCTGCTTGTTGCTGCTTCTGTTCCCTTGCCCTAAGATGAAGTGTGGACGCGCTGGCCTGTGTGCGTTTTATCACCAGGCGCGCGCTTGAAGGAGCCCTCCCTCATGTCTGAAAAAATAATTGCAAAGGCCAGCAAGACGGCGAAATCGCAGGCGACGGTTACGCTTGACCCCGAGCGCAAAGTTTCCGCGGGGGAGCGAGCGTGGGAAGAAAAAACCTTGGCGCCGACGCTGGCAAAATCGCCTGAGCGCGCGCACGAGTTCACGACGGTCTCAAGCTACCCGATCCGCCGGCTCTACACGAGCGCGGATCTCCCGGACTGGAATCCGGAGAAGGATCTGGGCTATCCCGGCGAGCCTCCTTACACGCGCGGAATTCATTCGACGATGTACCGCGGGCGTCTCTGGACCATGCGGCAGTTCGCCGGCTTTGGCACGGCGCAGGACACAAATGCGCGATTTCGTTATTTGCTGGGGCAGGGGCAGACGGGTCTTTCGGTGGCCTTTGATTTGCCGACGTTGATGGGTTACGACGCGGACCATGTACTGTCTGAGGGCGAAGTTGGCAAGTGTGGCGTGGCCATCAGCTCGCTCGCGGATATGGAAGTTTTGTTCGACCAGATTCCGCT
Source organism: Candidatus Acidiferrales bacterium (assembly GCA_035602855.1). Taxonomy (GTDB): domain Bacteria; phylum Acidobacteriota; class Terriglobia; order Acidiferrales; family UBA7541; genus Palsa-295. The sequence continues at coordinate 41,286 of DATNLN010000118.1, forward strand.
CGCGGACGTGACGACTTCGATGACCATAAATTCGCCGGCGGCGGTTATTTGGGCGATGTATCTGGCGGTGGCAGAAAAGCAGGGCGCGGACTGGAAGAAAATTTCCGGCACGCTGCAGAACGACATCTTGAAGGAATATATCGCGCAGAAGGAATACATTTATCCGCCGGAACCTTCCATGCGGCTGGTGATTGACACGCTGGAATTCGGCGCGAAAGAAACTCCGAAGTTCAATCCAATTTCGATCAGCGGGTATCACATTCGCGAGGCGGGCTCGACGGCGATTCAGGAATTGGCGTTTACTTTGCGCGACGGGATCGAATATGTGGAGTGGGGCGTGCGGCGCGGGATGGATGTGGATGATTTTGCGCCGCGGCTTTCTTTCTTTTTCAATGCACACAGTGATTTTTTCGAAGAGATTGCGAAATATCGCGCGGCTCGGCGCATCTGGCACAAGACCATGACCGAGCGCTTTGGCGCGAAGAATCCGCGCTCGTGGGCGCTGCGTTTTCACACGCAGACGGCGGGATGCTCGCTGACGGCGCAGCAGCCTTACAACAACGTGGTGCGTACGGCGCTGCAGGCCTTGGCGGCGGTGATGGGCGGGACGCAATCGCTGCATACGAATTCCCTGGACGAGGCGTGGGCTTTGCCTACCGAGTTTGCGGCGACTTTGGCTTTGCGTACGCAGCAGATTATCGCGCATGAGAGCGGAGTGACGAATACGGCTGACCCGCTCGGCGGGTCTTATTTTGTCGAAGCGCTGACCAATGAAGAAGAACGCGGCGCGTGGGATTACATTCACAGGATCGACGCGCTGGGCGGGATGGTGGCGGCGATCGAGCGCGGCTATCCGCAGCGGGAAATTGCGGAGGCGTCTTACAGATATCAGCAAGCGGTCGACCGCAAGGAAAAGATTATTGTGGGCGTGAATGATTATGTGGCGGAAGAAAAAGGCATTGATATTTTGCAGATTGATGAGACGGTCGCGACGCGTCAGACGGCACAGCTGCTCAAATTGCGGGCGGAGCGGTCGAACGCGGAAGTTGCGCGACGGCTGGCAGCTTTGCGCAAGGCCGCGGAAGGCAAAGACAACCTGATGCCCTTCATTTATGACGCGGTAAAAGCGTACGCCACGCTCGGCGAAGTGTGCGACGCGATGCGTGCGGTGTTTGGCATCTACGAAGAGGTCGCAATCACTTAATCATGCGCAAACTACAGCAGCGACTTTTCTTCTTGCGTGTCGCGGCATACGCGATGGTGTGCGCGATCGCGTTTTTTGCTGGCGCGGCGTCGGGTGCGACTAAGGGGAAGAAGCCCGCGGAGAGGAGCGGGTTCATTACCACTTCGGATGGGGTGAAGATTCATTACATCGAGGCGGGGCGGCTGGCGATTTCTCCTAGCGCTCAGATTGGGAATCCGATGCCGAAAGATGCGGTGATCAAGCAGGGCGAAATTGGCCTTTCGGCGTCGCACCAGTTCCCTTCTATCTTATTTGTGCCGGGATGGACGATGCCGGGTTGGATTTGGCAGAGCCAGATTGATTATTTTGCGCACGACTATCGCGTGGTGGCGATGGATCCGCGCTCGCAGGGGCAATCGTCGCAGACCACCGACGGCCTGTATCCCGCGTCGCGCGCGCGCGACATCAAGGCGGTCGTGGATCAGTTGCATTTGGCACCGGTAGTGATCGTGTCCTGGTCCATGGCGGTGGTAGAAACGATGGCATACGTCGATCAGTTCGGCACCGGCGATTTCGCGGGATTGATTCTGGTGGATAACGACGCGGGCGGGCGCGCGCCGGCTGACGCAGACCAGGATTTCGGGCTGTTGAAAGCCGTGCTGGAGGATCGCAAGAACGCGGCGAACGGTTTCATTCGCGATTTAAATTTCAAGAAACCGCATCCGGAGGAGTACGTCAACAAAGTGCTGCAAGCGTCCTTGCAAGTGCCCACGAATTCGGCGGTGGCGCTGCTCGTCGGTTATTTTGTGGCGGATTACCGGCCGGTGTTGCCAAAGATCGATAAGCCGGTGGTGGTCTGCGCGGCGAAAAGCGGATATATGAGCACGATTGTGGCGATGCAGAAAAACATTCCGAGCTCGAAGCTGGAAATATTCGATGGCGACGGCCACGCGCTGTTTGTGGATGATCCGGACAAGTTCAACGCGCTGCTGGAGGATTTCCTGCTGAATTTGGCGCGATAGAACTTTGCGGGGCCGTGCAGCTATCGTTTTGCTGGGGATTTCGAGTATCCTTCCTCCATATGCCTGAGAAGAAAATTAGGGTATTGATCGCCAAGCCGGGGCTGGATGGCCACGATCGCGGCGCGAAAATTATTGCGCGCGCGTTGCGCGATGCCGGGATGGAAGTGATTTACACCGGACTGCGGCAGACGCCGGAAATGATTGCGTCGGCGGCGGCGCAGGAAGATGTCGACGTGATCGGTCTTTCGATTCTTTCCGGCGCGCACAATACTCTTTGCCCGCGGTTGATGGAACTGCTCCGCGGCAAAGGCATGAACGACGTGACAGTGCTGATCGGCGGAATTATTCCTGAGGCGGATATCCCCGCGCTGAAGCAGGGCGGGATCGCGGAAGTATTTCTCCCCGGAACTACTACGCAAGCGATCGTTGATTTCATCCGCCACCGCGTTTCTGCTGCTTCGCGCGAAGCGTAACGTTGCGGTGAGCACTCGCCTTGTAGTCAATCCACAGGACGATATTCTCTTGCTGCGCCTCGAAAACGATGATGGATTCCCTCGCCTGGAAATGACCGTGCTGGACGCGCTCGAACGTGAAGTCGTGCGACTGGCGGAAGCGTCCGAACTTGCAGGTGCAGTGATCACCGGCAGCGAACTGGCATTTGCGACGGGCGCCGAGATTGCCGAGCTGGCGCGACTTACACCGCGCGTGGCATTGGCTTTCGCGCGGCGCGGGCAAGAGGTGCTGGGAAGGATTGCGTCGAGTGCGAAGCCGGTGGTCGCCGCCATTCGCGGGTACTGCATCGGCGGTGGTCTCGACTTGGCGCTGGCTTGTCGTGCGCGAATCGCTGCTGCTGACGCGGTTGATTGGGCGCGGGCCTGCGCTGGAAATGTTGATCACCGGCAGCCGTATTCGCTCGCGCGAGGCGTCGGCGTTGGGATTGGTCAGCAAAATCTCCGCGGACGGTGAACTGCGGGACGATGCCACTCAATTGGCGCGCGCTCTTGCACGAGGGCATGGGCGCGACGCCAGCGAGCATGACTGCTAAGTTGAATTCCCGTTCGAAGCGCGAGAGGTATTGAGCGCAGGATTCAGCCATGGACACGGTTCGTCCTGCCCCGACACATCCAACTCCAGCGTTTCGAAATTCCAGTGATTCGCGTGCTTCCTTCCGTCTTCGGTCGAACCAGGACCGGTTGCTCGGCGGCAAACGGCGGTGCTGCGAATGCTGATGAAGGAGCAGTCGTCATCATGGTCGCCAAGCCGGCAGGGATTCATACACCAAAAACGCACCGCTGCCGATGCATTGTCGCGCTGCGCGCGCGACTACAACGCACAGATTAATTTCGTGCGCGTATAGGCGACGCTGAAGCCGTTGCGTTCGATGTTGCGGTGCGAGCTGCTGCCAGGCCGTGCGAAGCTGACTGCGAGATCGCAGCCTTGCTCGCGCGCCCACGCGAGGCGGACCGCTAGCAATGCTGATTGCACGCCGCGGCGGCGGAATGCAGGTAGCGTGCTTGCTCCAAAAAGTCCGCCGACTCCTTGGCCAGCGAACACCCCGCCACCGCCCGCCGCGATGCCGTCCACGAATGCCAGAAAGAAACAAGCATCTCGGCGGCCGTAGAAGCCCTCCATCACGTCGAGCATCGCCTGAGTCACTGGATACTGTTCGGCGAAGCCCGCTGCAACGGTCTGGGTCCAGAGTTTTGATTCGTCAGGTGTGGCGGCGCGGACGGTGACGCCTGCGGACACCGTGCCCGGCATGCGCGCGGCGGCAACGTCGTCCAGGATCAGCACATCGGTAAGTTCGAGCAGGTGATAGTTGCGCGCCGCAAATTTCTCATACAGGCTTATGTGAACGAGCGGACATAACTCGATCGCCGCCGGGGCCCTGCGGCTGTGGAAGAACTCGCCGAGTGCGTCCACTTCGGCATCGCTCACAGGTCCGTGCAAGCCCACTCCGATGGCCTGGGTGATCGGAGAATCGACTCCGGCGAACACCGCTATGCCTCCAGCAATTTCTTCGATCGCCACGGAATGTTCCGGGTGAAAGCGCCGACAGGCTTCGGCGCATTCGCGCCCGGCATTCGCTTCGGCCATTTCCACGCGGCGCGCTAAATCCAAGTCAATAAAACGCATTGTTGAATCTCCTGTGCGCGACTGTGCGCGCGGTTAAACGAGAGAGGGCGAATTTAGAGCGCTTGCTTGGCGAAGTCGCAGGATTTAGGAATGCGCCGAGCCGCCGGGACTAGCGCTACGGGCGGGGCGAGCCGGAGACAGTCCTATCCTTCGCATACATACCGCAGAGCATAGGCGCCTCCAGAGCAGAGATGTGGTCCGCGGCAGAACCGCGAGCCTTCGCGATTCTAGCGCACCTGTGGCGCGAGTCAAAACAATTCAGGGGTGATAGAATCCTGCATCTGCCGCAAAATTGATGAACAACGATTATCCTGCGGATTGGTGCGAGGAGAGGGCTGGGTGAGCGGAACGAAAATCGAAACGCGCGTGGATGAGAAGTCGGCGGAGTTCGAGAAGAACAGCAGGCTGATGGCGGACCGCCTGACGGAAATAAAAAACGAAGAACAGCACATCCGTCAGGGTGGCGGCGCGAAAGCGACCGAGGCGCAGCATAAAAAGAATCGCCTGACGGCGCGGGAACGCATCGCGAAGCTGATGGATGCGAAAACGGAATTTTTCGAGCTGGGACTTTACGCCGCGCACGATATGTACCAGGAATGGGGCGGCGCGCCGGCGGCCGGAACGATCACGGGGCTGGCGCGCGTCTCCGGGCGGCAGGTGATGATCATCGCGAATGATGCGACGGTGAAAGCCGGGGCGTTTTTTCCGATGACTGCAAAGAAAGTGATCCGCGCGCAAAACATCGCGATTGAAAATCATATCCCCACCATCTACCTGGTAGATTCCGCGGGAGTTTTCCTGCCGCTGCAGGAGGACGTGTTCCCCGATACCGACGATTTCGGGCGCGTCTTCCGCAATAATGCTGTGATGAGCGCGAGGGGCATCCCGCAGATCACCGCGATCATGGGCATGTGCGTCGCGGGCGGCGCCTATTTGCCGGTAATGTGCGACAAGATTTTGATGACCGAAGGCAGCGGATTATTTCTGGCAGGGCCGGCCCTGGTGCAGGCCGCGATCGGGCAGAAAACTTCGGCGGAAGAATTGGGCGGGGCGCAGATGCACGCGCAAATCAGCGGCACGATTGATTTTCGCGAGGCAGATGACCCCGCGTGTATCAAGCGCTTGCGTGCGCTGGTGGATAAGATGGGCCACGCGGCGAGGGGGCCGTTCGATCACAAGACTGCGGCGGCACCGGCGTACGCCGAAGAGGGAATCTATGGCGTTTTCTCGGCGAGCCCTGGAAAGCAGTACGACATGCACGAAATCATCGCGCGCATTGTGGACCGCAGTGAGTTCGAGGAATATCGTGCGGAGTATGGGCAGACTCTGCTGTGCGGCTACGCGCGCATTGGCGGATGGGCCGTTGGGATTGTGGCGAATCAGAAGAAGAACGTGAGCACTGTGGCGCCGGGAACGGGCGAGAAGCGGATTGAGTTTGGCGGAGTGATTTACAACGAGTCGGCGGACAAGGCGGCGCGATTTATTCTGGACTGCAATCAGAATTTGCTGCCGCTGATTTTTCTGCACGACGTGAACGGATTTATGGTGGGCAAGGAGGCGGAGTGGAGCGGAATTATCCGCGCCGGCGCCAAGATGGTGAACGCGGTAGCCAATAGCGTGGTGCCGAAGATCGCGGTGATTTGCGGCGGCAGCTTCGGCGCGGGACATTACGCGATGTGCGGCAAGGCTTATGATCCGCGGTTTGTGTTTGCCTGGCCGACGGCGCGTTATGCGGTGATGAGCGGCGATTCGGCGGCGGGCACGCTGGTGGAAATCAAGATCAAGCAGCTGGAGCGCGAGGGCAAAAAACTGAGCGACGCGGAGAAAAAGGAATTGCACGAATCGATTCGCAAAACCTACGAGAGTCAGACCGATCCGCGATATGCTGCCGCGCGGCTATGGGTGGACGCAATCATCGATCCAGCCCACACGCGCGGGGCATTGATGGAGGCGCTCGAGGCAGCTGCGTTGAATCCCAACGTGGCTGAATTCAAGACGGGCGTCTTGCAGACGTGAATTGAGGGTTGAAAGTTCACAGTTAAAGGTTGAAAGTGAACAAGAACCGGCCGTCAGTCGGGAAGTTTCAGGCAGTCCTGATCAGACGATTATGAACGAGCCACGCAGCGGCGGGTACGCAATGTTTGGGGTGACGATGTTGTTGTGTTTGCCGGCGGCGCTCTCTGTGTTCGTTTCGGCGCAGATTACGGGAAATGCGTACCACAGTTCGGCGCTGTGGTTTATGTACCAAGTGTCGCAGTATATCGGCGTGATCGGAATTGTCGTGGCCGCGTCGCTCACGGTCGTCAAGGCGAGCGACGGCAAAAGTTCGCGCATCGCCGTGATGTTGATGGGGTTTTCGGTGCTGTTGTCGGTTTTTTTGTTGTGGTACGCAGTGCACATTTACCGCAGCCCGTGGTTCTGAAAACTTATGGCCAATGAAGTGACGATTGTGGAATGCCCGCGCGACGCATGGCAAGGATTGCGCGAGGTGATTCCCACCGAAGAAAAGGCTGAGTATCTGAGCCGCCTGATCGCGCTGGGATTTCGCCACATTGATGCGGTGAGTTTCGTTTCGCCGAAGCATGTGCCGCAAATGGCGGATAGCGAAGCGGTGATGTCGCGGCTGAGCCAGTTGAAAGCGCCAGGCGGCGAGCCGGTGGAAATTATCGGAATCGTGGTGAACGCGCAGGGGCTGGAGCGCGCGCTCGCGACTCCAGGAGTGACGACCGTCGGTTACCCTTATTCTATTTCGGCATACTTCCGGCGCGCGAATGCGAATATGTCGCGAGCGGAATCGCGCGAGCTGGTGGAAAAGCTGCAGCGTGACACGCGCGCGGCCGGCAAGAACCTAGTGATTTATGTTTCCATGGCGTTCGGAAATCCTTACGAGGAGCCTTGGGGGGCGGAAATCGTGGAGGAGACGCTGGTTTGGCTGAAGGATTTGGGCGTGCGCACGGTTTCGCTGGCGGATACGGTGGGGACAGCGTCGCCCGAAGAGGTGGCACAACTTTATCAGGCGGTGAAGGGTTGCGTCGCGGGAGTTGAGGTTGGGGTGCATCTGCACAGCCGGCCGGATCGCGCGGCGGAAAAGATTTTGGCGGCGTATGAGGCGGGTTGCCGGAGATTTGACGGGGCGTTGACCGGGATGGGCGGATGTCCGTTTGCTGGGGATGAGTTGGTTGGGAATATTCCGACCGAAGCAGTGCTGACGACCTTGGCATCGCGCGGAGTTTCTACCGGGATTGATACGAAGTCGCTGGCCCTGGCCTGCGCCATGACTGCGCTGTTGCGGGAGAGATACTCGCGCGCAGTTGATTCGGCGGAAGAGGCGCCGACGGGTAAGCCGAATTAGCGGCGATGCGCGAGTATCATACCGCAGCGACGCAGAGGGCGCAGAGAAAGGCGAAAAACAAAGCGACGGCGGGAGAGATCCTTCTCCCGGCCTGAAACAAAGGCGCCGGCTTCAGGATGACGATACTCGTCGCACCATCCGAGAAAAACAAATGATGAGCAAGCCAGAAACATCTGACCAGGCCAGTTACGCGACATTGAAATATGAGAAGGATGGCGCGATCGCGACGGTCACGCTGAACCGGCCGGACAAGCGCAACGCCCTCTCCAGCACGATGATTGACGAATTGCTGGGCGCGCTGAACGTTGCGGACAACGACGGCGCGGTGCGCGTGGTGATTCTTACGGGCGCGGGCAAGGCGTTTTGTTCAGGGATGGACCTGGAGACTTTACAGTCCATCGCGAACCAGACGGGTGCGCAAAATCTGGCGGATTCGCGGCAGATGGCGCGCATGTTTCACCGCATATATAGTTTTCCGAAGCCGCTGATTACGGCGGTGAACGGCGCGGCGGTCGCAGGCGGCTGCGGAATCGCGACGTTTTCAGATATCACGCTGGCAGTGCCGGAAGCGAAGTTCGGTTACACCGAAGTGCGCATCGGATTTATTCCGGCGCTGGTTTCGGTGCTGCTGCGGCGGCAGATTGGCGAAAAACACGCGCGCGAGTTGCTGCTAACGGGCACAATTATCGATGCGGCGGAGGCGTTCCGGCTGGGGATGGTGACCGAGATCGTCGCTGCGGCGGATTTGCTGAAGCGGGCACACGAAGTGGCGGCGAAATTCCTGGAAGCGAGCCCTACGAGCCTGCGCCGCACCAAGCGACTGCTGCTGCAATATGACGACAAGGAAGTAACGCAAGAAATCGAAATGGCTACACAGGAAAACGCGGCGATTCGCGCCACCGAGGATTTTCGCGAAGGGCTGGCTTCGTTTCTGGAAAAGCGGCATCCGAAATGGACCGGACAGTGAGACGGTGATACCCCACGAACAGAATCTTTCCAGCATCCAGGCAAAAGCGGATCCCTCTCTGCGTCCCGCAGTCGCGCGACGCGAGGGAAAAAACGCGGCACTTCGTTCGGGATGACACGTGACTTGATGCGGAGTGACAAATTCCAAAATAGTATGGAATACGCAGAAACTACAATTCGGGTGCGTTATGCGGAGACGGACCAGATGGGAGTGGTGTATCACGGAAACTACTTCACGTGGTTTGAAGTAGGCCGCGTGGATTTTTGCCGCCAGTTGGGCTTCGAGTACAAGAACATGGAAGCCGAGGATGACAGCTACATTGTGGTAGCCGATGCGCACTGCCGCTTCAAACGTCCGGCGCGATTTGACGATTTGCTCGTGGTGCGCACCAAGGTGCTGGCGTCGCAGCGTCGCACTGTGAAGTTCGGCTACGAAATTGTGCATCAGGAATCGCGCGAAGTGCTGGCTACCGGAGACACGCTGCACGTCTTCTGCGACAGGCAGGGGCGCCCGAAATCGCTGCCGGAAAAATATCGCAAGTACTTCCCTGCCCTGAAAGACGGCGGTCAATCGCGCGAGCGGAAACACGCACACTCATGAGCGCAATTCGGATCGACGGCGAACATCTCGATTTTGCGCAGCTCGATCGCGTGGTTTTCGACGGCGCTACGGCGGAGCTGGCTCCGCAGGCTCGCACGCGCATGCTGGCATCGCGCGCGGTGATTGAGCGGCTGATCGCGTCGGACCAGGCCGTGTACGGCGTGAACACCGGGTTCGGAAGAATGGCTTCGGTGCGGATTTCGCGCGAGCAGATTGGCGAGCTGCAAGTGAATTTGGTGCGCAGCCACGCCTGCGGCGTGGGCACGGCGTTGACCGAGCACGAAACGCGCGCCATGTTGCTGCTGCGCGCGAACGCGATCGCCAAGGGTTTTTCGGGCGTGCGTCCGATCGTGGCGGAAACTCTTTGCGCGATGCTGAATTCGGGCGTGCATCCGGTGATCCCGTCGCAAGGATCGGTGGGCGCGTCGGGAGACCTGGCGCCGCTGGCGCACCTGGCGCAGGTCGCGATTGGCGAAGGGGAAGCGATTTTGCGAGGCCGCACACTTTCCGGCGGCGACGCGATGCGCACTGCCGGAATCGCGCCTTTACAGCTGGAAGCGAAGGAAGGTCTGGCCCTGCTGAACGGCACGCAAGCGATGCTGGCGCTGCTTGCGTTGGGATTACGCGAAGCCGAAATTGCAGTGGATACCGCGGACGTCGCAGCGGCGCTGTCGCTCGATGCGTTGCGCGGCAGCCCTGCGGCATTCGACGAACGCATCGCGGCGGCGCGGCCTTATGCGGGACACGCTACCACGGCGCGAAATCTGCGCACGCTGAATGAAGGCAGCGCGATCCGCGATTCGCATCGCGCGGCGGAGAAGGACAAGCGCGTGCAGGATGCTTACAGTTTGCGCTGCACGCCGCAGGTGCATGGAGCAGTGCGCGACACGCTCACGCAAGTCCGCGCGACGCTCGGTGTGGAACTGAACAGCGCGACGGATAATCCTTTGGTGTTTGTTAACGCAGGTGCAACTTCCGGGGAAGTGATCAGCGGCGGAAATTTTCACGGGCAGCCGCTGGCGATGGCAGCCGATCAACTGGCGGTGGCGCTGGCAACACTGGCGGGAATTTCCGAGCGGCGCATCGAGCAGATGACTAATCCGCAGACGAGTTTGCTCCCGGCGTTTCTGGTGCGCGCGGCGGGTCTGAATTCCGGATTCATGATCCTGCAGGTTGCAGCGGCGGCGCTCGCGAGTGAAATGAAGACGCAGGCCACGCCGCATTCCGTGGATTCGATTCCGACGTCCGCCAATCAGGAAGATTACGTTTCGATGGGGATGGGAGCCGCGCGCAGAATTCAGCCGATGCTGGGGAATCTGCGGAACGTGCTGGCGATTGAACTCCTCGCTGCTTGCCAGGGAATTGATTTGCTGGCGCCGCTGCATACTGGCTCGCAAGCCGCGAAGGCGCAGGCGATCGTGCGCGCAGCATCGAAAATGATGGAAGCAGACCGTTCCCTTGCGCCGGATATTCGCGCGGTCGAGCGAGGCATCGCCGCGGGCGCCTTCAGCGATATTCTGCACTGAACGCGGCGCGAAGCGTGCTCAGGAAAAAGCAACCGCGATCGGAACGCCGTGGTCGTTGTGCCGAGCGCCGAACGCGGCCAGTTGGATCCGACAGCTGCTAGACTTGCTTACTTTTTCTCGCCGCCGTTCTTGGCGTCTTCCGCTACTTTGGGCGCGGCTTCGCGTGGCTCGCTGCTTTTCCTGCCGCGCTGATGCTGACGGTGTCCTGCGGCGTTACTTTCGTTACTTTCGTGACGTTCGCTGCTGGTTTCGCAGCCGGGGCTTCATGCTTGTGCGGCTGCCGGGTTCTTTAGAGATTAGCCAGCCGCGCGGCAATAAATTCGCGTGTAGTCGAAATTCTGCTGATCCAACGGAGATACGGCGTTCTTGGGAGCGAAATGGCAACAGTTACGCGAGAGCTTGAAACAGGAATGTACCGAAACGGTAGCCCACGGCGTAGCTGAACGGTGGCACTCCCATCGAATAATGTCCGCACGGGAGCGAAAGGCTTTCGAACGCGACGCCATCGCGGCGGATCGCGGTGACGAATTCGTTGGTCAGCTCGTTGGGGAAGGTTGGATCGTAGCGGCCGCTGATTGCCAGGATTTTTTTGCGCGTTCCGTGCAGACGGTGAATATAGGGATACGGACTGATCGGCGAAAAGTAGCGGCGTACTTCGTCGAGCGAAATTTCGTGATGCAGGGTTTGCCAGACGTTCGAAGTGGTAAGGCCAGCGGCGACCACGTCGCCAAAATATGTGGAGACGTGCAGGAATGCACCGGCGCGCAGAGCGGGTTCGTGCGCGAAGGTGAGAAATGCCAGGCAAGAGCCGATGCTGGTACCGAGAATGCCGAGGCGGTCGTAGCCTTGCTGTTCGAGCCAGCGCAGAGTGCGGCGCGCATCCAGCACCGCCTGGCGATTGGCTTGCAGCGTGAGTCCAATGTTGGCACTCACCATTCGGTCCGCGCGCGGATGGCCGGGGATGGCGCGCCGATCGTGATACGGCAAGCTGAGCTTCACGGCGGTGATGCCCAGTTTGTTGAGCCAGCGGCAGACGTTCTGCTGCTCTTCCCATCGGCAATTCCATTGCGCGAGCACGACCGCGGCCGGCCCGCTGCGGCGCGCCTGAAACAATTGCCCGTGCACGCGGTTGTTTTCCGCCCAGGGGGACTCGAGGGCGCTGGTGAAGGTTAGGACGTTGTCTTTTAGTGCGTAATCGTCGGCTGGGGTGGTGGCGAACCATTCCTCACTATGCGCCACGGTCTCGCGCGCGAAATTTTCTAGCCAGCCGCGCGGGTCGTGTTCGTCCGCCGAGCCGCCGATGTGTTCGAGGCCCCAGGCAAACGGCAGGACGCGGCGGTCCGGTTCCTGCGCGAAGCGCATCTGTTCGTAAGCGAAGACCCTCTGTGCCAGCCAGGACATGAGATGTAAACCATCGAATATAGCTTATCGCGAGGCGTGGTTTCAAACGGCGAGGGCACTGCAAACCCGTTCTAGGCCCCGGTAAATCCCCGAATCGGAAAGCTGAAACGCCACTTCTGATGTGCGGTCGGGAGAGCCGCTCTCTGTCGACCCAAATAGCCTTGTTGGAGTCCCCTCGCGCAATTAAGATAGCTCGGTCTATTCCGGATGAGGTGAGCCATGAGACGATATGCAGGAATGATGATCGCGGTGGTGGGAGTGTTGCTGGCAGCGCAAACGCTTGCCGCGCAGGAATGGTCACAGGCTTGGGCGCGGGAGCGGATCGAAAAATCGCCGCGTCACAGCGAGTGGGTCACGGTAAAACACGATGGCCGCAGCGTGGAGACGCTGGTGGTCTACCCCGAATCGAAAGACAGGCGTCCCGTGGTGCTGGTGATTCACGAAATCTTCGGACTGAGCGACTGGGCGCAGGAACTTGCAGACGAAGTGGCCGCGGCGGGTTACATCGCCGTCGCGCCAGACCTGCTGAGCGGCATGGCGCCCAATGGCGGCCGTACCAAAGACTTCCCGTCGGGCGTCACCGAAGCTGTCAGCAAGTTGAATCCCGACCAGGTGACGGCGGACCTGAACGCCGCAGCGGACTACGGCCTGAAGCTGCCTGCCGCGAACGGCAAACTGTACGTCGTAGGATTCTGCTGGGGCGGGGGGCAGAGCTTCCGCTTCGCGACAAACCGCGCCGATCTTTCCGCAGCTTTTGTCTTCTACGGTGCGCCGCCCAGTGCGGAGGCAATGGCGCGCATCAAGGCACCCGTCTATGGCTTCTACGCCGGCAACGACGCGCGCATTGACGCCACAATTCCGGACACAGTCTCCGCAATGAAAGCGGCGGGCAAAACTTACGACCCTGTGACCTATGACGGCGCGGGGCACGGTTTCATGCGCGCCGGCGAAGCGCCCGATGCCAGCGACGCCAACAGGAAGGCCCGCGATGACGCGTGGAAACGCTGGAAAAGCCTGCTCGCTCCGTGATCTCTTCCAAGAAATGCCTTCGGCACGGCGCGAAAAAGCTTGCCATCGCCAGGCCACAAGAGTAAACAAACAGCGCCAATGTCCAGCGACACTTCGATTCCTGCGCTCTCTCTGAATCTCCACATTTATGCTTGGGAAGAGGCGACCGTGGTACGTTGCACCGGCCGCCTCACCGCCGAAACTTCGCCGCACTTGAAGACCGAAGTGAAGGCCCTGCTGCCGCACAAACGACGGTTGATTCTTGATCTCAGCGAGCTTGGGTACATGGATAGTTCCGGCCTCGGCACGCTGGTGGGGCTTTACATTTCGGCGAAGGGCGCGAAATGCGAATTGCAATTGTATAATTTGAGCCCGCGCATCCGCGAGCTCCTCAGCATCACAAACGTTCTCTCCGTTTTCGAAACCTGCGGCCGCACCGGCATGCGCTTGCCCTGAGCCGCTTGTATTGTCGAATGATGAAGTCCCTAGCGAGCGACAATTGAACCGACCGACAGGGCTTGCTTTCCCCGCCGGACTGAATCTGCACCTGCACCTGCTCGCGAGTACCCGGCGAAAGCGGTGAGCGAAGGGCGCGCGGGGACGCGAGTTCACCGTAAGGGCGAATTGAGTCTCTTCGCGTCTTGCCTGGTGATTAAAGCGACACGTCCGGCAACGCGACTCGCCCTGACCGGGGCGGGAAAGCCGTTACTCCGGTTGGATCGTCGCGATTCGGCCGAGATGGACAGCTGAGTCCTCCTTGCCTGTTACGATCCGCGCGGGATGCGTCGTTAAAATTGGAAACGAGCGGGGTCCGCGTCGCTCTCGCATTGGTGCTTGCCGCGTTCCTCGTCTTTGCACCAATCGCTGCCGGCCTGCACAGCACAGCAACGTGTGAGGCGCTGTGAAACCGAAAGATTAACAGGGTAACTTTGGATTACCGGACGGCCTGAACGCGCATTCGAGCGGTGCACAGCTGTTCCCGCGTGGCCGGAATGAGAAATGGTCCCGCGCGTACCTGCTCGGACAGGTTTGCGCGGGACCAATCTCTTACGACATTTGTGTTCGGCCGATGCGCTCGGGCGACCCAATCAGCCGATTTCTTCAGCTGATTCGCTGAGCCGATGCCTTCAGCTGATTTGTGCCGCCGACTAGAATTCGCGCTGCGCGGCGTCGGCTTCTTCGGCCAATTGTTTGAGTGTTTGGAAGAAACTCTTGGATTGTCCGGTGAACAGCCCGTCGTTAGTGAGCGATGTGACGGCAGCCTGGGCGCCGGCAAATCTGTCATCGCTGGGGCGAATTACGGCGCAGTGCGGCAAATTCGCGTTGATGAATTCGCAGGGAACGGGAAAGATCAGGCTGGGTTGCACCAGGTTGGCCGGCTTCAGCGGAGGATTATTGAAAAAATCGGGAAATGTGAGGCCGGAGATGGGATCGCTGAACGGCGCCACCGGCTGTTGCACTCCATTACCCGCGAAATCCACCCATTCCAGAAAGTGAGCAATTTCGTCACCACCGATGCCCAGCGTGATTTTCAACACTTCCCTACTTCTGACTTTCTGGCTAAGCGCAGCGTACAGACTCGAGCCGCCCTGTTCAATCATTCCAAAGTGAAACGCCGCTACGTTGGCGATCGCCTGAATGTGATCGTTGCCGAGAAAGTTGGAGTTCGTAGCGCCGTTGAAATCGCTGTTGTTTCGCGGAATCGCCGTGACGTTGTTAAGCGTAATCGCCTGCGGGAACGTCGCGCCGAAGTCCGGATTGGTAGTGCTACGGTAGCGCACGAACCAGCTGGTGTCCACGTTGAGATGCATCAGGTTCGTCAGGCGCTTCATGCCCGATGATCCAGTGGCGGTGCTTCCCGGCAAAGTACGGAACGCGTCCAGGTTCACCGGCTCGGCGCCTTTGGATTCCAGATAGGCGTTGAGAAAGGCCGCATGGCTGGCTTCGTCCAGCGTGTTGCTGGTGATGTATTGCGGGCCGTCGCCATCGAGATTGGACAGCGCAATCTGATAATTGTTCATGGCCTGATTTTGATCTACTTCGATAGGAGGATTGTCGCCAATGCCGCCTAGTTCTGCATACTGAACCCACAGATCCGTTTCCAGAATTTCGGCAGCAGCCAGGAAACGCAGAATTGCCGCGTCTCCCCGGGTAAGCCTTTCGTTGTCGCCCTCGCCGAATACGGATTTCGCGCCGCCCAGCATTGCCGCACCCATCGTCGCTGCGCCTGCCGCCATCATGCCCTTCGTCAATAGCGACCGGCGATTTACCTTCGCATTCATTAGTCCGTTCGATTTTTCCATGACGCTCCTCGCGTATTGAATTGAAAACCGAAGCCCGAGTGATCACGGTAAGCGCGCGCCGGGCGGAGCTTGTCACGGGCAAATGAAATAATTGTTGCGTTGTTGTCAGATGTTCGTCTCGTGGCCGTGGCCAGTGGGTTGGGCTACGACCACGATGCGGACGTGGTCTACGCCGACGGCGTGCATTCCATCTACGACCGAATACATCCGGGGCCGCGTCTGATCGACTTCCTGTAGTTTTTCCGGCCTCGGACGCGAGCAAGCTTGCCAGTCGCCCACTCTTGTGTTGTTGCAGGAGTGGGCAAACTGGTGGATCGTTTCCCGACCTTCTTTTAGCGTTGCTGATCACCGCTGCGGAGCTGTGTTTAATCCCGACTCTTCACCATTACAATCTCGGTTCGTTCCGGGCGCGAATCGTGGTCTTTGCTGTTCCCTTGGTCGTCTTGGGCTTCTGGAATGCAGGCTAGCACCGGACCGCGGCGGACTGCATTGTCGAGTCGATCGAATTCCCACAACGCTTCCGCCAGGAAACCTCCGCGCGCATAGCCTGCCGCCCGAAAGACGCAGCCATGTTCGCACCAAACCACCAGGCACGTAATCAACAAGAACACGCGATGGATTCCGGAGACGATGCGATCGGCGAAGAGTGGTCGATTGGCGGCGAGGCGCCAAAGCATCGAGGCTTGAAAACGCAAGTGCGCGGCCTCGTCCTGCAGAATTCTGCCGGAGATGGCTTGCAACAGCGGTGATTGAGTGGCCGCGCCGAGAGCACGGTAGTACGGAATGGCGATGATTTCCGCGGAAACCAGGACGCGCAGTGATAATTCCAATCCCGCCAGCACGCGCAGGCGCCGAAAAACCGTGTCCACCCAATGGCTCGAACTCGCAGGGATTCCTTCGCGCTGCATGAATCGCAACAGATAACCGCTGTGGCGCTGCTCTTCTTTCACAAATAGCGCGAGCGCCTCAAGAAAATCCGGGTCGCCGGCGGCGTCTGCGAATTCCCGGCCGCGTTGCAGCAGGCGCCTGCCACTGGAGCCTTCGCCCAGCTGAAACTGCTGGATGGAACTTTGAATACAGCGCGATTCCTCGTGGCTGAGCGTGGTGGGATCGATCCAAGGCAGGCGGTCCGCCGCGATGGCAGCGGCGAGGAAGTGGCGGCGCCAGGATGCGGATTCCGCTGTGGCCAAATCGTTGGACGCAGGCATAGAGTAGCCTCCTGAGAAGTACTTTACTATACAAAGTACTTTAGATCCAGCAAAAACCGCCCTTGGGAGGCCTGCCAGGGCGGACGCGCGCGCAGAGCGCTCGTAGCGGCGGTCTTCAAATCGCCATCGGCGAGTGCCTCACCGCCGCTGGCGCACTTAAGTGCGCCGCTAAAACTGCAAAGCCCAACGCGCCTCGCTATGCTCCGCCGCGTTAGCAGTCGGGCACGATACTCAAGCCCATGCTTGAGGCCCGCCGAGCGTTCGGGCAGAATTGACATGTGGCGTTATCTACCTTCATCGGGCTTTTTGTCTTTCTGTTCGGCCTGATCATCGGCAGTTTTTTGAACGTGTGCATTCTGCGCATCCCGTCGGGCAAGTCCATCGTGCTGCCGGCGTCGGCGTGCCCGAAATGCGGTGAGCCGATTCGCCCCTACGACAATATTCCAGTGCTGAGCTATCTGCTGCTGGGCGGAAAGTGCCGCGGCTGCAAAACAAAAATCTCGTGGATGTATCCGCTGGTGGAATTGTTGACCGGCCTGCTGTTTCTCGGCTGCTTCTACGCTTTCGGAATCAGTGTCGAGACCGGAAAGTGGGCCTCCTTCTCAGCGATCATGGTGGTGCTGGTGTTCACCGACCTGCGCGAACGCATTTTGCCGGACGTGGTGAACTTCACCGGCCTCGCGATCGGCCTGCTATTCAGTTTGTTCACCAGGCCGACGGACGGTACGGCCTTGTGGATCGCGAATCATTTGTTCGACTACCCTCCCCCGGCGCCGCTCCTTTCGCTGCTGGACGCGATTCTGGGCGCGGCGGTGGGCGGCGGCCTGCTATGGGTGGTGTCCGAAGCGTATTTCAAATTGCGCGGGCGTGAAGGCATGGGCCTGGGCGATGTGAAAATGATGCTGATGGCCGGCGCGTTTCTGGGCGCGAAGCGTACGCTGCTGACGATTCTGGCCGGCTCGCTGCTGGGCAGCGTGCTGGGCGTGGCGATAATTCTGGCGCGCCGCAAGGACGCGGATTACGAATTGCCGTTTGGTACATTTTTGGGCGCCGGGGCGCTGCTGGTGGTTTTCTTCGGCACGCCGCTGGTGAATTGGTATCAGTCTTTGCTTATGGTGCGTTGATGAAATTAACGAAATTATTGAAATTCGCGATGACGGCGCCGGTTCATCCGCATTCCGTGGCTGCGCTGCCGTTCAACATGGCTTTCGCGGTGGTGCTCGTGATCGTGCTGTTCGCCGGCATGGTGTTAGCGGCGATGTTGCTGCGCAAATTCATGCGCGACCAGGCGCGCGCGAACAAGGAAGATTGGACCACGCCGAAGACGGACGTCGAGAATCCCTCCGCATTCATGGCTGCATCCATGCAGGGAGTGATCGAAAAACTGCGCATGCAGGAAAAAGAACTGGCGCGGCTGCATTTGCTGGCGCAGGAACGCGCGCAGGAATCCGAGCGGCTCACCGAAGAAGTGACGCGCAACATGCCTACGGGTCTGCTGTTGGTGAATGCCACCGGCGCGATCAGCTCAACGAACCCCGCGGCGGAAGCGGCGCTGGGAATACGCACGCTGCGCTACCGTTCGTACAAGGAAATTTTGGGCGCGGAATCGGAGCTGACGCAAATGCTCACGGCCTGCATCCGCGATGGGAAAACATTTCAGCGCGGCGAGATCGAACACCTCACATCCGAGGGCGCGGTGCGCAATTTGGGCGTCACCATCTCACCGATTTATCGCGCGGCGCGCGCCTCCGGCAAATCCGGCGTGGCGGACAATCTGGCGAATGCTCGAGACCCACACGCGCAGGATATGAAGATCAGCGGCGCTTTGTGCCTGATGAGCGACCTGACGGAATTGACCGCATTGCAAAAACAAATTCGCTGGAAGGAAAATCTCGCGGCGCTGGGTGAAATGTCCGCCGGCATCGCGCACGAATTCAAGAATTCCCTGGCCACGATTTCCGGCTACGCGCAGATGATTCGCAGCGAGACGACTCCGGGCGATGTGCGCGAATCCTCCGAACGGATTCTGGAACAGACGCGTGCGCTCACCCACGTGGTAACCGAATTCCTGCGTTTCGCCAAACCGCTGGAAATCTGCTATGAGACGGTGCCGATGCAGACGGTGGTCGAGAAAGTCGCCGAGGAACTGCACGAAACCATGCCACAATGCGCGGTCGAGTTCGAAGGCACCTTCCAGGATTTGCCGGGCGACGAAGCGCTGCTGCGCCAAGCCCTGCTGAACCTCGCGCGCAACGGCGCCGAATCCGCGCTGACCACCAGCAAGAGCCCGCGGGTGACGATATCCGGAACCATCGAGGAATTGGGCGGCCGGAAGTGGCAGCGCATTTGCGTCGCGGACGACGGGCCGGGAATTCCAGAGACGGACTTGCCGAAAATCTTCCTGCCTTTTTACACCACCAAATCCGAAGGCACCGGCCTGGGTCTGGCCGTCGTACAGAAAGTGGCGCTGCAGCACGGCGGCAGCATCGAGGGCCGCAACCGCCAGGGCGGCGGAGCCGAGTTTCTGCTGTGGTTACCTTTGCGGCAGGACCCCCTGCCATCCACGGTTGCCACCCGCGCTGCCCGCATCTAAACTCAGAGCAGGCGTTCCACGGTCCTCCGAGGAGGCGTTAGCCCATGCGTAGAGACTTATTGTGTGTCGCTGTCGCGGCATTTCTATTGTTATCGGGCCGCGCATTCGCGTTTCAGAACGCCCAGGGACAGCCCAGTCAGAGTCAGGCGCAACAGCAGCAGACACAGGCTCCCGCTACTCCGGCATCCGCGCCTGCCGCGTCCGCGACGCCACCTGCGGCTCAGGCACCTTCCTCGCAATCCACCACTGTGAGCCTTCCGCCGCAGACAACCGATCCCTTGGTGGCGGCTGCACGCAAGGCGCGGGAGCAGAGAAAAGATCAAGCGGGCGCGAAACCGGCACGAGTGTTCACCAACGACAATATTCCCACCCAAGGGGGCGTCTCCGCCGTGGGCGTGGCTCCCGCTGCGGATAACGCTAACGGAACAGGTGCGGCAGCAGGGGCCACCGCGCCGGCGTCTGACAAAACGACCTCGGCTGCGGGCGAATCTGCCTGGCGCGAACGTTTTGCACACCTGCGCAAAAAATTGGAGCAGGACCAGGCCGATCTGGACCTGATGCAGCGCGAATTGGGCGTGCTGGACGTGCAGTATTACAACGATCCGGTGAAAAGCATGCAGCAAGGCTATTCGCGCAGCGACATTAACGAAAAAACCGACAAGATCGAAGCTAAGAAGAAAACGATCGAAGCCGATGAGCAGGCCATCACCGACGCCGAAGAGGAATTACAGCGGGCCGGCGGCGATCCCGGCTGGGCGCGCTAGAAATTTCGCTTCATGGAACCGATCCTCCTTGTCGAAGACAAAGCCGAATTGCGGGCGATGCTCCGCAAGGCGCTGGAACGCGCGGGCTACACCGTCGAAGAAGCCCCGGATGGAAATTCAGCCATCGAGAGAGTGCGCAGGCGGCGCTATCTGCTGGTTCTCTCCGATTTAAAACTTCCCGGAAGTTCTGGTCTGGACGTCCTGCGCGAATCACGTAAAGTGGAAGCCACCTTGCCGGTGATTTTGATGACCGCGTACGGCTCGGTGGAAGAAGCCGTCACTGCGATGAAGGACGGCGCGTTCGATTTCATCCAGAAGCCGGTAGACCTGGACCACTTGAAACTGCTTTTGCAACGCGCGGCGCAGCAGCAGGAACTGTTACGTGAGAATTTATTGTTGCGCGAGGAATATGCGGTGCGCTACGGCTTTCCGCGCATCGTCGGCGAGCATCCCGCCATGAAAGATGCCAGCTCGATGACCCAGCGCGTGGCCGCGACGGATTCCACGGTGCTGTTGCTCGGCGAAAGCGGCACGGGCAAGGAAGTTTTTGCGCGCGCCATTCATCATTTGAGCCCGCGCGCGGATCATCCGTTTGTGGCGCTGAATTGCGCGGCGATTCCTGAAGGGCTCGTGGAGAACGAGCTTTTCGGCCACGAGCGCGGAGCTTATACCGGGGCCGGCGCGCGAAAAATCGGCAAATTGGAACTGGCGCATCGCGGGACTTTATTTCTAGATGAGATTGGCGAGCTGCCCATGGCCATTCAAAGCAAGCTGTTGCGCGTGCTGGAAGAAAAACGCTTCGAGCGCGTGGGCGGCACGCAAGAAATTGAAGTGAACGTGCGTATCTTGACGGCGACGAACAAGGATTTGCGCGCGGCCGTCGCGGACAAAACGTTTCGTGAGGACCTTTTCTTCCGCATTTCCGCCGTACCCATCACCATTCCGCCTTTGCGCGAGCGCGGCGATGACGTCCTCCTGCTAGCCGAATATTTTCTGGAGAAGTTCCGGCGCGAGTTTCGCAAACCCGACCTGCAACTGGGCAAGCAGACCCGCGCTCGCCTGCTCACCTATTCGTGGCCGGGTAATGTACGCGAATTGCAGAATGCCATCGAGCGCGCCGCGATTCTGGCGAATGGCCCGGAAATCAACGAGAGCGCGCTGCAGCTGCCGGAGTCCAAGCCCACGGTCGAGGAATTACCCGGTGGCATGCTGGCCGAGCAATTTCTGTGGGAAGGCCCGCTTGAGGAAGTCTCGCAACGCGCCGTGCAACACGTGGAACGCTTCAAGATCCAAGATGCCCTGCGCGACGCGAAATGGAATAAGACCCGCGCCGCCGAAAAGCTCGGCGTCTCCTACAAAACCCTGCTCAATAAAATCCGCGTCCTCGGCCTGGAGAATTAAACCGCCTCGCGCTTAATCTCGGTACTTCACCGAACATCCATACGGCCGCGTCGCGGCGATTTTCACTGGCTTTCCGGCCATGGATTCCTCTAGCGCGAGGCTTACGTAATTCGTCGCGCCTTGCACGTCTTGCAAGTCGGTAGTTGGCTTGTCGTCAATTGCGCCGCTGTAAATCACTACGCCTTGCGGATTGATTACTACCATCTGGGGCGAAGTTTTCGCGTCATACGAGTGGCCGATGTCGCCGCTCGGGTCCAGCAGCGCGGCAGTTGGCGCGGCCTGCTCTTTCGTCAGGTAGTCGTTCTCTTCGCTTGCTGTTACGTAGCCTTGCTTGCCTGGCGCGGAAGAAAGAATGGTGAACCAGACCACCCCCTGGCTGGTCCAATGTTTTTGCAGGCGCTGCATATTCCCGCTGTTGTAATGTTTGCCGACGTACGGACAGCCGTTGTTGTGCCATTCGAGAACCACATATTTTCCGCGATAGTCGGCAAGGCGCACGGTTTTGCCGTTGCTCGCTGTCGCGGTGAATTCCGGCGCCGCGTCCCCCACTTTCGCGGCCGCAATCAGCAGCGGCACCGCGCACAACATCACCGCACCTAGAATGCGGTACAAATGCGAGCGTTTCATTCTACTGTTCCCTCCTTCGAGGAATCTGCCTGATTCGTTCCGTTGCCGGCGTCGCTGCGCGCGGCCACGGCTTTTCTGATCGGCACATCAATTATGTAACCGCGATCGCCTTGCAGCACCAGCACGCCCTTCAGCTGCTGGATCGGCTGCAGCAGCTGATCGGATTTTCGCAGCGTCAGCTGGAAGCCGCCGGGCACCGCCGCAAATTGCTGCGGCGCGGCGTCCTTCACTTGCGACTCGGCGAGCGGAAAGAAATTCGCCTGCGTGACTTGCCGGCCAGTTTTCACGGTGAGCACGATTACATCACCCGCATCGGAACCGCTGACCCGCCAGCTTGCCGGTGCCGGCTGCGGCAGCGCCTTACGCGCGGCTGCGAACCAATCCGCAGCGCGCGCATCGGGCAGCGGCGGCTGCGATCTCACGGGTAGCGTCAGCGAAAGCTGCGCCTTGCCCGGGATGCACATTTCGCGGCAGACCAGCACTTTCACCTCAGCGCCGAGCTGCGCGAGCCCTTGCGTCGCCAACGGGGCCTCAGCATGCATCGGCACGACCAGCATCACATCGTCTTCGTAACCAAAATCCACAATCGTGGAAGTACCCAACCGCCGCGGCGTCGGCCATTCAACTTCACCAACCGTAACTCCCGCGGGCAACTGCCACTTCACGCGAGGCGGCTCGCCCGAATCGCCAGGATTCACCCAGTAAACGTGCCAGCCCTTCTCTAGCTGGAAACGCAAGCCGAGATGGATGGTGTGGCCCGCGGCGATCCATTGATTCTCGGCGACGAGTTCGAGCGTGCCGTGCGGTATCGGCGTGCCGTCAGCCCGCGCAATTGCCACGCACAGCAGCAAAGCGGCTCCCAGCGCGAGAGCATGCCAACCACCGAAGCTTGAACAGCGCCGCCCCATGTACCTTTTGACGTACGAGCGAGCCAACCCGCTTCATTTCATGTGATGGCGCGCGCGTTTCATTGGTTTCCTGAATCGCGCCACGAGGTTGAGTGTTTCGCTGTACTCGCCGCGCGGTACCGCTCTTCAGTCTTTCGGCAAGCGCGCGGTATGCAGCACGACGCTGCGAAAATTCCAAGAGGTAGTCTGCACGGCGGTGAATCCGACCTTCTCCATCAGGGCAGTGATCTCCTTCGGCACCAGAAAGCGCGCAACCGAACCGGGCAAATACGTGTAGGCCTCGCTGTTGCCGGAAATCGCCGCACCCACGTGCGGCAAGACCTTTCGGAAATAAAACCGGAACAATCCAGCCATGGCTCCCGAGCCAGGCTCGGAAAATTCCAGGATGCCCACTTCCCCGCCGGGCTTCAGCACGCGCGCGATTTCCTTAAACCCGCGCTCATAGTTCACCAGATTACGAAAACCGAAAGCGCTGGTCACCAGATCGAACGACGCATCCGCAAACGGCAAGTGCAAAGCATCAGCGGTGGCGAACACAGTCGAACGCGAACGCTTGACGGCCTTGCGGCGAGCGCGTTCTAGCATGGGCTGCGCGAAATCGCTACCGATCAGCGGGAAGCGGTGCGCGCCGCGGTCGCGAATCTCATGCACGCGGACTTGCTCCATCTCAAACGTCAAGTCGCCGGTGCCGCAGCACAAATCCAGCACGCGTGCGTCGGTGCGCCGCAACACGCGGCGGAATTTTCGCGCGGTGCGTCGGCGCCACACCTTGTCCAGAGAGAAGGACAGGGCGTGATTCAGAAAATCGTAGCGCGGCGCGATGCGGCTGAACATTTCGCGCACGCGCGCCGATGCTTCGCCTTCCGTGCGTGTGCCCGTAGGCCGTGTTCCCGGCAATTTCGGCGGCTTTCCAGTTTCTACTGTCATGCGACGTGCTTGTGCCTCAGGTTTTCGCCCGCGCGGAGAGGGCTGGCAATTCCGCGAAGGTGCGGGACACCAGATTCCAGGGAAGGTCGATGCCCCATTGCACTTTACCGAGACGGCCCGGCAGCACCCAGAGCACGCGTCCGCCACGTGCTTTCTTATCACCTGCGAGGATCGGACGCAATTGCGCAGCGTGAATTCCCGCAAGGGACGGCAGCGGGCCCACGCTGCCGATCAGCCGCATCATGCGCGTCGCCTCGCTGTCCCGCAACCGCTCGGTAGCCACGCTAAATAAAGTTACCGCGAGCATGCCCCAGGCGATGGCTTCGCCATGCAGGAAGCGGCGATAGCGCGTGGCGGCTTCGAGGGCGTGGCCCAACGTGTGTCCGAAATTCAGAATATGGCGCAGGCCGCCTTCGCGTTCGTCGCGCGCGACTACGTCGGCTTTGATGCGAATGCAGCGCGTGATGACCCACTCGAGCGCTTTGGCATCGCGCCTCAGCAGCGCGAGCATGTGGCGCTCCAGATAAGCGAAAAGCTCCGGGTCGGCGATGATGCCGTACTTCACCACTTCGTACAGGCCGGAGCGGTATTCGCGGTGCGGCAGCGTGAGCAGAACTTTTGGATCTGCGAGCACCAGCTTCGGCGGATAGAATGCGCCAACGAGATTTTTTCCTTCCGGGAGATTCACGCCGGTCTTTCCGCCGATGGAACTGTCCACTTGCGCCACCAGCGTCGTGGGCACATGCACCAGCCGCACGCCGCGCAAATAACTGGCCGCTGCGAAACCGGCCACGTCGCCGACGACTCCGCCGCCCAGCGCTACAATTGTGGCCTTGCGATCGGCGCCGGCCAGCACAAGCCGGCGCGTGAGTTGTTCGATCGTGGCGAGATCCTTCGCAGATTCCCTGTCGTCGAAAAGCATCGCGCGTACCGGCACGCGCGGCCGCCTGCCGAGCGCGCGCAGCAGCGGCCGGCCCCAGTGTTCCCAGACGCGCGGTGAGGAGAGCACGTAGGTGCCCGTCGTTTCGCCCAACCGCGTCACTGCCGCGCCGGCGCGCGCAAAAACACCCGGCGCGCATTGCACCTGATAGGCGCCGCCGGATGAACTGATGCGAATGGTAGGCATTGGTGAACTAAAGAAATGTAGCACAGGTGAGCGGCGGAACCCGCCAATCAGGAGATTGGCCTCCCCGGGGACCCTGCGCTAGTGAAATTTATTCTGCAGCTCGTCTACCGATTCCAGAATCACGTAGCCTACAATCGCGACGCTCCGCGGGCTCACTTTATCCAACGTGTCCTGCGGCGTGTGCCAGTAACCGGCGGCGATGTAGTCATTCAAATCAATAATGTCCAGCGCCGGAACGCCGCGCGCGAGAAAGGGGTCGTGATCGTCGCTGGTGGTCGTCTCTTCGGAAACAAAAATATCTTTGTAGCCCAGCTGCGCTGCTTTTTTCCACACCAGATCGTTCAGCCACTTCGGCGAATCGGATTGGCGCAGAATCTTCAGATTGTACTGGCCGATCATGTCCGCCAGCAGCACGGCCTTCACGCGTTTCAGATCTCCGGAAACCGCCATGCGCGCGGCGAGTTCGCGGCTGCCGTAGGTGTGATCGTCATCCTGATCCCAATTCACGAAGGCTTCTTCGCCGTCAAGGAACGCCAACCATACCGAGTTCGGGCCCTTCTTGCTACACAGCTGCCGCCCCATTTCGAGCATCATTCCGGTGGAGGAAGCGCTATCTTCCGCGCCCACAAAATTCTCGACGCTGCTGAGAGTGTCGTAGTGCGTGAGCAGCAGAATAATTCCCTGTCCTGTGCCGGGAGCTTTCCCGACGATGTTTTTCATCGCCACGTTGCCCTTCGGCGTGGACGCGTGGAAGTCGTCCTGGTCCACTTCGCAGCCAGCGGCTTTCAGTTCCGCGATGATGTAGTCTTGCG
Source organism: Candidatus Acidiferrales bacterium (assembly GCA_035602855.1). GTDB lineage: Bacteria > Acidobacteriota > Terriglobia > Acidiferrales > UBA7541 > Palsa-295. The sequence continues at coordinate 67,150 of DATNLN010000118.1, forward strand.
AATGATGCAGCGCTTCCGAAGCGGGCGGGCGCGGACCGAAGCGGACGAGTTTCGCGACGTGCTCGTATGCTTTCGCGCCGTCGAAGCCGCCGGTTTGGTCGGCGGGTGGCGCAACTTCAGCGAATTTCGGCGCGGCGGCCGACTGACCAGCCCCAGACGCGCCGGCACCCGAACTGGCCGCTGCAGAATTCGGGGAACCGGAAGACGCAGACGACGGCGCATTCGACGCGCCACAGGCCACCACGCCCGACAGCACCGCGACCGCCGACGCCATCCATAATTTGCCGCACACTCCATTGACCAAATTGGCCACGCTATTGCGCCTCCCCACCGCTCACAGCTTGCGCCTGCTTGTTCCTGAGCACCACGTAAGAAACCAGCACTCCCACAAAATACAGTACGATCATCGGCGCCATAAACACCAGCATGGTAGTGGCGTCCGGCGTGGGCGTCACAATCGCCGCCACGATGGTGATGATCAGCATCGCATAGCGAAAATTCTTCAGCAGGAATTTAGGTGTCACGATCCCGAACAGCGACAAAATGAAAATCAGGACCGGCAACTCGAAAATCACGCCCAGCCCCACCAGAATAATCAGGATCAGCTCAAAATATTCGTTGTAATTGATCAGCGGCTTCACCGGCGAGTCCGTCGCGAAGCCCATCAGAAATCCCAAAGTGCGCGGCAGCATGATGAAGTATCCGAACGCAATGCCGCACAGAAACAAAATCATCGAAGAAACAATAAATCCAGACACCGCACGCCGCTCATGCTTGTACAAACCCGGCGCGACGAATAACCACACCTGGTACAACACGAACGGCATCGCCAGCACCACGCCCAGGTACAAACCGATGTTGATGACCAGCGTTAAATATCCAGCCGGCGAAGTGAAATACAGTTTGTCGTCAAAATGCGCCGCGCGCAGCGCCTCTTGCATCGGCTTCACTAGAATCACGATGAAGTGTTTCGAAACCAGCAGTCCGATCCCTGCGCCCACCGCAATTGCCGCCGCGGAATAAATCAGCCGCTTGCGCAGATCGAGCAGGTGCTCGAAAAACGACATGCGCCCGCCGGCGTCTTCTTCGGCAGGCGGCGCGATGGCGGGCTCAGGCGGGACGGGCGCGACCATCGCTCACTTTCTCGGGATCTTCCGTTGCAGCTGCGGGAACGTCAGCAGCAGGAGCTGGTTCGGGTTGCGCACCGGGTGTTATCGAGTGAGTTTCGAATTGCAGCTGCTTGGGATCCGGCAAATCGCGCGCCGCAAACGAATTCGGCGGTTCCGTCGCCACCGTTCCGGGCGCGGGCGGCAGCGCATTCTCCGACGGCGATGCGCCCTCCGAAGACGAGGCTTCGGGTGTCGACACAGGTAACGCGGGAGCGGCCGTGACGCCTCCAATCGTCTGCGTAGGCGGCTCGGCTTCGCGCACACGTCGCAATTCGGCCTCGCGCTCCAATTCGCGCATGTGGCCTTCAAAAGTAGAGCGCAGATCGCCGGTCGCACGGCGGAATTCTCCCATCACTTTACCCAGCGTGCGCGCCAGCTCCGGCAACTTCTCCGGGCCGAACACCATCAGAGCAACGGCGAAGATGATAATCAGGTGTGGGACGCTGAACATGTGGCTTCTTTGGGTGCCAAACGGCAGGGATGCTGATTTTGCCTGCATCTCCCGCGCCGTTTTTGAATCATAGAAGAGGGCCACAGGCGTGTCAAACTGCGCAAAATGGTTGTGCTATACTTGATGGCTGGGGCTTAAGAGAGGACGCATGGAATCAACGGGGTCGTCAAGGCGCGGTGTCGTTCTTCTAGTAGTAGTGCTAGGGATTTCCGCGGTACTGGGCGGCTTGTATGGGCCGTCGGTGCGCGCTACGGCCGCGGGACAGAACGACATGCAGGACTCAGTGAAGAGCTTCACGCACGTCCTCTCCGTGGTGGAGCGCAATTACGCCGAACCTGTGGACACCGATAAGGTGATCTACGACGGCGCAATCCCCGGCATGTTGCGCGTACTCGATCCGCATTCGAATTTCTTTGATCCTAAGCAGTACGCCCTCTTCAAGGAAGAACAGCAAGGAAAATACTATGGCGTGGGCATGACCGTACAGCAGCGCGAAAACCAGACGGTGGTTTTGGCGCCGTTCGTCGGCTCGCCTGCCTACAAGGCCGGGATCCGTCCGGGCGACATTATTCTGAAAGTAGACGGGAAATCCTGCGACGGCCTCACCACCACCGAAGTTGCGGATATGTTGAAGGGCGCGAAGGGCACCGTGGTACACATCTCCCTCGGCCGAGAAGGATGGGAAAAGCCGATCGAAGTGACTGTCACGCGCGACGAGATTCCGCGCCCCGGCGTGGAATATTTCACAATGGTGAAGCCCGGCATCGGTTACGTGCGCGTCTCCACATTCAACGAAACCACGGACAGCGATCTTTCCGAAGCTCTGCGTCAGCTGGACGTTTCCAAGCTCGATGGCTTGATCATTGACCTGCGAAACAACGGCGGCGGTCTGCTCAACCAAGCCGTGGGCATGGCGGACATGTTCCTGGATAAGAACGAAATCGTCGTGTCGCATCGTGGCCGCGCTTCACAGGAGCGCCGTTATTACGCCGTGCGCGGAAATCAGGGCATCGAAGTTCCCGTGATTGTGCTGATCAATGGCCAAAGCGCTTCCGCTTCGGAAATTGTTTCCGGCGCGATTCAGGACCACGACCGCGGCCTGATCGTCGGCGAAGTCAGCTTCGGCAAGGGTCTCGTGCAAACGCAATTCCCGCTCAGCGAAGACACCGCGCTGCTGCTCACCACCGCACGTTACTACACGCCCAGCGGACGGCTGATCCAACGCGATTACAAGAACGTCTCGCTTTACGACTATCACTACAATCCGCAACCGCCCACCAAACCCGAAGTGAAGCTCACCGATAGCGGCCGCCAGGTCTTCGGCGGCGGCGGTATTACACCGGACGACATCGTGGCCGCTCCGAAGCCGGACGATTTCCAGCAGATGCTTTACCGACGCGGCGTTTTCTATTCGCAGCAACAGGGCGTGGGCGACTTCACGCGCTACTATCTGGGCGAGAAGCCTGACATCACCAAAGATTTCGTGGTGAACGACGCCGTCGTCACCGATTTCCGCAAGTATCTGGACAAGCAAAAAATCAAATACACCGATGCGGACATTCAGGCCAACATCGTCTGGCTGAAGTGGCAGATCAAGCGCGAAGTCTTCACTTCCTACTTCGGCTTGAACGACGGCTACAAAGTGGAATTGCAGGACGACGTCCAACTGGAAAAAGCCATTGATCTGATTCCACAGGCCAAGGCCCTCTACCAGAACGCGCGCAAAATCCTGGCCGAACGCGAAGCCGGCCAAGTCAGCCAGCCGCAGTAAGGAACTGGCGGCGACGCGACCGCGCCGATGAGGGCGCCCTTGAAATTGTGAACCGCCCCCACGAAGCGGGGCGCTTCATGCTGCGACCTCGCCCCGCGGGATCAGGGATCGGAGTGCGGCGGCCGGTTTCGGTTGAGCGAATCGGGCGGCCTTGCGCGGACTCGTTGCCATAAGTCAGGCCTTCCCAGCCAGAACCGGCCCTGCGTTCGGCGCATTGCCCGCACCCAGCGAAAATGCAGCGCTGGTAATTGGTCACTATTGCTCGCAACGGCACGCCGCGCTGAAACGGGTCCCCCTTGCCCGCCCGTACGCCGTATTCTTAGTCCAGGTCGCACCAGTCCGCCAAAGCCATGAGCCCCACAATACCGCTGCACAAGACGGTGGAGAGAGGTCTGCGGCAAATGTCGCCGACCGGGTGGGCGCTTACCGCCGGGTGGGTGCTGCTGGTCGGCAGCTATTCCATTGCGGCTCTTACAGTTCCGAATGGCCGCGGCTTGACCGCGTTCGGCGACATCGTGCAATGTGTCGCGGCAATGTTTGCCTGCGGCGGCCTGATCCTCAACTGGGGCGCTGCCGAAAAACGCACCCGCGTCTTCTGGGTCCTGCTTAGCCTCGGCTGCTTCGCGTGGCTCGTTGGCCAGTGCATCTGGACATATTTTGAAGTGGATCTGCGGCAGAGCGTTCCCAATCCCTTCATCGGCGATGTGATTTTGTTCCTGCATCCCGTACCGATGATCGGCGCCCTCGCCCTGAAGCCGCACGACAAGCGCGACGACCTGAACGTGCACATCGGCTATCTGGATTTTTCGCTGCTGCTGGTCTGGTGGGTTTATCTCTACCTCTTCGTGGTGATCCCGTGGCAATACGTCGCGCCGAACGTCCTCGCCTACGGATGGAGCTACGACCATCTGGCCGCGATTGAAAATCTGATACTCACTATAGGCTTTGGGGTGCTCATCACCCGTGCGCGCGGCGCGTGGAAAGAAATTTACGCGCACTTGTTCAGCGCTTCCCTGCTCTACGCCGCCGGTTCTTACATCACGAATCGCGCCATCGATCGCATGGACTATTACACCGGCAGCCCCTTCGATCTGCCGCTGGTCGCTTCCTTCGTGTGGTTCGGCACCGCTGGGATCATGGCGTACCGTCTGAAGCCGTCGCGCGAAATGACTCCTGCGCGCAGTGATCGCACCAAGAAATGGGCCGCGGTCCTCGCCATGACCGCGGTATTTTCTATTCCGCTGATGGCGCTCTGGAGCCTGTGGAGCACGCGCAATACGCCGGACATACGTATGTTCCGCATTGGCGTTACACAAGTCACGCTGGTGGTAGCAGCGCTGCTGATTGCCATGCGCCAGCGCCTGGTGGACCACGACCGCATCCGTTTGCTCGATGAATCGCACGAGTCGTTCCAGAATCTGAAACATTTTCAAGCGCAGATGGTGCAGACCGAAAAACTAGTCTCTCTGGGGCAGCTCGCCGCTGGCGCCGCCCACGAAATCAATAATCCGCTCACCGGAATCCTGGGCTATTCCGATCTGCTGGTGGACGATCCATCGCTCGGCGAGCGCCAACGCGTGGTCGCCGAAAAAATCCGCACGCTATCGCGGCGCATCAAAACGCTCGTAACCAGCCTGCTAAGCTTCGCGCGCCGCGTGCCCACCGAAAAACTGGCGCTCGATTTGAATCAGGTGATTGCTTCCGCGCTGCACCTCAGCAATCTGGACCTGCGCGGAAAACACATCGAGGTGCGTACCGATGTTGACGAATCTCTGCCGCACATTTTCGGCGACGCCAACCAGGTGCTGCAGGTTTTCTTCAACTTGATCAGCAATGCCGTGGACGCTCTGGAGGAAGTCGGCGGCGGCACGCTGGTGATTCGCACCTCGCGCGCGGATGGCAAGCTGACCATCGAGTTTTCCGACAGCGGACCTGGCATCAAATCGCCGCAACAGGTTTTCGATCCGTTCTTCACCACGAAGCCCGTGGGTAAAGGCACCGGCCTGGGCCTCAGCATCTGCTATGGAATCGTGCAGGAACATGGCGGCCGCATCGAATGCTTCAATCGCCCCGAAGGCGGCGCCACCTTCCTCGTCGAGTTCCCGATTAACGCGCTCGACTCTTATCTGAACGACGCGCCGCTAGCCACCACTTCGCAATCCAATTAGCCCCCGCGAACGCCAATCGCCCGCCTGGCGACTTGTCCGCTCCGCGCGCTCCAAACCAGTCATCGTGTGGCTGCATCGCGCGCGCCTAATGTATGATCCGCACCTCAGGAGGCGCCTTGAATCCACGCCGCGCGGTATTTCTTTTATCTTTCTGCGTTTTCATGTTTGTGCTGGCGATTTCACTCGCGGCCACGCGCAGCACCGCAACCGCCGTTGCGCAACACCTGAAAACACGCGCGGTCGTGCTGATCGTCCTCGACGGCTTCCGCTGGCAAGAAGTCTTCAACGGCCCCGCACACGACCTGATGGACGCAAAACACGGCAACGCGCAAGACCCAGCCCAGTTGCGCAAAGATTTCTGGCGCGACACGCCGGAAGCGGGGCGCGAAGCGCTGCTGCCGTTCCTCTGGAGGGTGGTCGCCAAGCAAGGCCAGATTTACGGCAACCGACGTAAAGGCAGCATCGCCCAAGTCAGCAACGGCTTCAAGTTTTCCTACCCCGGCTACAACGAGATGTCCACCGGCTATCCCAATCCGCAAATCAACAGCAACGAATTCGGCCCCAATCCAAACGCCACGGTGTTTGAATGGCTGAACAATCAGCCGGAATTTCATAATCGGGTTGCGATCTTCGGCACATGGGATACCTTCAACGAAATCTTCCGCGCGAGACAAAGCGGCCTGCTAGTGCGCGCCGGATGGACTCTGCCCTGGGCTGCGGAGCTGACGCCCCGCGAGCAATTACTGAAAACCCTCTACGAAACGAGCACCCGCGTGGAAGACGACGACGCCCCCGATTCCTTCACCAACGAAGACCTGCTCGATTTTCTCCAAACCCACAGCCCCCGCGTCCTCTTCGTCGGCTACGGCGAGACAGACGACTGGGCCCACGCCGGAAAATACGATCTGGTGCTGCAAGCAGCCCACGAAGACGATCAGCGCATAGCCGAATTGTGGCGCACCATGCAAGCCAAGTCCGAATATCACGATCAGCTAACATTCATCATCACCTGCGACCACGGCCGCGGCAGCGGCCCAAAACTCTGGCGCGACCACGACAAAAATATCCCCGGCGCCGAGAATATCTGGATCGCAGTGATCGGCCCAGACACGCCAGCGCGCGGCGAAATCTCCAACGGCCCGCGCGCAACCCAAAGCCAAATCGCGGCCACAATCGCGGCTCTGTTAGGCCAGGATTATCGCAGCGCAGTGCCGCAAGCAGCCGCCCCGCTGCCGGTCCTGCCGGAGTAGAAGACGATGCGGACAGGGAGTTCGCACGGGAATCCTAGAAATGCTTCAGCGACGAGAGAACCGCAAAATATGGGGGAGAGTATCTGAGCCCGAACTAATCAAGCCGATAAATGGCCGACGACACGAATCCTGAAGCTGTCCCGGCGATGATCGCCGAGAGATTGCTTCGTATTAGCGCGTTCCTAGTGGCCGATCCAGCGGAGATTTAAGAGCGACACGAAAGGCGCAATCGAACAAATCGGCTGCTTGCCTGGCTTCTCTTTGATTCCACAGGACGTAAGCAATCCCTTGATAGGCCGTCAGCTTTGTCAAATGTATCGGGCAGACTGATTGCCCTTAAAACAGCTTGCGCTGGGATGCTTCGGACATCGAGGGATCGAGATTTTGCGTTCACGTAAGCGACGAGACACTGCGCACCGGCAGCAGGGCGCAATGTTCATCACGAAGGCGCCTACAAAATGAGAAGTGATCCCAATTCCTATGGTTTGGCTGCCCCCACGAACGCCGCAAACAACGTTTTTCAATTGTCGCTCGAGAAGCCGCGAAGTCAGATCGAACTCGTTGCACTCTAATCCCGCACGACGAATTCCAACTCGACGCCTGCAACTACGATTACATCGCCTGATTGCAACTTCGTCGGATGCGAAATCGGTGTCCCATTCACGCTCGGCACCTTATCGGCAGGCCCGATGTAATACGAATTGTCTTCGCGGCGATTGATTTGCGCGGCGGCCTTCGGTTTGAACCAGCCTTTCAGCTTCACGGTGGCCATCGCCGATTTTCCGACGACCGTGAGCTTGTCGGTCAGAGTGTATTCATGCCGGTCGGTGCTGCCTTTGCGCACGACGAGCGTGGGCAATTTCATGCGGCCCGGCGCGGGCTGCGCGCTTTCGCCGACTGCAGCCACCTGGCGCAGAAATTCGCGGCGATCTTTGGTGTCGAGCATCACCGTCTCGTTGATTTTCGGCACCGCCGGTTTCACCGCAACGTTGTCGACCGAATGAGCGCGCACTTCCACCGAATCCGTCACCACAATCGTGTGCTTGCCGATGCCCACCGAATCCCCTGGCTTCAGCGTCACCATCTTTACGCGCTGTCCGTTCACGAACGTGCCATTCAAGCTGCCGAAATCCTGCAGCATCAATCGGCCATCTTCATGAAACACGCGCGCGTGATAATTTGAGATCGCCGGATTATCGATGACGATGCTGTTGTCCGGCGAGCGCCCGATGCTCACCTCCTGGTGCCCCACCGCCACTTCCTTCAAGATCGCAGTCTCGAATTTCAATACCAGCTTGGACATGGGAACGCCCTCCCTATCAAGTTGGATCCTCGGATGCTTTAAACCATCGGCCGATCTTGCTTATCGCGCCGTTCTGTTTCGGCGCGTGGCGCAACACAATCGCAGTAATGTTGTCGCCGCCACCCGCATGATTCGCCTGCTCGATCAGCGAATCAGCGGCTTGCTGTGCTCCGGTCGCTTCCTGCAAAATTCCCGCGATTTGTGGCTCGGAAAGCTCGCGAAATAATCCGTCGGAACAAAGCAGGTAGGTGTCGCCCCCGCGCAAAAGTTCTTCCGTAACTTCCACGTCCACGTTCTGCTCCACGCCCAGCGCGCGTGTGAGCACGTTTTGCATGCGGCTGCGCCCAGCTTGCTCCGGCGTGATGATTCCGCGGCGCACTTGCTCGGCGACGAAGGAATGATCTTCCGTCAGCTGGCTCAGCTGTTCATCGCGAAATAAATAGGCCCGGCTGTCTCCCACATGCGCGATGCACACGCGATCCTCGAGGAAGCGGACGGCCACAATCGTCGCGCCCATGCTCCCTTTTCCACCCAAATCCTGCGCGGCCTGATGGATTTCCTGGTTGGCGAGACGAATGGCGCTTGCGAGGCGATTGCATACGTCACTGACGCCTTCGATCCGCTTGCCGAAAACCGCCAGCGCCGCATCGGCCTGTGCGTCGCGGCAATGCGTCAGTACCGTCTCGGTCGCCAGGCGGCTGGCCCGTTCGCCGGACTCCAGCCCGCCCATGCCGTCAGACAGAACGAACAAATTCAACTCCGGCGCCAGCCGGAAGCTGTCTTCGTTGTTCTCGCGAATACGCCCTGTATCGCTGCGCGCGCCAACTTCCATCGCACTTCCCCTACGCTCCCCGGAAGCTGAAGCGTCGCCTGTAGGAATTCTTGCTGGCCCAGGAAACCTGCGCCGACGAATACAACCAATCGAACCCATCTTTACTCTCTTTGTTTCGAACCGCCCATAGGATTGCTGATCGCGTGGACGTAGGAAAAACCCCTGGCTTCGAGCCGTTCGGTCACCCCACTCGCGCGCTTGGAGTCAATCGGGCCGCAATACACCACAAAAAAATTCACCGCGGCCAACGTTCGCGTCGCGATGTAGGCCGGCAATTGCATGCCTTCGATCTTCTTGGCCGCCGCGTCGGCCTTGTCCTGGCGGTCGAATCTCCCCACCCACAGGTACGTGGAGTTGGTGATGACCGAATCAGGGCTCAGCCGCTGCGAAGAATTCGCTGCAGGCGCGTGAAAATTTTTACGCGCAGGGCCCGTCTCCATGCGCGGAAACACATCGGGTGCTGCAGGCTTCACCGCTTCCGGCACGGGATTTTTCACATGTGCAACGGGCTTCGCCACCGGCCCTTTAATTTCCGCTACCACTGGCACAATGGGAGGAGGCACGGGAATCGCGTAAGCAAAATCCGGAGGTTCCGGCGGCGCCGCGGCCGGCGGCGAAATCAGCTTCGCTGCTCGCACCACTCCCAGCCAATGCAGTCCGTCGAGCGCGGCCACCACCAGCAACGCCCCGAACAAAATCCACACAAGCGGTGAAGCGCGTCGCGGCTGCGGAATCGCTGCAGCAGCGGCGCCGCGCGGCAGCCCAGTCGAAATACGATTCGGATTCGTCGTGCTCGCGGTGCCCAGCGGCCGGACAGGCGGCCTCGCCGTCGCGTCCGAACGCAGACTCGTTTCCAACTCCGCTATAGACTGAAACCGTCGCGCCGGATCTTTTTCCAGGCATTTCAAAATCGCGCGCTCGATCCCCACAGGAATATTCGGCTCAATCTCATGAGGCGGAGCAGGCTCTTCACGCATCTGCTTCAAAGCCACCGCAATCGAATTGTCCGCGCTAAACGCCGCAGCGCCGGTGAACATCTCATACAACATTAGCCCCAGCGAATAAATATCCGTGCGGTAGTCCACAGGCTTGCCCGCCACTTGCTCCGGCGCCATATACGCGGGCGTGCCCACCATCGCACCCGTCAGCCGCGTGCCTGCTTCCATGGAGCGCGCAATGCCGAAATCCATGATCTTCACGTTGCCCTGCGCGTCGATCATTACGTTTTCCGGCTTCAAATCGCGATGCACAATCCCCTGCGCGTGCGCTTCCTTTAGCCCCGAACAAATCTGCAGCGTCAGATCCGTAGCTTTGCGCTGCGGCAGCCCGCCAAAACGATTCAGCACCGAACGCAAGCTCTCGCCTTCCACAAATTCCATCGAGGTGTAGGCGATTCCGGCAGCGCGATTGAATTCATACACGCGGCAAACATTCTTGTGCGTTATTTTTCGCGCAAAGAGCAGTTCGTTCTTGAAACGATCCATCATGGCCTGATCCGAGGCAATCTCAGGCTTCAAAAGTTTCAGCGCCACGGTTTCGCCCGTCTCGCGATCGCGCGCTTTGTAAACGTTCCCCATGCTTCCGTGCCCAGCCTCGCCCAGAATTTCGTAACGCACACCCAGCGCGGCAAGCGCCGCCGGGCTTAGCGAGGGACTTAGCCCAGCCGACGCCACAGCGGCTTCGGCCAGCACCGCCGCGGCGTCCGGCACGTCGCTCAGCAGCACGGTATCCCGATGACCGGCCGCAGGCGAATGTGCGCCCAAGCCAGACGTCCCGGACGCACCGCTCGCCGGCGAGCCGCCCGTCTGTGGAACGCCCGACTTCGGATTGATTGTTTCGGTCATGTCCCTACCGTATAGAGTAAGAGAGAAGTGCGCCGCGCGGTGCTCTACAAAGGGCAGGTGTAGGGAAAGAGTATCGGGTCGCGCCATGCCTAAACCCGCACAAGTAAACGGGTTTTTCGTCCCAAGCCCCCCGCACAGCCCCTCCCCGCAGCAAGACGGTAAAGTACAGCTAATCGTTTGAGAACAGCCGCGCACTCCACCTGACCGCCAAGCGCGCAGCATGGTTCATACTGTTTAGGACCAGACGACGTGCCGGCCCCTTTCCCGGACGGCTGGGGAAGGAGCTTGCATGCCAGACCCGACGATTCCAGCTACCCCTGCGCCCGCCGCTGAACCGACTAGCCCTGCGCCCACAGCCAACATCATTGCGTCCATGCTGCAGGCCGCGCCGAAAACCAGCGACCTGATCTTTTCCCCCGGCCGCGCTCCGCAAGTCGAACTCCACGGCCAGCTCATGCAATTGAAAATCAAAGGCGTCGGCGTGCTCAGCGCGGAAGACACCGCGCGCATCGCCGCCGACCTGATCGGCCGAAATTCCTTCGCCGTTGGGAAACTGAAAGAAGAAGGCTCCTGCGACATTTCCTACAGCGTGGCGAAACTTTCGCGCTTCCGCGTGAACATCTTCACGCAGCGCGGCAGCTGCGCCATCGTGATGCGCGTGATTCCCAGCGCCGTGCCGGATTTCAAAACCCTGCATCTTCCCGAGCAATTGAGCGACGCGGCGCAAGTGCGTCCCGGAATTGTGCTGGTAACGGGGCCGACCGGAAGCGGCAAATCCTCCACGCTCGCGGCGTTTGTCAACAAGATCAATGAGGAAAAAGCCTGCCACGTCATCACCATCGAAGATCCCATCGAATTTCTGCACCAGCACAAACGTGCCACCATTCATCAGCGCGAACTCTACAGCGACACGCCCAGTTTCGCCTTGGCCCTGCGCGCCGCATTGCGCCAGGCACCCAAACTGATTCTCGTCGGCGAAATGCGCGACAAGGAAACCATCGAAGTGGCGCTGGAAGCTGCCGAAACCGGCCACATGGTTTATTCCACGCTGCACACCATTGACGCCTCAAAGACCATCGAACGCATCATCGGCGTCTTCCCGAATTCCGACCAGCCCGCCATCCGCGGACGGCTGGCGAAATCTTTCCGCTACATTATTTCGCAGCGCTTGATTCCCAAGGCCGATGGCACCGGCCGCGCCGCTGTCTTCGAAATTCTGAAATCCACGCTGCGCACCCGCGAGTACGTGCAAAAGGGCGAATCGGAAGGAAAATCTCTGCTCGATGCGATGCGCGACGCCGCCGGCGAAGGCATGCAGTGTTTCGACATCGAAATCGAAAAGCTCATCCGCGCGAAAGTGCTGGATATTGATACGGGGCTTGCCTACTCCACGAACGAAGGCAATTTACGCCTGCTGCTGGCCGACATGCTGGAAGGGCGGGAAGGCGATATTCCGTCGGGAGCGTCCCGCACATCACAGAAATCCGGCGCCAGCGAGCTGGAAGAGATGATCGAACGATAAGGGCAGAGCGTCCGCGCGCCTGAGCCCTAACCGGACTGGGCGATGCCCGACTCCCGAGCCCAGCTCGACAGGATCGTTCCTCGTTGCCGCAAGCGATTCCTAACCTGCTACTAATCGCTCCCGCCGTCTCGTATAATTCTCGTCTTGAGGCTGTTTTGCGCTTCGAAATCTCCCGGGTCAGGCTGAAATGTGAAGCGTTGGACGAAAATTCTGCTGGCAATCGCCGCGCTCGTCGTCGCGGCCGCCGCGGCGATTCCTGCTTTCGTGCATGCCAACACCTTCCGCCCCGCCATCGAAAGGCAACTGACCAGGATGCTCGGCCGTGACGTAAAGCTCGGGGACCTCCGACTGTCTGTATTTTCCCGCAGCCTGGTCGCCAAGGATCTCAGCGTAGCCGATGACCCCAACTTCAGTGCCGTACCGTTCTTGACGGCCAAGGAATTGCGCATCGGCGTGTCGCTACGGCAGCTGATTTTTTCGCAGGAGGTGGTCTTGCGCGATTTAGAAATTCAGTCTCCGCAAATTACGGTGCTTCGCGCCGCCAGCGGCGCATGGAATTTTTCCAGCCTTGGGTACCGTGCGGCTATCGGCACGCCCGCTAGAAGCAGTGGCGCAGAAAGCGCCGCTTCTGGAACCTCCAAAGATGTGGCAGCGCTGCTCCCTGACTTCTCCGTGGACCGCATCGCCGTCGAAGGCGGTCGCGTGGTGTTCTCGGCCTCTCCTGGGCAAGGCCAAGCCTCCGTGTACGACCACGTGAACATTGCGGCGCGCGATTTTGCGTTCGCTTTGCAGTTTCCGTTCGAGTTCAGTGCGGACTTGCCCGCCGGCGGCACGATTAGCGTCAGCGGTCGCCTTGGCCCCATCAACGGCACCGACGCGGCTGCCACGCCGATTGACGCGCAAATCACGGTCGAGCGCTTCGACCCGCTGGGCGCTGGCTTGCTCGATCCCGAAGACGGCTTGTCGTTCCTTGCGGATCTGAGCGTACACAGTACGTTTGACGGGCAGGCTTTCACCACCAACGGCACCGTTCATATCGAGAACTTAAAACTTCGCAAGGATGCCGCTGCCGCGCCAAAGCCGCTGGACATCGTCTACAGCGGCACGCATCGCGTGAGGGAAAACAGCGGCCAGATTGACAACGCCGTGATAAAAGTGGGCGGTGCCGAGATTCACGTAAGCGGAACGTATCGAACTACGGCACCCCGTCCGCCCGATGCGACTGGCGCCCCCGGCACGGTCAGCTCGCAAGTGCCGCTGCTGAACCTGAAACTGTCCGGGCAAAATTTGCCGATCGATGAGCTGCAGTCGCTGATGACCGCAGCTGCCGTTCGTTTGCCCAACGGCTCAAAGCTGAAAGGCGGCGTGCTCTCGATGAACCTGGCTGTGACTGGCCCTGCAAAATCGTTGATCATCACCGGACCGATTGCGATCGACAACACGCGCCTGGTGGGTTTCGATGTCGGCTCAAAAATTCACGGCATTGCCACGCTGAGCGGCGTGAAAACCGGAGCCACAACGGACGTCGAGAGGTTGCGCGTCAACGTGCGCATCACGAATGGCGGCATCGTGGCCGACGGGATTTACGCCGTGATCCCCGCCATGGGAGAGCTCAGCGGCAAGGGCACGATCTCGCCCGCCAATCAGTTGGACTTCGACCTTATTGCGAAAGTCGCATCCGCGTCCGGCCTCGGCAAGGTCGGGGTGAGCCTGTTTTCTGCGCTGAACGGCGGTTCGGGAAAGAAATCGGGCGTGCCCCTGCGGATCACGGGCACGCCTGACGAACCCTACATCACCGCCGACGTGGGCGGAGTCTTCAAGAAAACTACGCGACCCATCACGTCGATCTTCGGCAAGAAAAAGAACTAACGCGCGGTACGAGCTCGGGAATGCGGTCGCGAGCGCTAGACGCTTAGCCTAGCGGACACATGCCGCGCACGACTTGGTGGCCTAGCCCAGGATTTCAAGTTAGAATTTCCGCCTATGGCCACCGCAAATCCAGACGTTGCCGAGCTAACCAGTCAGCTCAGCGCTCTCGCTGTGAGCGCAACCTCCGCGCAGCAGTTAATGCAGGGCATCGCCAAACTCCTACATCAGAAAAAGCTGCGTTATAACTGGGTGGGATTTTATATGCTCGAAAAAGAGGACAAGCAGGACATGCTCGTTCTCGGCCCTTTCCGCGGCACGATGACCCCACACACGCGCATCCCGCTGAATCAAGGCATCTGTGGCGCCGCCGCTTCTACTGGCAAGACCATCATCATTGACGACGTCAGCGCCGACTCGCGTTACCTCGCCTGTTCCCTGGAAACCAAATCCGAAATCGTCGTCCCCGTATTCGTCGCAAAGAAAGTTGTCGGCGAGCTGGATATTGACAGCCATTTCCCAGCCGCCTTCACGCCCGACGATCGCACCATCTGCGAACACGCCGCCGCAATCCTCGGCCGCTGGCTGGAAAGGCACGCCTGAAACAGTAGCAACGAAACGCTGCGACTCGCAAATCGGCGCCGCGCAAGCCGAAACCCAAGGTGGCACCGTTTCCTTCCCCATTTGGCATGCGGCCTTCGGACAAAACCGCGTTCCGCCGCGCCAAGCGCCGCTTGTTTTTTCTCATGCAGTAAATGGTTTAACCCGAGGAAAATGCTCGATTCTCAACGCCAAAAACCCTCCTTCCGCTTTGGCCCCCAGCGTGTACACATTCCCTCCAACCGGCTAGCGGCTTCTGCGGCATCACTCGCCGGGAGGTGCGACGGGTTCCTTGTCAGGCAATTTTCCTTTGCCCGTAATGGCAGCAATGATTTGCCGCCCGTGGAAGCGGCCGTTTTCGATGAAGATGTGCGAGGTGTCGTTCCCGCCGATCACCACGCCCGCGAGATAAATTCCCGGGACGTTGCTTTCAAGAGTTTCCGGATCGATGGCGGGCTTTTTGTTCGTCGTCGCCAGGCGAATCCCCAGCTTCTCGAGAAATGCGAAATCCGGATGATACCCGGTGAGCGCGAAAACCTGGCTCGCTAGAACTCTTTCCTCGCCGCCGCCGTTCTTGATGACCACCTGCTGCGGCTCGATCTCCACAACGTGCGCATGGAATTTCGCGCGGATCTCCCCCGCGCGTATGCGGTTCTCGATGTCCGGCTTCACCCAATATTTCAGCGTCCGCCCCATCTCCGCGCCGCGATGAATGATGGTCACGCGCGCGCCGGCGCGGAACAAGTCCAGCGCCGCTTCCGCCGCCGAGTTCCCTCCTCCGATCACCGCCACGTCCTGATTCCAGTATGGGTGCGGCTCGGTGAAGTAGTGCGAAACGTGCGGCAGATCCTCCCCGCGCACATTCAGAAAATTCGGATGGTCGTAAAAACCCGTGGCCACCACGATTTTCCGCGCATGGCACTTCCGCGCCTGCCCTTGCGAATCCAATGTATGCACGACAAACGCGCCGTCGTGCCCGGTGACGCGCTCCACTTGTTCGTTCTGGCGCACCTCCAACCCGAAATGCTCCACAGCCCGACGATAATATTTCAGCGCTTCGGCGCGCGTGGGCTTTCCCGCCGCGACGGTCATCGGCAGCGCGCCAATTTCCATACGCTCTGGCGTGGTGAAGAACGCCATATTCACCGGATAGTGGAACAGCGAGTTGCACAAGCACCCCTTGTCAATCACCAGCGCGCTCAAACCTTCGATGCGAGCTTCAATCGCGGTGGCAAGCCCGGTTGGCCCTGCGCCAATGCAGATAATGTCGTAGGAATCGATCATGACCGTAGTGTGCGATGGGATCGCGCCGAATTCAACTCCATCGCTTGACGAGTTTGATGCCAGAAGCGGCCAGGATGATTCACCTGCGGCAGTCTTAGAGCTGCGGCAGCAATGCTTCGGTCAATTCCGAGGCAAACGCATCCAGCTCCGCCAGTCGCGCGGCCGTAACCTCGACTCTCTGTTTCTTCCAAACGAAGAACTCACGCCCCTCGCGCTGAACCCGCACGCTGAAGTTCCCACCAATCAAATAAGCAGGCGCACCGAAAATGCTGAAGCTTCCGCCAACCGGCGCCGGAGCCAGCAGCGCCGCGCAATTCCCTTTCCGCGTGCCAATGTAGTTCGCATACATGGGAAACGCCACGATCTCGAAGCCGGCAACATGGAGCCGCTGCAGAATCGCCATTTGCCGCGATGAGAGGTCCATGCCGGTCAGAATAGCAGGCAAGCCGCGGCGAACGAAACAGCTCAGCCCTATTCTTCGCTTGGAAGCGCCACATCGCAGGCGATAAAGAACACGACCAGCGCCCGCGAAGAGATGAATTCGCGCAGACTAGGAAGAGTCGTGCAAGGGACACTCGTCCGCACGATCAGCAAATCGCGATAGCTAGCAGGTTTGGGGCAGCCATCAACCGGCGGCGGGTTCATGTTAGCGAGTAAAGGAACGAACGGCTGCCTGCTGCAGGTAGGATCCTGCCGCGCACGCGACACAACTACAGAGCAGATGTGGTTACGCCGCGGAGGAAGAAATCGTCCCGGACTCGATTTCGCGCAAAATTTTGCGCAGCACGGATGCCAACTCTTCGCGGCTCACCTGGCTCTTGCGGAATTGCACACGCACATGAAAGGAATCATCCTCGGCGCGATAGTCGAATAGAAAAGGCTGCGGACGCGGCGCGGATTCAGTCTCTTCCTGCCGCGCTCGACGAGCCTCATCGCGCGTCAAGCCGCCCTGTGCGATGCGATGCACCATGTCCTGCATCTTCTTCTCGGTGGGCTGGCGCGCCACTTGCAGCAAAAGCGATTTCGTCAGAATCCCGCGCTCGATGCACGCTTTGCGAATCTCGTTCGGAATCACATGCAGCGACATCGTTTCGGTAACGCTCGACCGCGCTCGACCAATCTTCTTCGCAATGTCGTCGTGCGTATAATCAAAATGATCGGCGAGGCGCTGCAACCCGTCCGCTTCTTCAAATGGCGTCAAATCCTTGCGCTGCAGATTTTCGATCAGCCCCAGTTCCAGCGTTTCTGCGTCGTCCGCGATCTTCTCGATGCAGGGCAGCTCGTGCAGCCCCGCAGCCTTGGATGCATGGTAGCGGCGCTCACCGGAAATAATGTAGTAAGTGTCTTCGCGCGGAATGAAACGCACCAGCAAAGGTTCCAGCACGCCCTTCTCGCGAATCGAATCGGTAAGCTCGCGGAGATCGCCCAAAGCCTTGCGCGGCTGCTCCGGGTTCGGACGGATCTTGTCCGTCGGAATCATGCGGCCAATCGACGCGCCGCTGAAGCTGGTCAGGGTCTCCACATAATGCGCGTCATGCCGCATCTTGAGAGTGACGGGCAACCCGATCCTCTTGGACACGTTGTAATACCTCCTGAGCAAGCTTTTTGTAGTCCTCAGCGCCGGATGATTTGGGCGCGAAGGAAAATACGGTCTCTTTGTAGGCCGGACTTTCTTCCAGCCGCACATTCTTGCTGATGCGCGTTTTAAAAAGCGCGTCGCCGAAGGTCGCGCGAATCTGTTCGTGCGTGTCGCGCGAGATGTTGGTGCGTTTGTCGAAGAGCGTGATTACCACGCCCAGAACCTTCAGGTCTGGATTTGGTCGCGAGCGAATACGCGCGTAAGTTTCCAGTAAATCGTCGGTGCCCTCGATGGCGAAGTACGCGGCCTGAATCGGCACCAGCAGATGGGTCGAAGCCACCAGCGCGTTTACAGTCAGAATTCCCAGCGCCGGCGGAGTATCGAAAACCACGAAATCGTAATCCTTCAGCACTGGGGTCAGCGCGTCTTTCAGTTTGTACGGCGCGTCAAACTGCCCGGCCAGTTGCTGCTCCAGCCGTGCCAGCGCCAGAATACCCGGCGCCATAAATAGGTTGGGATCTTTCGTCGGCTTGATCACCTTCGCCATTTCCGTGGGATGATCGGCGAACACGTCGTACATTGAACTCTGAATCTCCGCCGGCTCGAAGAAAGCGATGGTAGCGTTGGATTGCGGATCCAAGTCAACCAGCAGAGTGCGTTTCTTTTTCAAGGCGAGAGCGGCGGCTAGATTGATGGATGTGGTGGTCTTACCGACGCCGCCTTTTTGATTGGCAACTGCGATGACGCAAGTCAAGCTGTGCCCCTCGTTCCCCGTTTGGGCAACCGCAGGCCCATATATGGCGGCCTTCGGACCCAATCCTACCACGAGTAGGCCCACTGTACCCACTTCATCACCCCCACTGCAAGCGAAAAATGCGCCTAGGCGAGTGATTTCGGCGGATTTCAGGTTGCACGGGTCGGTCGGCTCTACCCCAGCGGCGCCGGGGCACACCCGACCGATTCGCACGAACCGGCAAATATGCGCCCGTGCGCGACGTTGCGCATGATGTCCCCCGGATGACAATATATCGCTACCGGTGACGGGTGAACGGCGCAATAAAAACTCGCTGGGCGGAAGCGCGCGACGTCGCGGCCATCGTGCGTGTGATCAATGTGGCCTTCCGCGCCGCGGAGAGTTTTTTCATCGAGCGCGACCGCATCAGTGCCCAGACCCTGCAGCCAATGCTGGAAAAGGGCAATTTTCTTTTGGCCGAAGATCCAGCCGGGGTCGCGGGATGCGTGATGGTTGAGCTGCGCGGCGAGCGAGCCTATTTCGGGCTGCTGGCGGTGGCCCCAGCGCGCCAACATCGCGGCCTGGGCCAGCATCTGATAGATGAAGCGGAAAATTATGCGCGCGCCGCCGGTTGCCACGCGATGGACATACGCATCGTAAGCCTGCGCGCGGAGCTGCCGCCATTCTACCGGCGGCTGGGCTACGTCGAAACCGGCACTGCCCCCTTCCCCGAGGAGATCGAGTCTAAATTGCCTTGCCACTTCATCCTCATGTCTAAACCGCTCACGTAGCGCGAATGCTTTTCGTAGTGGCGGGCTTCAGACCGCCATTGGTCTTGCAGCAAAACGCGCCCGGTCCAGCACGAACGTGCGCGGTTCCGTAACTCTCTGGCCCAGCGCTTCGCAATTCGCGCATCGCAACCGCCGGGCATGAGCTATTCTGAATCGCGAACAGATTCACAAACACAAAAATGGCCATGACGCCCTCCGAAACCGATGTGCAGCTAAATCCTGGACCCAAACGAATCGCGCCGCTGTGGCACACGATCGTCTTTGTGTTGTTCATCATAGGCTACGCCTACTACGGGCGGACGACGGTCCCGCGCGTCGAAGCGCTGCATCTCAGAAGCAAAGTGTCCCTGTACCTTTTCATGATTTTGCTTGAGCTGCTGCTGCTCTCCTATGTGTGGTTCCTGGGCGTGAAGCCTGCGGGCGGAAGTTTTCGCGGATTGATCGGCGGCAAGTGGAACACGTTCGGCGATGTGATGCGCGACATCGGCATTGCCTTTATGTTTTGGCTTGTGGTGATCGTCATGCTCGTCGGATTGCAACTCTCGATAGGCAAAAGTCCGCAGACCGCCAAGGCCGTATTCATGCTAGCGCCCCGCAGTCTGCCCGAAGTGATTGTGTGGATTGCTTTGTCGGCGACTGCGGGCTTCTGCGAGGAATTTATTTTTCGCGGCTATTTGCAGAAACAACTGCATGCGATCACTGGTTCTGCTGCGGCAGCCGTGGCGATACAGGCCGTCTGTTTCGGAATCGCGCACAGCTATCAGGGCGTGAAATCCATGGTCACGATTACGGCGTATGGAGCGCTGTTCGGAATTCTCGCGCTGTACCGCAACAGCCTGCGCCCGGGAATGATTCAGCACGCGATGCAGGATTCGTTTGCAGGACTGGGTTTCGCGCTGCTGAAACGCCTGGGGAAAGTTCCCGCGGTGTTGTTCTGAGTCTTTGTAGCGGCGGTCTTCCGCCATCGATGGCGCACGGAAGCGCGCCACTAGGAATCCAACGTCACGGTTTGGCGTAACGGTTCAATGGCTCGCCCTCGGATTTCACCGCGGCGTTGATGCGTTTTACCAGTTCGGCGCTGATGCGCTGCGCGGTCTGCTTGATGTCTTTATCCGTGACGTCCGCTTCGATCGAATACTTCACGGCGTCGGCGTTGGGATTTATCTCGATCACGGCTCCAGCTTTCGCGCCGTTGGCGTTGCTGTCGGCGGCATCTGCCGTGTACAGCGGCGGCGTAAAATGCGCCAGATCTTTCGCCGCCACATACAGCTGCAAAGTTTCCGCGCCCTGACCGGATCCAATCACAGCTCGGCGCAAACGATTGTCGTCGCGCACTTGGGCGAATACGCCCGTAATCAGAAATCCATCATCCGGACGCGGATCGCTCGGCCGCAGCAATTTCGTTGCATAACCCGCCTTCGAGAAATCTTTCAGCAGGTTGTCTGACATTAGTTTCACCAGATGCTGCGCCTGCGTCGCGGAAGCTTTCGCCTTGGCGGAAGCGCTCGGAGTCGCCGCTGCTTCGGTGCCCGCAGCAACAGAATCCAATTCAAAATCGGTGATGTAAATTCGCTGCGATCGCTCCGGCGCAGCAGTAGGCGAAGGACTTTCCGGGATGTTCGGCGGTCCGGACTGCACTCCACCCGGCGGACCTCCGGGCTGACGACCCGACATTTGCGCGAACACAAATTGCGCTACGAGAATTAAGGCGAGCAGCAGCGGAAGAAATTGCAGCCAGCGTCTCACGACTACATCTTATAGCGGCCGAGATCTTCATCGTTCAAATTTTCCAGCCACTTGCGCAAATCCTCGCTGGAGCTTTTCTCGGTGACGGCGGTGGACATGCGGGAATGCTTCAGAACTTCATCCTCAACAAAAATCGGGCAATCCAGGCGCAAAGCCAGCGCCAGCGCGTCGCTCGGCCGCGAATCCATGGACATGGTCTGCCCGTCGCGTTCCATCCATATCAACGCGTAAAAAGTATCGTCTTTCAGATCGGAAACCACTACGCGCTGCACGTGCACGTTCAGCCCGGTGAGAACATTTTTCAGCAGGTCGTGCGTCATCGGCCGCGGCGTCTGTACTTTTTCTATTTCCAGCGCGATCGCGTTGGCCTCATACACACCGACCCAGATGGGTAGAACTCCGCTGCCGGAAGTTTCCTTCAGGACTACTACAGGCATGTTCGTTACGGGGTCCATCATTAAGCCTCGAATCTTTACTTCGAGTTCCATGGTGGCCTCCCGGGGCTTTAGGTGACGTGCTCGCCGGCAAAACTATTCGGACCCGCGCGCGTAATCTTCACCTGGACGTATTCTCCCAGAAGATTCACGTGCGGCGAAGTAAAATTTATTAATCGGTTGCATGTGGTTCGGCCACCCCATTGCGTGCGCTCGGAGTGGCAGCCGTCCACGAGGACTTCATAGGACTGGCCGACCCGCTTCTCGTTAGCGGCGATCTGAATCGCGCGCTGGTGTTCGTTCAAGATCGCCAGGCGACGGGACTTCTCTTCTTCGGGAATCGCGTCGGGCATGTGCATCGCTGAAGTATTGGGCCGCGGCGAGTATTTGAACGAGAAAATTGCGTCATACTGCGCCGCGTCCAGCAGCGAAAGCGTCTCCGCGAAATCGGTTTCGGTCTCGCCGGGAAAGCCTACGATCACATCGGAAGTGATACTAATGTGTCGGCGCGCGGCGCGGATCCAAGCGATCTTCTCGAGATACTCTTCGCGCGTGTAGGTCCGCAACATATCACGCAACACGCGCGTGGAGCCGGATTGCACCGGCAGATGCACGTGGTCGCAAAGTCCGGGAACTTCGTCGATCGCTTCCACGATCGAGCGGTGAAAATCATTCGGGTGCGACGTAGTGAAGCGCACGCGGCGAATTCCCGGCACCGCAGCCACGGCGCGCAGCAAGTCCACGAATTTCCACTGGCGCGGCGAAGGATCGCTATAGGAATTCACAGTCTGGCCGAGCAATTGTATTTCCGTGTACCCCGCATCGGCCAGGCGGCGAGCTTCACAGAGCACGGCGTCACTCGCGCGGCTTCGTTCCGGCCCGCGTGTATGCGGCACCACGCAGTAGGAACACGCGTAATCGCAACCTTCTATAATTGTGATGTACGCGCGCAGCCTATTGTCGCGGCGCGTGATTTCGGTCTCAAACGTCTCGTCCGTGTCGAGGTCCAGGCCCGTCACGCGCCGTCCGCCCGATTCCAGCCGCGCGATCAAATCCGGCAGCTTACGGTAACTCGCCGAGCCGCACACCAAACTGACCCACGGCGCGCGCTCGAAGATTTCTTCGCCTTCCTGCTGCGCCAGACAGCCCAGCACGCCAATAATTTTTCCGTCGGCGAGAGTCTTCCAATCGCCCAGGCGCGCGAAAACTTTTTGCGCGGCTTTTTCGCGGATACTACAGGTGTTGTAGAGGACCAGGTCGGCCAATGCCGGACTTTCCACGGCGTGGTACCCGCGCCCTTGCAGCACGCCAGCCACTTTCTCGCTGTCGTGATCGTTCATCTGGCAGCCAAAAGTTTCCAGGAAGAACGATTTGCCTGCCGGAACCGAACCATCGCCAGGCAGAGCCGCGCTTCGCAGCCCGCGCAATGGCAAAGGAAGCATTCCAACCGCAGCGGCCTCGCGTCCCAACGGCTGATTCGCGGCTGGCGCACGCACGCCGTCGCTCGCCAGCGAATCGATCCCGACGTCAAACGATTTAGCCATGGCTCAATCTGAAGTCTAGCACGGTGCGTGGCAGACGGCGCCTCGTGATTCAGCTGCGGCGAACATTTCCGCTCCGGCTTAGGTCTTATAACCAGCGCCCACTCGCACCCGAGACAGCCCTCTGGATCGCCGGGATTACCAAGGCTGCGCGACTAAACCCCGTGGAAGCATTGCGCTACGAATGATGCAGCATGGCATAGCGCCCGTGCGACGCGCGCCCATCCGTGCACGGCTGACTGGCCTCAATCTGTCCACTTGGACAGTTGTGACCTCACGGCGCACGGCGCATCATGGCACTAGCTGGAACGCAGCTAGCCAGCGCGCTTTCCGCGGCCCCAAGCCCACGTTGAACCGCGCAGCCGTCATTTCATTCTGAGGAGCGTTCAAAAATGATCCTGAAAAATATTGCTTTGGCAGGGGTGTGTCTGTTCGTCGTGTCCGCCGCGCCGCCATTGCGAGCGCAGGGCAACTGCAATTCGGGTCAGGAGGCCGCCGTACAGTGCTTTGTAGCGAACGCGGTGCACACGCAGCTGGTGACGACGCAATTCGGCATGAGCATGTCCGAATTCAAAGCATACGGTGTGTCAGTTTCTAAGATCGTGCGGGAACAACCGACGGCACTTGCAGTAGTGGGCCTGGCGAGCGCAGTGGCCGATGCCCTGCCGCCGACGAACGCCGACAGCTCCGCCAATCAGGCGGCGCAAACTGCCGCGATTGATTCCATCGTGGACGCGGGGATCGCCAACAATTTCCTCAAGCTTCCGGCGGAGACGACTTCGCAGGACTTGAAATGGTTTTCACTCGACCTGGTCAACGTAATGAACACCAACAACGGTATACTGCTCTCCCCTGGCACCATGCTGCGCGTGATCGATTCCTACGTAGTCAGCGCCACCGTGAGCGGCACAGTAAATTGGACGCAAGCCAACTCCGGCATAGCAACGATGATCACCAACTTCGCCAGCGCCGGCTTGCTGAAGCTCCCAACCACGATCACAACAGCCCAAGCCATCCAGTTCGCGCAATCCCTCGCGCAAATTACCTACACCTACAAGACCGCGACAGCCCGCACGACGCTGTAGACGGAAGCGCCGTGAGTCGTGAGCGGTAACTGGTGATCAGGGAGGCGTGGTTCGTGCGGATGCGATGCGCAGCGCGCTGCGGCAACGTCAGGCGATCTCGCCGCTGCGGCGCAAATTGCGCAGCGTCAGCACGGCGCATAGAGCCGCGACCGCGACAAACGCGCCCAGACAGATGAACCATTCCGGATAGAGCTGTTTCCTAGGAACCAGCGCCGCCGTGAGAAAAAACAAGGGATTCAGATAGAGCGGCGCACGAACCTCCAACGGGATCGAATGCCATCCATCCTGCGAGTGCACTCGCGGCATCGCCATCCCGAAAATAATCAGCGTCACCAGCGTCATCAACACCACCGTGACATAGCTCACCGCCGTCGCATGCACGCTGCGCCGGAAGGCTGAAGACCAATACAAACTGATCGCGCTCATCGTTCCCAGGATCACCACGGTGGTAAAAGCCACGATGCCCACTTCCCACGGGCCCACACCACCAAAAGCGAAGACCACGCTCAGCACCGGAATGCCGATCACCAGCAAAAGAAGAATGAACATCAACGACGCGGCAAACTTCCCCCACCAGATCTGCACCGGCCCCAGCAGCGAAGTCAGCAAACCACCCAGCGTTCGCTGCTCCTTTTCGATGGTCAACGCCCCCGCGCTGAAAATCGGCGCCATCAACAGCAGCAGCGCCAGTTGCGAGTACGTCAGGGTCAAGAACATTACCGTGCCGATCTGCCAGCCTTGCATCGTGGCACTGGAATCCGCAGACACCTCATAGTAGGCGAACGAGATGATGGCGCCGAGAACCAGAAGATAGAGCGATGGTAAAATCCACCCGCGCCGTTCCCTCATGCGCTGGCGCAGCTCTTTGCGGATCATCGGATTCATAGCGGCTTTTCTCCAAATGCTTCCCGGTAGCGTTGCTCCAAAGTTACGGGCGGACGATCGAAGCGCAGCACCTGAATACCGCCCATCACCAGCTGGCGCAACAATTCCGGCGCTCGCGCAGCATCGCCGGAAATTTCCACCACAATTCGTAATGGCTCGGCGAGCAAAACTTTCACTCCGAAAACGGCGCTCGCCAATTGGCCCGCCCGCGCGCCATCTTGCAGCACGCCCACCTCATACAATTGTGGCTGGGTAGCATCCTGACTGCGTAGCTCGATAACGCTGCTTCCGGCGGCATCCTCTTGATTTCTTCCCCCGGCGATCAAGGCCACGCGCGAACATATCTCTTGCAGGTCCGCGAGAATGTGCGAAGAAAGCAAAATCGTAATTCCCAGCTGGTTCAGGCGCTTCAGCTGATCGCGCAGATCGACGCGCGCCAGAGGATCGAGTCCGGTGGCAGGCTCATCCAGCAACAGCACCTGCGGCGAATGCAGCAGCGTCTTGGCGAGAAACAGCCTTTGTTTCATGCCGAAGGAAAGCTCTTCCACAAAACTTTCAGCACGCGCCGCGAGTCCCGAATTCGCCAACGCCTCGTCCACGACTGTCCGTTGCCTTTGGCCCGCAATGTGAAACGCCTCCGCGAAAAATTCCAGAAATTCGCGAACGCGCATGTCCTGGTACAGTCCGGGCTGGTCCGGCATGTACCCAACAATGCTTTTCACGCCCAGCGGATTTGCCGCGACGTCCATACCCGCAATCCGCGCGACACCCGAATCCGCTCGTATCAGCGTGGACAAAATTTTGATTAGGGTGGTCTTACCCGCGCCGTTCGGCCCCACCAATCCGAACAGCTCGCCTTTTTCGACACGCAAGCTGAACCCGTCCAGCGCGCGCGAGCCGTTGTAGCTCTTTCGAATTTCGTTGACTTCAATCATTTTTCGCTGAGATACACGACTGTCAAAGCCATCGCGGCGCGGCGCGCTCCAGCGGGCTGGAGTTCTGCGCCCGGAATTGGCTCATCGGAAAGACCTGCGAACAAATGCCCTACCTTGGGGATCTCATTACTCCACAACGGCAACTCCACCAGCGAAAAGGCCGGCTTACGAATGCTACTATCGAACCGCAGCGTCTCTTCATGCGCATTGTTGGACGATTTTTTCCGTGTCCAGATTTCGCCGGTCGGCGCTCCCGCCAGATCAGCCTCCTGCCCGGCGGCGATCGGAGCAAGTACATACTCCTTGTTGGCGCCGAAGTCGAAGTACATCGCTTCGCGGAACGACACGCCAGTTTCGTTTTTCAATTTCCCGGCCGGCGTCCAATGTACGGGCCCCTGGAATTTGTGAAATCCCTCAAAGCCCCAGTCTTGAAATGACCAGCGCAGCATCGTTGTTGTGAGAGTGACCGGCGCGCCCAGTTCCACATCCCAGCCTTTCTGAATGCGCGCCTTGTCCGTCATGGCCGCGCCGATGTCCACGCCTGCTTCCCCGTCGCCCTGCGAGAAGCGAAAGCCAGTGGCGGGCATCGGCAGCACGCCGTCAGGCACGGAAATGCGCACGTCCCCCCACTGCGGTGCAGAAGCGCGCAAACCCACATATTCCACGGCCAACGGACTGCGGTCGTCCAACGAGTAGATGGTCGCGATGTCCACCGTGTAGTCCCTGGGTCGGCGCGCGGAACCTGAAACATAAAAGCCCACCGTGAAGACCGCGGCCAGCGTGCATACGGACGCCCAGCCCCATTCCAGCCGTTTCATGCGTCGTAGAATCGCAAAATTCAATGGGCCAACGACCAGCAAATAAACCGCCAGCCAAATCGTCAGCCACCGCAAGCGCGGAAACGCGAAGACAATCCCGATGCGCGTGAGAAAGGAATCGGCGGAGGCTTGTGATGGAAACAACGGCGTTTCGCGCCCAATTCGGCCCGGCATGCCGCTGGCAAATATTCGACCCAGGTCTTCGCTCGCAACGCTGCGGACCCGGAAAAGGTGTCCGCGGCCGACCTGGATTGCGTTGGGAGTGGGGGCGCCTTGCCTGTAGGCCGCCAGAAAATCCTTGGCAGCGGTTTCTTCTTCCAACACGACGAGCCCGCCGCCGCCGCGCGTGAAATTTTCCAATGCCTGGAGCTCACCATTTGAAAATCCGGAAATCGGCCCCGCAAGCACTATGGTTTGCACGGCTTGATACGCCCACCAGTCCGCGCGCGCGTCACGAAACGTCGTGAGACGAAGATTCTGGTTCATTCGCGAGGCGGACCCGCCATTTTCGCCAAAAGCAATCTGCGACTGCACGTTCCTGCAAATCGCGTCGTCGGTGCAGTAAACGGCCACAAGAAACGGGCCATTCGAAAGAGATGTCAGTTCTTTTAGATCCCGTCTTACGCTCCCGATGGCTTGTCCGCCGGTGGTCGAGGCGGTCACCTGCAGCTCGCGCCAATTCGCCTGCGGAACGAAGATCGGTGCTTCGATTTCCAATGCTTGCCCGGCGGCGGCCTCCACCTGTTCGGTAAATCGGTCCGTGCGGCTGATTTCGCGCTGCCACGGGATATCGCCGGAACGCACGAGGAACTCAAGTTCGATGGATTGCGCATGCGACAGGGCGGGAATGTGCACGCGCACAGGAGTCGGATCGGCAACGGAGTAGTAGTCGCTCAGGCCAACGCTTTCGATCCGCAGCGAATCCTGGGAACGCGCCGGCCCCGGAAGAGTCAGCGCAAGGAGACAGAATAGAAAAGCCTTCCAGAGCACGGTGCATTGTAGGGCGCGCGACGCAGCGCCGCCGTGTTGGTCGGAAACGCCCGCGAGCGTAATGGTTGTACGGCCAGCCATGCTGCCATCCCTCTGCTGTGGCGAGAAGGCGGAGCATACTTTGCTCCCCTGTGATTTGCAATTCGCCCGGCTCGCTGTGTGGTTAAGTAACTAACCCATTCGGCCAGGGGTCGCGACGCCGCGCCAGGTCATCGGTTCGCGCCCGCCTGGACCGCAGACGCACGGATACCTGTGTCGTTAAGCGCATCAGGTATTTCCTGTAGGTTGTTGATTTGTTTGACCCTTCCTCGTGCGTGTGCTACGGTGTTTACGGGCCATTTTTCTAAAACTTTTTCCTGGGGGGAGAACAATTTCTGTTCTGGCGCTGTTAGTTTTCTCCAGCCAGCTCGAAACGCTCATCACACAAACGGGTTGGGTGGCGCGAGTCGTACTGTGCATCCTACTAGTCCTCTCTGTTTTCTCGTGGGCTATCATTTTCCAAAAATCCCGGACACTCGGGCAAATCG
Source organism: Candidatus Acidiferrales bacterium (assembly GCA_035602855.1). Lineage (GTDB taxonomy): Bacteria > Acidobacteriota > Terriglobia > Acidiferrales > UBA7541 > Palsa-295. The sequence continues at coordinate 95,274 of DATNLN010000118.1, forward strand.
AATCACAAACCAAGAAATTTCTGGAGATGTTCCGCGCGGGACGCGGGCTTCCTGATCCGGCCACACTGCGGATGGGCGCAGGCGGCACTCCACTTGCGCACGTGTATCAGGCCGGATATCGCGAGCTCGAGGCGCAAATGGGCGCGCGCGAGCGGCGTCCGGTGGCTCCTGGCGTTACCGAAGGCGGCACGGCGGTCGCCAGCGCGCCGCGCGTCAAGAATGCCAACGCCGTCGGCGTGCAGATGCAAGTCGCGGCCGGCGACGAAGTACGCAAGCTGGAAAAATGGATGCCTTGGCTCGCAACCACTGGCTCGGTTTCGCCCTTCATCGGCTTGTTCGGCACGGTGTGGGGCGTGATGGACGCGTTCGCTGGGCTGGGCGATGCGGGTTCGGCAAGTTTGCGCGCAGTTGCGCCCGGAATTGCCGAAGCGCTTATCACTACGGCAGCGGGATTGTTCGCAGCCATCCCCGCTGTGATCGCTTACAACTACTACCTAGGCGGAATTCGCGGCATTGCGGCGCGCATGGATAGTTTCGCGTCGGAATTTGTCGCGAAGATTGAAACGATTTACAGCCCGTAGCCGCTGCGACGGCAGCAGTAACTTACGCATTCGAGCAGAAAGAAACCATGCCGCAGATACAACGCGAATCCGGGTCGTCACTTTCGGAAATCAACATGGTTCCGTTCATTGACGTCGTCCTGGTGCTGCTGATCATTTTCATGATCACCGCGCCGATTCTGCAGTCCGGAATCGAAGTAGACGTCCCGAAAACGAAAACCGTGAAAGAGCTGACGCAGGTGCGCATGGTCGTCACCATCGACCGCGCGCAACGCGTCTACCTGAACGACAAGCCGGTAAATATCCACGACCTCGGCGGGCAGTTGCTTTCGCAGATGAAAGACCCGCAGCATCAAGCGGTGTACGTTCGCTGCGATGAAACAGTTCCTTTCGGCAGTTGGGCAACCGTGGTGGACGCCCTGCGGCAATCCGGCATACAAAATATCAGCGTGGTCACCCAGCCGCTCAGCGAGCGCCCGCAAGCTCAATGACATGGCTACTCTCGCCGCCAACCCGCGTACGGATAATTTAGCCGGGCCGCTGTCGGCTTCGCTGGTGTTGCATGCCGGCCTGGTGGTTCTCTTCATCGGCTCTGCGATTTACACCCAGCAAGGCGATTCGTGGGGCGGGCCGGGCGGAGCAGTTACCGTCGGCGTGGTTGGAAGTCTGCCCGCGGTTCCCATGCCGCAGCCGGACGTGGAGACGCCTAGCCGCGTGGTGGACGAATCCAAAGGTCTGTACAAAACCGAACCGCAACCTAAGCTGGAGCCCCCCCCGGACGTCACACCGATTCCGAAATTCGAGAAAAATAAACTGCCGAAGTATGTGACACGCCCTTCGAAGATCCTGGAAAATCCCGCTCCTCCTCCCCCGAACGCAGTTCCCTACGGCGGTGGCGGCACTCCCACGGTGCCTTACAGCTCGTTCGCGATGGGGGCAGGCTCCAGCACACAAGCTGGCATGGGTTTCGAAGGTCCTGGCGCGGGAAATTTCGGCGCGCGTTTTTCCTGGTACGTGGAAGCCGTGCAGCGCAAGGTGAGCAGCACCTGGCTGCAATCTACGGTGGACCCGAGCGTGCAATTTGCGCCGCGCGTAGTGGCAACTTTTGACATACTGCGCGACGGCAGCGTCACCAATATTCAAGTGACCAAGTCCAGCGGGAACGCTTCGGTGGATTCTTCGGCAGTCCGCGCCATTCGCGACGCCAGCCCGATGCAGCAGTTGCCGCCTGCCTATTCCGGCTCAAAAGTAAGCGTCGAATTTTGGTTCGATTTCAAAAGGTGAGGAAGCGTGAGCGAGCCGCAAGCAGTGCAACAGACGCGGCAGCAAGCTGGCGCACAATAAAAAATATGACAAGAAAACTCACAATCATCGCAACACTATTGACGGCGGCGCTGCTGCCCTGCGCCCGCAATGCCTCGGCGCAGGACTGGTTTAAGACCGGCACCGGCCTCGGCGTCAGTAAAGCCCGCGTCGGGGTGCCTGAATTCGCGGTGCGCCAGCCCATTCCACCGGCACTCGAGAAAACTTTTCACGACGTGCTCTGGTCAGACCTGGAATTCTGCGGCGTGCTGGAACTCGTCAGCCCCAGCTTTTATCCGCCGCAAATTCCCAGTCAGCCCAGCGAAGTGACATTCGCGGAGTGGTCCGTCGCGCCGGCCAACGTTTACATGCTGGCCTACGGCAATTTGTCCGGTGACGCGACGAACTTGGTCGCCGCCGGATATTTGTCCGACGTGCACAATCCGCAAGCGCCCATCGCTTTGCAGAAAATCTATCGCGGTCCGGCCACGGATGCCGGTGCGCGCGCGCTGGCGCACAAGTTCGCCGATGATATCGTGGGACTGCTGAGCGGCGGCTCGCCCGGAATTGCGCAGACGCAGATCGCTTATGTGAGCACGCGCAGCGGCAACAAGGAAATTTGGGCCATGGATTATGACGGCCAGAATCAGCACCAGCTCACGCACCTGAAATCCATTTCGCTGACGCCGCGTTGGGCGCCCGGCGTGGACCGCATCGCGTTCACGTGCTACGTGCCATTCCGCGGCATCACGTCGCCGCAGATTTGCCTCTATTCCACGATTTCCGACCGCCTGATTTCATTTCCGCGTTATCGCGGCTCTAACAGTTCTCCGGCCTGGTCACCCGACGGCAATCAAATTGCCTTCATGTCCAGCCAGAACGGTGATCCGGAAATTTATCTCTCCGACGCGAGCGGCGGCGGCTTGAAACGCATCACATTTGCCGCGGGCGTCAGCACTTCCCCGGCATGGAATCCGAAAACCGGCAAACAAATTGTATTTGTCAGCGACCGTGGGGGCGAGCCGGTTCTTTACCTGGCGAATTCCGACGGCACCGACGTGCAAAAACTCGACATGCCGGACATGGGTTACGTCGTGGATCCCTCATGGTCACCAAATGGGCAATTGCTCGCATTTAGCTGGCGACGCCCGAGCGGTAACTTCGATATCTATATCATGGACATTGTGTCCCGCCAACTGGTGGAATTGACGCGCGACGAAGGGCGCAACGAACGGCCCAGCTGGGCGCCGGACGGTCGCCACCTGGTTTTCGAATCGACGCGCACCGGCACGCGGCACATCTGGACCATGCTGGCGGATGGCAGCTTGCCGCGCCAATTGACGTTCCAGGGCCAGAACGAATCGCCTAACTGGTCGCCGAAATAGAGTAAGCGCTTGCGTACGGCAAATGCGCGCCGCGTGGCTTCGCAGGTCGTCGCCCAATTTTGGCGCAAAGTTTTTTCCAGGCGCAGTAGCTTTAAGGACAAGCAATAGCGCTAAATGTCCCGGCAGTTTCCTCAGGGAAACCCGGAAATCGCAGAAGGAGGCAACTTATGCAGGCGGGTACGATTCGGAAATTCACGCTCCTGTTGGGAGTGGCCACGGTTTTTACATTTGTGGGCGGTTGTAAGAAACAGGTGGCCACCGCGCCGCCTACTCATGCCGCACCCGCGCCCACTGCGCAGCCCACGGTGACGCTGTCCGCGTCTCCGGCGCAGATTAATAGCGGCGATTCGACGACTCTCACCTGGAGCTCGACCGACGCCACTGATGCGGATATCGAACCGGGCGTTGGCAAGGTCGCGGTGCAAGGTTCGACGCCGGTGAATCCAACCAGCTCCACGACCTACACCATCACCGCCACCGGACCGGGCGGCACCGCCACGGCCACCACGCGCGTCACCGTGAATGCTGGTGCTGCGGGCGTCCCTCCAGCCAACAATCAAAGCATGAGCGAACTTTTCGAGCAGAACGTAAAGGACGCTTTCTTTGATTTTAACAAGGCCGATATTCGCCCAGACGCGCGCGACGCCCTGGCCAAGACAGCGGAATTTCTGCGTTCCTACCCGCAGGTGCGCGTAACCATCGAAGGCCATTGCGATGAGCGCGGTTCGACCGAATACAACATCGGCTTGGGTGAACGGCGCGCGCAGGCAGCGAAGAATTATCTGATTTCGCTGGGCATCGGCGCGAACCGCATGGACACCGTCAGCTGGGGCAAAGAGCGGCCCTTCTGCAGCGAGCATACCGAAGAGTGCTGGCAGCAAAATCGCCGCGGGCACTTCGTGGCGGCGCAATAAACAGTTCGCGCAGCTTTTCGACAACGTAGGGGCGGGTTCTCGCGTCGGCACGGGCACCCGCCTCTGCAAATCAGGACGTCCGGCAGCAATAAATTTTGCGGATGTTGTTTCGAGCCCTCTTCACTCGATTGAATTCAGTCCAGGAGGCAATCATGCGCGCACGATCAGCAGTGCTCGCGGTGGCAGCGTTAATTGTTGGCGCGGTCCTTGGCTCGATGTTGAATCCTCGGCCCACCGGCGCCGTATCCAAGGAAATTATCCAGCTGCAGGAAGACGTCTCGCAGCTGCTGCAGGGGCAGCAAGCCATGCGCACAACCCTTGATGCAAACAACGCGTCATTGCGCACCCTGCTGCAACAATCTCTTGATTCAGTGAATGCACTGAACCAGCAAATGGCTGCGCTGCAGAAGAACGTACAGGAAGCCACGGCCAGCAGCTCAGCCAGGATTGACACCATGTCCACGCAAACTCAGGGCGTTTCCGATAATCTGCAAGACGTCCAGGCGCGCGTCGGAAAAGTCGCCGCGCAAATTAACGACATGCAAAGCACGCTGCAGAGCATTGACGGCCGGATAGCTGGCGGCGCGGCCAGCGGCGCTCCCAGCAACGGCGGGCCCGGCCCTGGGTCGAACGCACCTGGTGCGCCCCCGTCCGCAGACAGCTCCGGCGGCGCGGCCGGGAATCCGCCGCCTGGTCGCGGTGGCCTCTCTTCGCTCCCGGCAGCTTCTTCCGACACACTCTACCAAAATGCTCTGCGCGATTTCACCACGGGAAAGTACGATTTGGCTAAGCAGGAGTTCGGCGACTACGTGCTACACTACCCTTCCACCGATCTCGCTTCGAACGCGCAATTCTATCTGGGAGAAATTTCCTACGCGCAAGCGGACTTCAAGGACGCCATCGCGCAATACAATCTAGTCCTGGCGAACTATCCGCAAAGTTACAAACTCGCTGCAGCGCTCCTGAAGAAGGGCTTCGCAGAGCTGGAGCTGGGTATGAAGGCGACCGGCACGAAAGATCTGCGCGAAGTAGTCCGCCGCTTCCCCGGCGCGGACGAAGCGCGCCGCGCGCAAGCCAAACTGAAGGAAATAGGGGCCACCACCACGGCGCCGCGCGCCTCCTCACCACACTAAAAGAAATTGGCCGCGCTCGTGCGCGCTCTGCATTGGTAGCGTCGATCGCAAACGCACCAGGGATGGCGCACAAAGTGCGCCACGACGGCTGTCTGCTGCAGCTTCTGCCCGGCCAAATTCGCGTGTATCCGGTTTACGCCCGCAAATCATCCGCCCGCCAATTCTGAATCATGCGCTTGATGGTCTTGCGGTCGTTGAGACTCTCGCCCAGAACTTTGCCCGCGAGCGCGGGCAGTTCCGCGTCACTTGCAAATCGCAGCGCCACCAGCTGGTTCAGCGTGAACTCAGGAATGCGCGGCCGCAAATTCGCGGGCAATACGCCCTGCATCCGCAATTGCATTTCCAGCCGAATCACCCGGTCCTGCACAGCCAGCGCAAACATCCGCGCATAAAGCGCCAGCAACAGCAGCGCCAGCGCCACCACGAGAGCTTCCACCGACCCTCCCGAAGGCGCGCGCACCACGCGAACAATTGCCCATACAAAATTGAACAGCAGCACCGGCAGCACAAAAAGATGAAACACAGGCACATACTTCGCATGATTCTGAAAATTTTGCGCCATGTAATCTCCTCTGTACACGAACAACCTGTGAACGCCGCTGGATTCTAGCAAAATTCGGCTGGGGCGCGTCTAACCGCGAAATTACTCCACCGATAGGCGCAAATCGCAGCGCCGCCCTTCCGCCGCAGCCCGCACTGCGGTATTTCTCGCCGCCGCGCCGCACATCAGCTATACTCAACGCTTCAGGGAAATCCTCGAAAAACAGGCAGGAAACCAATGTCAGTCAACAAAGTGATCCTCGTGGGGCGCCTCGGGCGCGATCCAGAAACGCGTTTTACAGGGGGCGGTCAAGCCGTCGCCAATTTTTCGCTCGCGACGGATGAAACGTACAAGGACAAGAACGGCGAGCGCCAAAAGCGCACCGAATGGCACAAGATCACGGTGTGGGGCAAGCAGGCGGAAATCGCCCAGCAGTATCTGAAGAAGGGCTCCCTCGTGTACGTTGAAGGCCGCATTCAAACGCGCGAATGGCAGGATAAGGAAGGGCAGAAGCGCACCAGCTACGACATCGTGGCCAACAATTTCCGCATGCTGGGTGGCCGCGCCGACGGCGCTGCGGCGGGAGCCAGCGCCGGCGCATCATCGCACAGCGGCGGTTTCGCAGGCGGAGGCCGTTCAGCGGATGTTGATATGGAAGGCGGACCTTCGGGCGAGGAATCCCCTACTCACGGTCCGGAAATTTCCGACGAAGACATACCGTTCTAAGAGCATTTCTCTGCCGCGCAATATTCGCCGCCCAAGGCCCTGGGGAAACGGTTTCGCGTGCGAGGGAATCACGATTTCTTCGCACGCGAAATGCTATACGGCGACCTGGCAATCAGCAGCTGCGCTTCGTCGCTATTCATCTTCACCAAATCAAAGGAATAACCTGTCCGGCCGTCTCCCGAAATTCTCACCAGAAAATAATACGTCTTTCCCGATTCCGCAGTCAGGTTGTTCAGTGAAACTTGTTGCCGGCTTGCCAGGCTGGACTGCCAGCGCGCGCAAACGTGATGCTCGCCAGGATCCACGGTGACGAAAAAATAGGAAGCGCCCTGATTGGCGCCGACCCACGCGCCGTCCAGCGCGATTTTCGCGGTGATGTTGCCGATCGCGTCAATCTTTTGCGTCTCCACAAAATAGACCACCGCCTTGCCTGCCGCAACATTGGGCAGGTGCTGGCCCTGCACGTCGCTTTTCACTTGGAATTGCACGTCCTTGGCGCCGCAGGCTGCTTCAGGATCGATAGGAGGCACGTAGCTCTGCGCGCAGCAGGGCCAGGCGAAGAGAATTAACGCGACGAGGACTTTCGTCGGTTGCTCCTGCTCAGCTGAAATGCGCCGATCGCCAGCCGGCCCGCCGCAGGGCGCCAGACACCAGGCCACAGCCGCAACGCCAACTAATGCTTCGGCCTGTCTGCCTCGTCCTTCTTCCGCTGCTCGTCCAGGCGTTGCATGAACGCTTCGAACTTAGGCAGTTGCTCCGGCGTCAGAATCGCGCGAATGCGCGCCCGTCCCTGCTGCCGAAGTTCCTCACGCTGCGTATCCGCCGGCGCGTAGGCCGTGCGGATTTTCGCCCGCGTGTCGTCCACGATCGCGCCCAGTTGCTGCTGCTGGTCGGAAGTGAGCTGCAGCTCGTGCGTCAGGTCGTTCACCAGTTCGTCGCGGCTCGGCGAGCCGGGCGGATTCTGGCGGCCCCACACGCGCTCGCCCCACAGATGATTTCCCAGGCCGCCGAGCAGCACTCCAAGCAAGAACACCACCAGCACCAGCAGTGCCGCCTCGCGCCGTGTTTTACTGTTTTCCATGACTGGTATCCGCCATCATTAGTAGAACGTCATCGCGATTGGCGGGCAGCGACGGCCGCTCCGGCACAATCTCCGGCATGCGATTTTCCGCCATGATGGACTGATCCGATTGCAATTGGCTGTGCCGGCCCAGGTCAAACGACACCAGCATCAACAGCGCAAAAGCCGCCGACGCCGCAAACCGCCAGGCCACCGACACCACCGGCCGCCAAATGGATTTGCCTTCTCTGGTCTGCAGTTCCTGGCGAATGCGCGCCATCACGATTCGGCTGAAACCCGCACCGGGATCGGGCGAAGCTTCCGCGAACGCCAGCAAACGCGCGCTCGCAGTAGCGTCTTGCAAAGCCTCTCTGCATCCCAAGCAACTCTGCAAATGCTGGGCTAGCATCGCTGCTGCCGCTCCGCGCAGCACGCCCTGCAGATGATCTTCCAACATCGCTTCATACTGCGTACAAGCCGCGTAATGATATTCTGCGTTCCTGTTTTCTGAATTCATGCTCATTGTCCTTGTCCTTCCTTATCTTCCGCCGGCCCCGCTGACCCAGCCGGCTTGGAATGGAGGCGACGCCGATACACGTCCATCAAACGAGCACGAGCCCTGAACAGTCGCACTTTCACAGTATTCACGTTGAGGTCGAGAATTTCCGCCAGCTCCTGCACCGAAAAACCTTCCACTTCTTTCAGCACCAGCAACTCCCGGTCCTGCTCCGGCAATTTCTCCATCATGCGCTCGAGCAGATCGCGCGCTTCGGCCCGGTCGCTGGAACTCGCCTGCGGCTGATCGGCCGAAACCACGCCATCGAGCCGCGAAACTTGCTCTTCCGAGAGGTCCGCCTCATACACGAGCGGGCGGACTTTTTTCTTGCGCAGATAATCCCAGCACTCGTTCACCGATATCTTATACAGCCAGGTGGAAAAGGCGGCGCGCTGATCGAATCGCTTGAGCGAAACGAAGACCTTCAAAAACACCTGCTGCACCACGTCTTCCACGTCTTCGCGCCGGCGCAAAATCCCGCTCACCAGCCCGAAGACGCGCTGCTGGTGCCGCCGGATCAGCTCCTCGAAAGCGGCCTCTTCCCCGCTCTGGGCCAGCCGGACCAGTTGCCGTTCTTCTTCGCCTTTCTCTCGCCGGGTCACCGGGAGCGATAGCGCCGAAGCAGTGGCTGCCATGTTCTTTGGGACGTTAGGCACGCGATTCTGGTTACAGCGGTAATTTTACGACTCCCTCAAATTAGCTTGTTGCGGCAGATAGATTATCATGTGACAATACCGCACATGATAATTGGAGAACGCATCCGTCTGCTCCGTGAAACAAAAAAACTCTCCCAAGGCGACATCGAGAAGCGCACTGGGCTCCTCCGCTGTTACATTTCGCGCGTCGAGAACGGCCATACTGTTCCGGCGATCGAAACGCTGGAAAAGCTGGCGCGGGCTATGGAAGTCCCGCTCTACCAGCTCTTCTACGACGGCGAAGAACCGCCCGTGCTGCCGAACCTTCCCAAGCGGAAGTCGGCCGACGATATCGCGTGGGGAAGCCGTGGGAAAGATGCTCGGGCTCTGGGACGCTTCCGCCGGTTGCTTGGCCGTATTGATGAGGGCGACCGTCGTTTGCTGATGTACATGGCCCAGAAAATGGCTAACCGCTAAGAATCTTCTGTCCGATTTCTTGCGCGGCGCTTGGCTCTACTCCCATTCGATGGTGCTTGGCGGTTTCGAACTGATGTCGTAAACCACCCGGTTCACTCCGGGAACTTCGTTTACGACGCGCACCGAAATCCGCTCCAGTACTTCACGCGGCAGTCTGGTCCAATCAGCGGTCATCGCGTCCAGCGAGTCCACGACGCGCACTGCAACGGTGTATCCGTACGTCCTTCCGTCTCCCATTACACCCACACTTTGCACCGGTAGCAGCACCGCAAATGCCTGCCACACTTTTTCGTACAATCCCGCGCGCCGGATTTCTTCCACCACCACGGCATCTGCGGCGCGGAGCGTCTCCAGTTTCTCGCGCGTGATCGCTCCCAGCAGACGCACCCCCAGGCCCGGGCCTGGGAACGGATGCTTTACCAAAATTTCCTCAGGCAGGCCTAATTCGCGGCCGATTTGGCGCACCTCATCCTTGAACAAATCGCGCAACGGCTCGATCAGGCCGAACGGCATGTCCGCGGGCAAGCCTCCTACATTGTGATGCGACTTGATCACCGCGGATGGCCCCTTCACGGAGACGGATTCGATTACGTCCGGATACAGGGTTCCCTGCACCAGGAATTTGACCGGCAGGCCCGTCGTATTTGCCAGCAGCTTGCCCTGCTCTTCCACGAACACGGAAATAAATTCCTTGCCGATGATTTTGCGTTTTTGCTCAGGGTCGGTGACGCCTGCGAGCCTGCCCAGAAACCGCTCGGAGGCATCCACGCCTATCACCGTGAAGCCCATGCGGTCGCGCAACAGTTCCAGCGTCTCGCGATATTCGTTGCCGCGCAGTAGCCCGGTATCCACGAACACATTGATCAGGCGATCGCCCACCGCGCGATGCACCAGTGCCGCAGCGACCGCCGAATCCACACCGCCGCTAAGCGCACAGATCGCTCGCGCTCCTTCGGCCTGCTTGCGAATCGCGTCTACGGTTGCGGCGATAAACCCCGCGCGACTCCAGTTCTTCTTCGCGCCGCAGATGCCGAACACGAAATTCTGCAAGATTTCCGTGCCGCGATCCGTATGATTTACTTCGGGATGGAACTCAACGCCGTAGAAATTCTTTTCGGGATGCTCGAAGGCGGCGATCGCGTTGTCGGTGCGCCCGGTGATTACAAAACCCGCAGGAACTTCCATCACATGATCGCCATGACTATTCCAGATCTTCAGATGGTCGGGGATACCGCTGAATAATTTGGAGTCGCAGGCCACGTCCAGCTGCGCGGGCCCATACTCCCGCCGCGCCGCCGCAGCCACCTTGCCGCCTAGAGAATGTGTGAGCCACTGCATGCCGTAGCAGATCCCCAGCACCGGAATGCCCAGCTGCAGCATCTGCGGATCGCACACCGGCGCATCTTTGTCGTACACGGAACTAGGGCCGCCGGACAAAACGATGCCCACGGGCTCGTGCGCGCGGACTTCCTCGAGCTTCGCCGTGCACGGCAAAATCGCGGAGAACACCTGCTGCTCGCGGATGCGCCGCGCAATCAGCTGCGTGTACTGCCCCCCGAAATCCAGCACCACAATTCCGTGTCGCGTGCTCACCCTGCCTCCCGCTTGCTGCTGCACTGCGGTTCCGGTATTCGCGGTCATAAGTTCCCTCAAATTCGTACTATCGCAAAACAATATTTACGAGCTTCCTGGGCACGACCACGGTTTTCGTGATTTCCTTGCCGGCAATCAGCACCGCAATGCGCGGATCGGTGAGCGCGCGATTTAAAGTTTCCTCTTCACTCAGATCGTCTTCCACCAGAATTTTGCCGCGCAGCCGACCGTTGATCTGAATGATCACCTCGAACTGCTCCTCGCGCGCCAGATCGTCGCGATATTGCGGCCACTTCTCGCGCGCCAAACTGGTCTGGTGCCCGAGCATCTGCCACAATTCCTCGGCGATGTGAGGCGCCATGGGCGAAAGCATCAGCAGCAGCATTTCCAGCCCGCGCTTCAGGATCATCGGGCTAAGGTCGACGTCCAATGGCTCCTGCGCATGAATCTCGTTCACCAGCGTCATGAGCAAGGAAACCGAAGTGTTGAAGTGCCAACGCACCTCGAAATCGTTGCTGATGCGTTTCAGCGTTTGATGCACCTTGCGCACCAACAACTTTTCCTTCGCCGTCGCGTTGCTCAAATCCGTTTGCTGCGTCAGGTCGGTTTGAATGCTGCGCAGCCGATCCGCGTGGTCCGTCACCAGCCGGTAGACTTTTTTCAGGAAACGCGCCGAGCCTTCGATGGCCTCTTCGCTCCACTCCAGATCTTTTTCCGGAGGCGCGGCGAACAAAGTGTACAAACGCCCTGTATCACAGCCATATTTATCGGCCATCTCAATCGCGCCCACCACGTTGCCGCGCGATTTAGACATCGCCACGCCGCCCTTCTGCACCATGCCCTGCGTAAAAAGCCGCGTGATCGGCTCGTTATGCTGCACCAGCCCGATATCGCGCATCACCTTGCAGAAAAATCGCGAATAAAGCAGATGCAGAATGGCGTGCGTAATTCCGCCGACATACTGGTCAATCGGAAACCAGTAGCGTACTTTTTCCTTATCGAATGGCGCGGAGCTATTGTGTGGGTCGGTATAGCGATAGAAATACCAGGAAGAATCAACGAACGTATCCATCGTGTCCGTCTCGCGCCGCGCCGGGCCGCCGCATTTCGGGCAAGTGGTGTTCACAAACTCCGGCGAACCCGCCAGCGGTGACTGCCCCTGCCCCGTCAGCGTCACATTTTCCGGCAAACGCACTGGCAACTGATCGTCCGGCACCGCCACAATTCCATCTTTTTCGCAGAACACGATAGGAATCGGCGTGCCCCAATAACGCTGCCGCGAAACGCCCCAATCTTTCAGTCGGTAAGTCGTCTCAGCCGCGCCATAGCCCTTCGCTTGCGCGTCAGCGATCATTTTTTCCTGCGCCTGCTGGGTCGTCAGGCCGTCATAGGGGCCGGAATCCACCAGCCGTCCACGCTCGGTAAAAGCCTCGCTCATGCGATCAATGCGCAGCGGCACTCCGGACAGCGGCTGCACCACAATCTTTACCGGCAGATGATATTTTTGTGCAAACTCGTAGTCGCGTTCGTCATGCGCCGGAACGCACATCACCGCCCCCGTCCCATATTCCGCCAGTACAAAATTGGCCACCCAAATCGGAATCGGCGCGCCCGAAAATGGATTCACCGCGAAGCGTCCCGTGAAAAATCCCTCTTTTTCCGCCAAAGCAATATCCGCCGCGCGCGAGCTTTTCTGCCGCAAGGCTTTCAGCTGCGAATTCAAGGCGCCTTGCCCCGGCACCCCCGCAAGAAGTTCATCCAGCTTGGGATGGCCCGCGGAAATCACCAGCGCCGAAGCGCCGTAAATCGTGTCAATGCGCGTGGTAAAAACTTCCAGCGCCATGCCTTCCATCTGCGCCACCCTAAATTCCACGCGCGCGCCCTGCGATTTGCCGATCCAATTCCGCTGCATCGCCAGGACGCGCTCCGGCCACCCGTCCTCCAGCAACTTCATATCCGCGAGCAGTTCATCGGAATAGTGCGTGATGCGGAAAAACCACTGCTCCAGCTCGCGCACTTCCACCAGCGTGGTTTCGTGGCGCCAGCAGAAGCCGTCAATCACCTGCTCGTTCGCCAAAACCGTTGCGCACTCCGGGCACCAGTTCACTTTGCTTTTCTTGCGGTACGCGATGCCCTTCTCGAACATGCGCAAAAATAGCCACTGATTCCAGCGGTAATATTCCGGCTCGCAAGTGGAAATTTCCCGGCTCCAGTCGTAACTGAAACCGAAGCGGCGCAGCACTTTGCGAAATTCCGCAATGTTGCGGCTGGTCCATTCGCGCGGGTGGGTGCCGTTCTTGATCGCCGCGTTTTCCGCCGGCAAGCCGAACGCGTCCCATCCCATCGGGTGCAGCACGTTGAATCCGCGCATGCGTTTGTAGCGCGCCACGGCGTCGCCGATGGTGTAGTTGCGCATGTGTCCCATGTGCATCGTGCCGGAGGGATAAGGCAACATCTCGAGCATGTAATATTTGGGGCGTGAGGAGTCGTTATCTACTGCGTTGAAGGCTTGTTGCTCTTCCCACACTTTCTGCCATTTTGCTTCGATTTGCGCGGGATCGTAATTTGCATGTTTGTGGTCGGAATCGGCCAAGTTCACTTCCCTCGCGATCGCGGTTTCGTTTTTGCCTTCTTCTTCGTATCGGAAGTCGTTTTCGCGCGGCGCGCAGCTGCAGCCTTCGCGGCCTTGACCTTCTTAGCGCGATGCGGGCGCGGCTTCATGCCATCGCCATTGGCCGTCACCACGCGCCCCAGCAGTTTCCACAGCGCCGCGACGTTACGGCGATCGTCGCCCGGCGCATCAATCGGCGTTTCCAGAATGAAAGCGCGCGCCGCCAGCAGAGGGTGATTCAATATGCGACCGAAAGCTTCCAGGCCAATCTTGCCCTTGCCAATGTGCTCGTGCCGATCCACGCGCGAACCCACATGCGTTTTCGAATCGTTCACGTGCACCACATAGACGCGGTCCAGGCCCACGGTGCGGTCCAGCGCCTGCAAAGTGTGTTCGAGCCCCTCCACCGTGCGCAGATCCCAGCCGGCCGCAAACGTGTGCGCCGTATCGATGCAGATACCTAGCGGCAAGTCCGGCGAAGAATCCAGAATCGCGCGCAGCTCTTCAAAGCGCGAACCTATCGAAGTTCCCTGCCCTGCGGTATTTTCCAGCAGAATTTTCAGGTCCCCCAGCTTCAGCCCGCGCGCCGCTTGCTTCAATCCCTGCGCAATCGCAGCGACGGCTGCCAGCGGTGTGCTCTCCCGACCGCTGCCAGGATGCGCCACCAGATAATCCGCGCCCAAAGCAATTGCGCGTACCAATTCCTGATGAAACGCCTGCACGGAGCGAGTGCGCAACACCGGATTCGGCGATGCCAGGTTAATCAGGTAATTATCATGAATGACCAGCGGCCCAAGCCCGAGTTCCTTGCGCCGGGCACGAAAACGAGCAGCCTCAGCTTCCGCGATGCGCATACCGCCGCGATTCCACATCCGCGGACTCGACGAAAAAATCTGCACCGCGTTCGCGCCCAAGCCGTGCGCGATCTCCAGCGAACTGCTGATGTCGCCTGCTATGGACGTGTGTATCCCAATACGAATACTGCCGTCTTTCCACGCGGGAATTTCAGGGGGCGGTGGTGCTTCCGGGCGGTACTCGTCGGCGGCATCGAAGGCTAGTGTGCTGCTGTGGTTTTCTTCCGCCATTCCCTCTGGGTGTCCGAGTGCCCTACGAGTCGATGTGCGGGCAGTGCCTCAGGGCGCCTCGCGCGCACATGCTGAAACATTCATTTTAGCGGAAAGCGCACGCTTGCGCAAACACTCATAAATGGACGCCGTCGCCGCACTTACTGCCACGACTCGCAAAAAAAATCACTTGCGTCGCAAATTTGCTCTTGACAACCAATAACCGAATGGTTATGGTTCAGCTATGCAAGCGCAAGTCGCAACCGACCATGTTTTCGCCGCACTCTCAGACCCCACCCGTCGCGCTATTTTCGAGCATCTCGCCCGCGACGGCGAACAAAACGTGCGCGCCCTCACCGCTCGCGCCGGGGTGTCGCAGCCCGCAGTCTCCAAACACTTGGGAATCCTGAAACACGCCCGCCTTGTACGTGACCGGCGCGCCGGTCGCGAGACCCATTACAGCGCCCAACCGCAAGCCCTGAAACCGATGATTGACTGGATGATCTTCTACGCCGCCTTCTGGCAAGACCGCTTCGATCGGCTCGAATCTTTTCTCCAAAGGATGGACCAATGAACGAACCCGCCACCACCCGGTCCCTTGTAATCGAACGCGAAATGCCGCATCCCCCGGAAAAAATCTGGCGCGCGCTCACGCAAGGCCCGTTGATAGAAGAGTGGCTGATGAAAAATGACTTTCAGCCGGTCGTCGGCCATGCGTTTAACTTCCGCTCGACCCCTGTGCCGGGTTGGAACGGAATCATAGCGAGCGAAGTCCTGCTGATCGAACCGAACTCACGGCTGTCCTATAGCTGGAGCACGATGGGTATGAACAGCGTTGTCACCTGGACATTGACGCCGACCAAGGCCGGCACGCACGTCCGCATGGAGCAAACCGGTTTCCGCTCCGAACAAGACGCGGCCTACAAGGGCGCGACCTATGGCTGGACGAAGTTCATCGGCAACATGGAGCGCGTCGTTGCAGGATTGGACTGAGGAGCATCGAACGGACGAGCGTTGGACGGACACAGGTTCGACCAAGGAGAGTTGGACCCAGGAGGTTGGACTGACCATGAACCAGGGCATCCTACGATTGATCTTTCGCTGGATTCACATCGTCTTCAGCATCCCGATCCTCGGATATATCTATAGTCCGTTCGAGGAAGTCCCGAAGTACGCCCCGGCGGTTCGGCAAGTCTTCGTTCCGATAATCGTCGTCTCGGGACTTTGGATGTGGAAAGGCCATCTCCTGCGACGACTTGCTGCGAAACGATCGGTCCGACAACGCGCTGCCGGCTGAGCGCGAGACGCAAATGAAAAAAATCCCGAACTCCCAGGACAAGAACATGAAAAAGTCAGGCGCGAACCAAGAACAGCCGGCATCGCAGCTCATCTCGAAAAGAATCGTTGAACTCGGAGACTGGCGCGGCGAAACCATCAGCAGAATGCGCAAGCTCATCAAGCAAGCGGACCCACACGCCGTCGAAGAATGGAAGTGGAGGGGCACGCCGGTCTGGTCGCACGACGGCATCATCTGCACTGGCGAATCCTACAAAAATGTCGTGAAGCTTACCTTCGCCAAGGGCGCGTCCCTGAAGGATCCGGCTCGCCTTTTCAACTCCAGCCTGGAAGGAAACACACGCCGCGCGATCGACATCCACGAAGGAGAAAAACTTAACGAGTCCGCCTTCCAAGCGCTCGTGCGCCAGGCGGTCGCCCTCAACACGACGGGCAAATTGAAACGTTCGAAAATAGCGAAGGCGTAAGGGTTTCCGCCTCCGGGTCGTTTGTTCCCCGCCAATATCTCATCAGCCGAACCAGACCCAGAGCCGTCCAGCATTCGCGACCCACACGCGAAATCGCGCGTGGAACTGGCCGCCCCGCGCATGTATTATTCCCGTCGGGAGATTCGGATGACCAAGCCTCGTTTGGCCCCCTACATAATCGTTATTGCTGTGCTGCTCGCCGGAGCGCGCAGTTTGCCGCTCGTTGCAAGTCGTTCCGTAAGTCGTGCCGCAAGTCCTGCCGAAGTCCGCGCTAATACTCGCGCTGCCGATCTGGCTACCGGCGCGGTGGACAGCCAAGCCTTCCTGCAGACCCACATGGCACCGGCCGGCCCCCCCGCCAGCGCATCAGCTCCCGCCGTCGAAAAACTCCTCGCCCAAATGACGCTGAAAGAAAAAGTCGGCCAGATAACTCAGCTGACGATAGAGACGATCGTCGACGGCAAGGACCAGGACATCCGCATCAATCCCGAAAAACTGCACAAAGCCATCTCGGAATACGGCGTCGGCTCCATTCTCAACGCCTACGACCAGGCTCTTTCCCTGGAAAAGTGGCACGAAATTCTGCGCGCCATCCAAGCCGAAGCGAAGAATACGCGCCTGCAAATCCCCGTCCTCTACGGCATTGATTCAATCCACGGCACCACCTACATCGAAGGCGGCACGCTTTTTCCCCAGCCGCTCGCCATGGCCGCCACATGGAATCCCGATCTGATGCTCCGCGGCAGTCAAATCTCCGCCGCCGAGACGCGCAAAGCCGGTATCCCCTGGACGTTCTCTCCCGTGCTGGATGTCGGACGGCAGCAACTTTGGCCGCGCCTGTATGAAACGTTCGGCGAAGACACGTACCTAGCGACGGTGATGGGCGTAGCCAGCGTCCGCGGTTACGAAGGCGAAGATATTTCCAGCTCAGTCCAGGTCAGCTCCTCCCTGAAGCATTATGTCGGCTACAGCTTCCCCACCACGGGCAGCGATCGCAGCCCCGCGCTAATTCCAGAATCCATGTTGCGCGAATATTTTCTGCCCACGTTTGCGGCAGCCGTAAAAGCCGGCGCGCACACCGTGATGGTAAATTCCGGCGATGTGAACGGCATCCCCGGCCATGTCAATGGCTACCTGCTGAAAACGGTTCTGCGCGATGAATTGGGCTTTCAAGGCGTGGTAGTTTCGGATTGGCAGGACATCGAACGCCTCGTGACCGGGCACCATATCGCCGCCACAGAAAAAGAATCCACGCGCATCAGCATTCTGGCCGGGATTGACATGAGCATGGTTCCCCTCGACTACCGCTTCAGCGATTTGCTGCTGCAGTTGGTCCAAGAAGGCCAAGTCCCCGAAGGACGCATCGATGAAGCCGTGCGCCGGATTCTCACGCTCAAATATCAGCTGGGATTGTTCACCGACCCGTTGCGCGGGATTGATGCCAGTACTACGCTCGCTTCAACCGAATCGCGCCAGACCAGCCTCACGGCGGCGCGGGAATCCATCACGTTGCTGAAGAATGAAAACCGCACGCTGCCCCTAGCCAAAACCGCGCGCGTGCTGGTCACCGGTCCGAACGCCGATTCACTCATCCCCCTCGACAACGGCTGGAGTTACACCTGGCAGGGCGACAAAGGCTCCGCGTACCCGACCAAGGAATACGCCACTATTCTCGGTGCCATTCGCCAAAAAATTGGTACAGCCCAGGTGACCTACGCTCCCGGCGCAGCGTTCGACAAAGAACTCGACGTCGCGCAAGCCGCAGCGGCAGCAAGTGCGTCCAACGTGGATGCCATCGTAGTCTGCCTCGGCGAATGGGCCTATGCTGAAACCCCCGGCAACATCCCGGACCTCGCGCTTCCCGACGCGCAAATTCAGCTCGTGCAGAAACTGCTCGAATCCGGCAAACCGGTAATCCTGGTCCTCACCGAAGGCCGCCCGCGCATCATCCGCCCCATCGCCGCAGGCGCCAGCGCGATTCTGATGGCCTACAATCCCGGCAACGAAGGCGGCCAAGCCATCGCCGACATTCTCTTCGGCGACGTAAACCCCAGCGGGAAACTTCCCATCACCTATCCGCGCTTCGCCAACATGCTTTTCACCTACGATCACAAAATTCTGGAAGGCGATCAAGGCGCCGCGACCCCGCTCTACGCCCCACAATTCGAATTCGGCTACGGCCTCAGCTACACCAGTTACGCGTATTCGGATTTGCAGATAAGGCCGCCCACAGCTACAGGCGCGCAGCAGATACAAGTCGCAGTAACAGTAAAAAACACAGGAGATCGCGCGGGGAAGGAAATCATCCAGCTCTATCTGAACGAACAAGCTGCCAGCATCACTCCACCGCTGAAACGCCTGAAGCGCTTCGCAAAACTTCAGCTGCAACCAGGCGAAACCCGCCGCTACACCTTTGAACTCGGCCGCGAAGACCTATCCTTCATCAACGCAGAAAACAAACGCGTCGTCGAACCAGGCGTCTTCCAGGTCCAGATCGGCGGCCTAACGCAAAGTTTCGAATGGAAGTAACCTCCAGCCCACGGTCCGATCCACGCGTCCCGCGCAGCGCCGCAACGAACAGCGCGAGCGAGCCGCGCTGACTTCCGTCGCCCGCGCCGGTAACTTGACGGTCCCGTTTTCCGCGCTCATAATCCCGCTATCGAGGCCGTCCCATGCAGTATTGCTGCTCGTTCCGGCAGGCAATCCGAACCCCTCGCACATGTTTTTTCACCATGTTATTTTTCTGCCTCAGTTTGCTTGGCTGCAACAACGATTGCTTCGTATTTGTCTCCAACCCCGGCGGCTCGATTTCGGCCAGCAACCCAAGCTGCCAGTTCAAGACCGCCACCGGCACCGTCCGCCTGCGTGTAACCGCGTCGCCCGCAGCTTCAACCGAACCAGGACCGAAAAGCATCCAACATATTTTCGTGTCGCTGCGCGGCATCGAAGCCCTGTCAAGCGCGATTGCTGACGACGATTCGCCCGAATGGCGGGAATTGGCCCCGAAGCTCGCAACGCAACCCGAACAGCTCGACCTGCTCGCACACAGCGTCGATTCCTGCGAACCGAGCACCTTCGACGACGTCGCCGTTCCCGCAGACGCGTACCGCCAAATCCGCCTGCGCCTCTCACCCAACCAGCCGGCGACGAACGAGCCTGTACTAGAGCAAAACGCCTGTGGGAGTGTCGGTTTCAACTGCGTGGTAACAGCCGACGGCGGAATCCGGCCGATCGCGCTGGACACCCTTACATCGCAATTTCAAATTCCGTCAGATCACATTTCCGGCGGCTTCTTCCGCGTCCTTCCGGATACACCCATCAACCTCGATATCGAATTCAGACCGCAATCTTCGCTGCTACTTCCCGCAGACCAAGCCGTCCGCCTCGTGCCCGCCTTTAGCGTCATCCCGCAAGCTCCCTGCGAATCCGCAGCGGCGCCAAATCAATCGTCAATTCGCAGGCCATGAATCGTCGGCCACAAAATGAGCTTTCGGCGCAACCATCGCCGTCGAATCTTCTGCGCTGCAAGGAAGGTAATGAGATTCCGTCCCACTTGCCCACAGCCCTTTTGGGTTTGCAGCAACGCACGGCGCCCGCGGCGATGTAGAATGTACGGCGTGCACCACAGGAGCGATTGAAATGTCTTCCGCCTACCTGCTGAAAACCGAGCCTTCCGAATATTCGTTCGCGGATCTGCAACGCGACAAGTCCACCACGTGGGACGGCATCTCGAATCCCGCCGCCATAAAGAATCTGCGCGAAATGCAACCCGGCGCGAAGCTCGTCATCTACGAAACAGGCAAGGTCACCAGCGCCGTCGGCACCGCAACCGTAGTGTCTGTGGATGCTAGCGATCCCAAAAAGCCACTGGTGAAGATCGCCGCGGGAAAATCGCTAGCCAAACCCATTTCACTTGCCGCGATCAAAGCCCACAAGCTGTTTGCGGACTCGCCCCTGGTGCGCCAAGCAAGACTCAGCGTCGTCCCACTAACGACCGAGCAATATCACGCGCTGGTGGATGACTGATCGCGCCCACCGCTGAGTTGCGATATTGCTGAGGGTCTAGGCGACCCTTCGCGCCACGCCGAAAAAGAGAATCGCGTGTCATCCCGAACGGAGTGCGCGTCTAACAGCGTGTTGAAGAACTTAGTTTTTGAAGCTTTTTCGTTCTCAGTTTTGAGTTTTCGCTGAGTTGTAAGGGAGCGATTTGGTTTTTCTATCTATTGAGCCGGCTCATCCAAGACTCGCGTCATGTTCTGGCCATCAGGTTGCGCAATCGGCACAGATTGTAGGCAGCTCCTGTGAAGGTGAACAGCCATCCCACCTTCTCGATTCCTCGCAACTTCACTTTCTTTAGCATCCCCAC
>DATNLN010000146.1:0-15333 GCA_035602855.1 Candidatus Acidiferrales bacterium
CGCGTGGCGACGGTGCTGACGGTGGGCATTGCGACGATTGCGGCGGCGGTGGGAGCGGGGGGATTGGGAGAATTTATTTTTCGCGGATTGGCGATGGTGAACAATCAATTGATATTGGCAGGGGCGATTCCGGCGGCCTTGCTCGCTTTGATCGCGGATTTCTTGCTGGGCGTGTGCGAGCGTCGGTGGCAACCCGCGCGATCATGAGGCGCTTGCCGGGGTTGCGGTTGGGCGTATTCACTTGCTTGGTAGCTGCGTGGGTGGTGGCGCTGGGTTCGTGCGGAGCGGCGCGGCGGGATGAGATTGTTGTGGGGTCGAAGAATTTCTCGGAGCAGGCGCTGCTGGGGGAAATTGTGGCGCAGCATTTGGAAGCGCGAACGCATCGGGAGATTACGCGGCGATTTTATCTGGCGGGATCCTATATTTGCCAACAGGCTTTGCTGGCGAAACGGATTGATTTGTATGTGGAGTATACCGGGACGGCGCTGACGGCGATTTTACATGATCCTTTGCAGGCCGATCCTGCGGCGGTATATGAACGCGTGCGCAGCGAATATCAGCGGCGGTTTGGACTGGAAGTGCTGGCTTCTCTGGGATTCAACAATACTTTTGCGATTGTGGTGCGCGGGGAGGACGCGCGGCGGCTGCATTTGAAGACGATTTCGGATGCGGCGCCCTTTGCGCGCAAGTGGCGGGCCGGATTTGGATACGAATTCATGGAACGGCCGGACGGATTTGCGGGACTCGCGCGCACGTATGGTCTGGTGTTTGAGGAGACACCCCGGATTTTGGATTTGGGATTGCTTTATCGGGCGCTACTGGAGAAGCAGGTGGATTTTGTGGCGGGAAATTCGACGGACGGATTGCTAGCTGCGCGGGATCTGACGATGCTCGAGGATGACAAGCATTATTTTCCGCCTTATGAGGCGGTGCCGGTGGTGCGGGGGGACGCGCTGGGGCGATTTCCGGAAATGCGGGGGGCGCTGCTGGAATTGGCGGGGAAGATCAATGACGAGGAAATGCGTCGCATGAATTTTGAGGTGGATGGGGAGCATCGGGATATTGCGGATGTGGCGCGAGAATTTTTGAGGGCGAAGGGGCTCGAGTGAGCGCGTGAAACAAGTCAATGGCAACGGCAACTGCGAAGTCAAAGGGCCCGCCTAAAAACCAACCGGCCGCTAGTTCAACGGCCAAGAGCCGGCCATGCGCCGTTGCTTAGAACCAGGTGCTTTTCCTGTATTGGCGATAGACGTCGCCAAACTTTGCTTCGAGTACCTTTCCCTCCTGACGTATGCGAACCAGTTGCATCGGTACTAGGACTAGGAAAATCGGCAAATAGAGCGGCTGTTCGAGAAATAAAAACATGCCCACGATCAGCAGGCCGCCAAACAGGTAAATGGGATTGCGAATGCGCGAGTAGAGCCCTGTGGTCACGAGGTTTCGGGCCTGCGCGGATACGGAGAACGAGGATCCCAACTGCACGTGAGCAACAGAAAACAGGACGAATGCGGGGACCATCAGGATGGCGCCAGTCCAGCGCATGAGATTCCACGGAGCGGAGCGAAACATCCAGAAGAGGCTCAGTACGCAGATGCCAGCAATGGGAATCAGGACGAAGTGGCGCTGAAATTTCATGGAGCAGGAGTGTACACCTTGGGGAAATCCGAAGGCGAGGGTGCCCTATTCGGTTTCTTGCACGGATTTGAAGTCGGCTTCCAGGGCGGCGCAGTACTGTTTTTGGGCTTCTAGTTCGGCCTGGAGCTTTTTTACCAGGAGCTCGAGGCGACGGATTTCGTGGCGCAGTTTTTGTGCTTCGGCGGAAGTTGGAACTGCTGCGCGCTGCGGTGGCGCTGACGACGCTGTCGGCGGCGCGCTGCGCTGGGTTGCTGCGCTAGGGCGCGGCGCGAATGTTTGTGCGGGTTCGGCGGGCCATGCGGACGTGGTGGCCGGCGCGGAGGGGGCGAAATTCGGCGGCGCGAAATTTGCTGACGCGGCGTATGGCGCAGCGCCATGGGACAGCGCGCCATTTTGTTGGACCGAGGGCGGGGAGAACAGGCCGCTGAGGACGCGGCTGGCGGCTTGCGACGAATTGGTATCTTCCTCGCGCAGCGAGCCCCGTGCCGCCGCGCCCGCTGCGGCAGGATTGAGAAGACTTTTCACGCGTGCGATCAGATCCTGCGGCTGGAAAGGTTTGCGAACGAGTTCGTCGGCCCTTACCTGCATGGCTCTTTCCGCTACGGTGCGATTCACTACGCCGGACATCAGGATCACCGGAGTTTTTCCGAAGCGTTCGTGTTCTTTTATGAATTGGCAGACTTCGTAGCCGTCTTTATCGGGCATGATCACGTCGGTGATGACGGCGTCGGGAGCGGAATCGCCGAATTGGGCGAGGGCCGAGGCGGCGTCGGCGCAAGTGATGACGTTAATATTTTCCTTGCGGAAGGCGATCTTGATGACTTCGCGCATGGTGGCGCTGTCGTCGATGAAATAGACCGTCGGAGTGCGCGCGGCGGTGAGAGTTTGCGTTTCGCTCATAGCGATTCCTTTTCGACTTTGTCTTGGTCGGCGTTTTGCCCAGCGTCGTCTGGCGACCCTTCCTCGGAGTCTCTTTGGGATTCGTCGAATTCGCGCATGGCGTCAAGGAGCAGATCGGTGGCCGAGCGCAGGACGGTGCGCTGCGTGGCGGTGGCGCCGTATACAAATTTGTAAACGCCTTTTACGGCGCCCTGGCAGGTGGCGACGATTTGTGTGACGGCTTCATCGCCGAACAACATGCCGCATTCCGCGTGAGTGATTTCTCCGCCCTCGAAGAAAATAATTCCGTCGGCGTCCACGGCGTTGATGTGCAGAGCGCCGGTCTGGCGGGCCTGGCCGAGCATTTGGATTACGCCAGGCAGATCGAGATGCTGGAGATTGCCGCTCAAGTCGGTTTCGGCGCTGGTGAGCATTTGCGTGGGCTGAAAACCGTCCTGGCGGCTGACCAGAAAACTGCGCACGTGCGCAGCGATGTCCGAGGGCGAGCGGCGGCGGTCTACAAAATCGTCGC
Organism: Candidatus Acidiferrales bacterium; assembly: GCA_035602855.1. Taxonomy (GTDB): domain Bacteria; phylum Acidobacteriota; class Terriglobia; order Acidiferrales; family UBA7541; genus Palsa-295. Next base: position 3,047 of record DATNLN010000146.1, read on the forward strand.
AGCCGGCGCGATAGGCTTCAAGCAGAGCTTGTTCGCCGGCGTTGCTGCCGCCTACGGCGATAAGGGGGATGTGCGCAGTGTTGGGATCGGCGCGCAGGATTGGAGCCATTTCGAGCGCGCCCATTTCGCGCAGATTGGTGGCGCACAAAATGGCGGCAGGCGCGTTCCATTCGAGCATGGTGAGCGCGTAGGCGGCTTGGGTGCAGGGTACGACTTCGAAGCCGACCTGCTGCAGGGCTTCGCCGACGCGCTTGGCGAAATAGACGTTGCTATCCACGAGCAGGATGCGCGGAAGATTTGCGAGGGCGTTCATGGGCGCGCCTCCGCGGGATCTGCAGCGCTGGGATTATTGCCGGCGACGCTGACGAGTTTTTGCAAATCGAGGACATCTATATTTTCGTTTTCGATGGCGAGGGTGCCGGCGAAATAGAGTGGAGCGTTTTCGTCGCGTGGCTGCATTTCGCCGTTGGCTAGTTCGCATTCGCCATTTACGGGGATCGCGCTGGCCTCGCTCGCGTCGGAGCTCGCGCCGAAGGCGCGGTCGGCGATGAGATAGAAGCGGTGCGCGGAAGATTCGCGGCCGCAGAGAATCGGCGCGACGTCGTACACCGGGACGATGCGGCCGCGGCGGACGATGACGCCGGCGATGAGCTGCGAGGTGTGCGGGAAATTGTGCAAGCGCACGGGAGGCGCCAGTTCGATCACGGATTCGGCGGGCAGCGCGAAGCGGCGATTGCCAACGTGCAGCAGCACCCAGGATTTGCTCGCGTGATTGGCTGCGGCGCTCATGCTTGCACGGCCCCTTCGAATTCGTGGCGCGGTGCGATGGATTTCGCGGCGCGATCGAGGCGCGCGAATTCTTGGGGCGTGAGAAAGCCGTCCGGCTTGATGACGGGAATTACGCGATCTTCCAGATAGGCGAGGCCGCGATACCACTGGCGCTCTGCGCCTTGAAAGGCTGGGGGCAGCGCGTGGACACTAGAAATGTCCGCCATTCTTTCGATGGAGTCGACGAGCACGGCGGTGCGGATCTGGCGCAAGATCAGGACCAGAGTGGGGCGCGTGACGAGCAGGCCGAAATGCGCACAGCCGCTGACGACGTAATAGGTGCGATGGCTGCGTTCGACCAGATGACGGACTTTGGGCACCTCGGCGAGTTCCATTTCGATGGCGGCGGTGGCGAGGCTGTCCGTGCTGCGAATTTCCTGAACCGCGTCTGCGGCAATGGCAAAGGTTTGCACGCCGATGCAAAAAAGAATTACGGCTTCGGTGGAGCGGGAGCGGCGCGATTTTGTGGCGTCTGGCGTGGCGATTTTCATCGCGCACCTATGGGAGCGAGGCGAGTGATTTTCGCGACGCGCTTTTCGATGGCGGCGCTGATTTGATCGAGAGGAAGAATTTCGTCTACCGAGCCCGTTTTGATGGCTTCGGCGGGCATGCCGAAAATCACGGAGGTGGCTTCGTCCTGGACGATTACGTGGCCGCCAGCGGCTTTCACTGCTTGCACGCCTTTCGAGGCGTCATTGCCCATGCCGGTGAGAACCACGGCGAGCGTGAGCGGACGCGCGAAGGCTGCCGCGGATTCCAGCGCGACGTCGGCGCAGGGGCGATAGCCTTCGATACGCGGGCCGCCATCGAGTGTGATTTTTCCGGTGGAAGAAATTCGCAGGTGATTGGCGCCGGGGCAGAGGTAGATTACGCCGGCCTGCGGGGCTTCGTGCGACTCGGCTTCTTTTACCGGTAAGCGAGAGATTTCCGCGAGTTGGATTGTGAACTGACTGGTGAAGGCAGCGGGCATGTGCAGCACCAGAAGGACCGCGGCCTGCAAGTCTTTGGGCAGGCCTGCGACGACGCGCATGACTGCGGCTGGGCCGCCGGTAGATGCGGCGATGACAACTAACGGAAATCTTGTGCCGTTGCCGGCGCGGTCTGCTGCGGTGGTGGTGGCCGATGGGTGCGGGACCGGCGCGTGAGCCGTCAGCTTGGACATGGTGGCGGTGCGCACGACGCGAACTTTTGCGGCCATTTTTAATTTGCGTGTTAGTTCTTCGCGGATATTGCGCATATCGAGATCGATACCGTTGGTGGGCTTGGGCACGAAGTCAATGGCGCCCAGTTCCAGGGCGCGCAGCGTGCTGGCGGCGCCTTCGCGGGATTCGGAACTGACGATCACGACCGGGCGCGGATGCTGCGACATGATGAGTTCGGTGGCTTGCAGGCCATCCAGATGTGGCATGTTGATGTCCATGGTGATCACATCGGGGCGCAGCGATTCCGCCAGGGCCACGGCTTCGCGACCGTCGCGGGCGGTGCCGGCGACTTCCAGTTGCGCGTCGGAGTTGATGATTTCCTTCAGTACCTTGCACATGAAGGCGGAATCATCGGCGACGAGGACGCGAATTTTCTTTTCTGGGACCTTCATCATTTCAATCCTGCCGCACGGGCACGTTTAGCGTGCGACGTGTTTCTGGTTTTTCGGCGCCAATCAAGTCGTCGACGGTCGAGACCAGCTGATCTTCCTGCACCGGTTTGGTTAGAAATGCGGCGGCGCCTTCTTTCATGGCGCGGTCGCGATGTTTTGCTCCGGCGCGGGAGGTGACGACGAGCACAGGAATTTTTCGCGTGGCGGGATTCTGGCGCAGATGGGCCATCAGCTCGTAGCCATTCATGCGCGGCATTTCCAGGTCGGTGATCACCAGGTGACAGCCGATTTGGGCGACGATTTCCGAGGCTTCCAGGCCGTCGGAGGCAAGTCGCACGCGATAGCCTCCCTTTTCGAGCATGCGTCCGACGAATTTGCGCACGCTGATGGAATCGTCGGCGACTACCACGACGCGATCGTTCTCGATGGAGTCTACGGCTCCGGCTGGGATGCTTCCTGCGGCCACCGCTTCGGCGCCTGGCGCGAAAACTCGGGCAGCGGGCGAGGCAGCTGGTAGCGCGTTGCGTTCGGCGGTATCCGCGGACGCGAGGCGATTCAAGTCAATCAGGAGAATCAGGCTGCCATCGGGCGCGATGGTGGTGCCGGGGAAAAGTTTTACACTGCGGAGATAATCGCCGAGGTTCTTGATTACTATTTCGTCTTTGCCCAGGACTTCTTCGACGACTACGCCCACTTGTTTACCGGCAACCTTGACGATGACCATGTGGAAATAGCCGTTGAGCGGTTCGAGCGGCGGCAGGGCGAGTTGAACGTCCAGACGCACGACCTCGGTGACTACGTCGCGCACGCGAGTGAGAAGTTTTCCGCCTACGTCTTCGATATCGCCAGGCTTGAGGCGGCGAATTTCTTCGACGACTGCCAGAGGAAGCGCGAAGACGGATGTGCCGCAACGCACGAAGAGCGCCTGCGAGATGATCAGGGTGAGCGGAACTTTTACGGTGAAGGTGGCACCGTGGCCGGGTTCGGAGCGGACTTCGATTTCACCGTTGAGGGCGTGCACGTTGGCGCGGACGACGTCCAGGCCGACGCCGCGACCGGCAAGCTCGGTCATTGCGGTTGCCGTGGTGAAGCCGGGACGGAAAAGAAATTCGCGCAGTTCGCGTTCTGTGAGTTCGGCGGCGGCGACCGAAGACATGGCGCCCATTTCGACGACGCGGCGGCGAGCGCCATCGTAGTCAATGCCGCGCCCGTCGTCTTCGACCTCGATAAAGATGTGATTGCCGCGGTGATAGGCGCGGACGCTGACCAGGCCCTTTTCGGATTTGCCGGAGCGCAGGCGGGTGCGGCGATCTTCGACGCCGTGCGCGACGGCGTTGCGCACCAGATGAATCAGCGGATCGGAAACGTGCTGAATAATATTGTTGTCGAGTTCGGTGTCCGCTCCTTCCAGGGAAAGTTCGACGAGTTTGCCGGTGGCGTTGGCGGCATCGCGCACGGTGCGGGAAAGGCGCGTGTAGAGATTTCCAATCGGGACCATGCGGGCGGCGGTGATTTCGTCCTGCAAGTGGTGCGCGAGTTTGGTGAATTCATCAATGTCGGAATCCACGCGGCCCATGAAACCTTCCAGCTGGGTGAGGACCACGTTGACGTCCGCGGAAATTTCAGTGAGCGAGCGGGAAAGAATGTTGACGTCGTCATAGCGATCCATTTCCAGTTCGCTGAATTCGAGCAGATCGTTGGAAGTGACGGCAGGCGCGCCCGAGAAATTCGGACGGAAGGTGTCCATTTGCGGCGCGTGGCTTCCGGGCACGAGCGCGGTCTGGATTTTGCTGAACTCGTGTTTTTCCTGGAAATCGGAAACCTTTCCGGAGAGGCGGCGCTTGGAGAAATTCAGGACTTCGACGAGTTTGGCGAGTTCGGCGAGGCGACCGACCATGCGCGTGCGGTTGATCACCAGTTCGCCGACGGCGTTCATCATGCGGTCCAGGCGCTCGAGGGAGATACGCACGGATTTGGCTTGCGGCAGCGCTTCGGGAGCGGCGCGGCGTCTTTCTGGCGCGGGGACTCCGGTTTCTATGGTTGCGGTGCCGGTTTCGCTGGCGGGCGCGGATTGCGCCGCAGTTGCGTCTTCATTTTCTTCCGGCGCCAGTTCAGCGATTTGCGCCAGGAGCGGATCTACTGCGGCGCGCATTTCTTCTTCGCTCGCCCATTGCCGGTGTAGGAATTTTTTCAGGATGTCCACCGACTCAAGGCAGATGTCCACGATACTGGCACTGGGTTTCAGCACGCCATCGCGCAAGCGGCCGATTAAATCCTCGACGCGATGGGCGACGGCGGAGAGGCGGTGCAAACCGACTTGCGCGGCGGATCCTTTTACCGTGTGCATGGAGCGGAAGAGGCGGTTGATATCCTCCGCATTGGGATTGGCTTCGAGCGCAAGCAAGCATTCGGTGACGGCTTGGAGGTGTTCTTCGGCTTCGGGAACGAAAAACTCCAGGACCTCGGCCGGGACGTCGCTGTCCTGCGGAAGATAGTCAACATAGGAGTAAGCGGGAAGCCCACCTGTGACGGGCTGTTCGGGCGCGACTTCTGTGGCGGCGGCTTCAGCAGCGGCGCGCGAGCTCGGCGGCGCAGGAAACGCGAAGGAATAGCGCTGTTTGAAGGCGAGGATGTCGCCATCGGTTTCGCTGCCGCTGGAACTGATCTGCAGCAGGTCGAATTCGAGAACGGAAATTGCGTCGGAAATAAATTCGGTGAGCGGACCGTGCATGTCCGCGGTGAGCGCGGCGTTCATGGCGTAGTGAAAGATGTGCGCCATTTTCGCGGCCACTTCGGAAAATTGCGGGAAGCCATAACTGGCGGAAGTGCCGGCCAGTGTGTGTGCGGCAATATACAGTTTTTCCAGATCTTCGGGCTTGGTCTGCGGCTCCTGCAACATGCCGGAATATTCCCGCAGATACTGGAGGTTTTCGGAAGCCTCCTGGAGGAAGAGCTCAACAGATTCCTGATGGGGCCCGTTCACAGGCTTTCCTCCACCAACACGCTTGCGGCGCGTGATTCGGCGGCGACCGGCTTGCGATAGATGAGGCAATCGCCGATCACCATGGACTCAAATTTCATGGGCACGTTGGAAAGCGTCTCCGAGTGGCCCAAAAGAAAATATCCGCCCGGTTCGAGGGCGTCGTAAAAGCGCCGCAGAATCGCGCGCCGGCGTTCTTCCGAGAAATACATGAGCACGTTCATGCAGAAGATGCAGTCGAGTTTGCCGACGTACACGGGCTCGACCAGATTCATTTGCGCGAACGAAATCATTTTGCGAATGCGCGGCCGGATCTGAAAGCCCTGCTTGGTGGACGTAAAATGGGTGTCCACCTGGCCGAGCGAGACATCTTGCAGGCTGCGCTTGCTGTACAGGCCGCGTTCGGCATGGCGCAGCGCGCGGCGGCTGATGTCCGTCGCGAGAATTTCGATTTCCCAGGCTTCCACAAATTTCAGCGCGTCACACAGGGTGATGGCGATGGAGTAAGCCTCTTCACCGGTGGAACAGCCGGCGCTCCAGATGCGCAGGGCGCGCGGGTTCTGCCAGAATTTGCGTTCCTGCACCTCGGGCAAAATCCGTTTTTCCAGCGCGTCATAGACGGCTGGATAACGAAAGAAAGATGTTTCCTGCGTCAGCAGGCGCTCCAGCAGGGCTTCGTATTCGGTGCTGGAGCCCTTGATCAGCTCGAACAATGCCGCGCCGCCGGCTAGTTCTTTTTCCTCGATGTATTCGCGGATGCGGGCGGAGAAAAACCGCTCGCGCGACGCATCGAAAAGAATGGCCGAACGCTGCTCGATCAACGTGCGGATATCGTCGAGTTCGGGCTCGCTGAGCTTCGTCGTCGTTGCTGGATGTGATTTCATGTTCGGCGCACGTTCGGGGCCGGAGGCTTTCACCGGCGCCGGGAGTCACTGCCAGCTAACGATGCGCACCCACGGGCGCGGCCGGACGCGCTTCTTCGGCCGTCTCGCCTGCGCGGCCAGAACGGAATTGCGCGAGCGCTTCATTTAATTGTTCCGAGAGCTTGACCATGTTGCCGACCGTCGAGGCGGTCTGGCGAGCGCCTTGGGTGGTCTGGCGCGTGATGCCGGAGATGATTTGCATCGCGTTGGCCACGCCTTCTGTGCCGCGCACTTGCTGCTTAGAGGCCAGGGAAATTTCCTGGACCAGCTCGGCCGATTGGCGCACGACGCTGGAAATTGCCTCGAGCGCTTTACCGGCTTGATCGGCCAGGCCGGCTCCGACTTCCACTTCGCGCGTGCCGTCTTCCATGACGACGACAGCTTCGTTTGTTTCGGCTTGAATGGCTTTGATGAGCGCGGCGATGTCTTTGGTGGCGCTGCGGGAATGCTCGGCGAGTTTGCGGACCTCGTCGGCGACGACCGCGAAACCGCGACCGGCATCTCCGGCGCGGGCTGCTTCGATCGCGGCGTTCAGCGCGAGCAGGTTGGTCTGCTCGGTGATGTCGTTAATCACGTTGATGATTTCGGAAATTTCAAGTGAGCGATCACCGAGAGATTTAATTTTCTTGGCAGTAGCTTGCACGGAGGCGCGAATTCGCTGCATGCCTTCGAGCGTATCGCGGACGGCGCGGTTGCCTTGTTCGGCGGCATCGAGCGCGCGGCGTGCGGCTTCGGCGCTGGCTTCGGCGTTATTGGACACCTGTTTCATGGAGACGGTGAGCTCTTCGACGGCCGAAGAGGTGTTGGTGATTTCCTGATCCTGCTGGGTGGCGCCGGCGGTCATGTCATCGGCGGCACCGAGAATTTGATTGGCGCTGCCGCTGACGTCCACGGCGGCTTTGCGGACGCGCTCGAGCACTTTGGTGAAGTTGTCGAGCATGAAGTTGACGGAATCGACCACGTTGCCGAGTGCGTCGTTGGTGACTTTGCCGCGGATGGTCAAGTCGCCGCGGGCTACTTGATTGATGGTGTTGAGCAGGTCGGTGATGCTGCGTTGCAGAGAGTCTTGCGCCTGTTGATTGGTTACGGCGTGAGCGACTTTGGCGGCGCTGCGATTGAAATTTTCGGCGATGAAACCGAACTCGTCGCTGGAATTGATTTCGGCACGCGCGCGGACGTCTCCCGAGACGACCCGCTCGGAGAATTTCGCGAGCTCATCCACAGGGGTGAGGACGCGCTTGCTGAGCACGTAGATGATGGAGATAACCGCGACGAGGCCCAGCACGACCGCGCCTAGCAGAGCGCCACTCGCGCCGCCCGGAACTGGTGCGGCGTCTGCGGCGGTCTGGCTGACGGAGTGGGCGCCGGCGTAGTAGGAAGAGCCGACAGCGGCGAAGAGCAACAGTGTGACCCAGAAAACCAGCAGCCAGACTGTGGAACTGAGACGAGCTTTCATGACTTCCTCCCCAGAACTTGTGCGCCCATTTACGTTTGCCTCACCGATCCGCGATGCGGAACGGAAAGTGCGCGTGGACTAAAATTTTGCGACCGCGAAATCCTTGACGATTCTAATTTCGACCGCTCCGATCCCAAAAAAGCAACGCAGATGCTGCCGGCGTTAAATTACCGGCACGGGAAAAACGTCAACCAGGCGGCGCAAATCGACGACCAGCGCGAGGCGATCGTCGTGGCGCAACATGCCGCGGCAGTGCGGGACGTCGGCGGGCGCCTGATCTAGCAGCGCCTCTTCGGCGGCGGAGAATGTGCCGATTACTTCGTCGGCGGCAATTCCCAGCTTTAGGTCTTCACGCTGCGCGTCGCCTTTCAGGAGCGCGACGACTACGTGCTTCGGCAGAAGGCCCGGGCGGCGGCCTTCGGTGAAGGCGATATCGATGAGCGGAACGATCGTGCCGCGCAGATTAAACACTCCCATGAGAAAGGCGGGAGTGAGCGGAATGCGCGTGACGATAGGCCAGTCCACCACCTCTTCCACTTCGAGAACGGAAAAACAAAAACGTTCGCGGCCGGCGCGGAACACGCAGTACTGACGTTCGGGAAGGCGCTCCTCGGAAAAAACTTCGCTTTCCAGGAATGCGCCGCCATCGAGTTCAGCGGAAAGCGCCGGGTTTTCGCGTTCCAGGGACATCAGGCAAACCTTTTCACCGCGTTGAGCAGTTCATCGGGAGTGAAGGGCTTGGTGACGTAGCCATTCGCGCCTTGTTGCTCGCCCCAGTAGCGATCGCTGGGAGCGGATTTGGAGGTGACCAGAATCACCGGAATATTCGAGTACGGTTGCTGACTCTTCAGATCGCGGCAGGCCTGGAAGCCATTACGGCGCGGCATGACCACGTCGAGCAGAATGACATTGGGGCGCTCTTCTTCGATGGCTTCTTCGATTCTGGTGGGATCGGAAATTCCCACGGAATGAAAACCTCCCTGCTGCAGCATGGATTGTATGAGGTGGAGTTCCGCCTGGGAATCATCCACGATCAGAACTTTCTTCGACATCGACGGACCTCCACAGAAATACCCGCAGATAGAAATGCAAGTGCAAGACCATGTGCCGAGTGTTTTTCTTGTTCTGCGACTAGATTGCAACCGTGTTGCTTTTCAGCTGGTTACGCGCGGGCGGGTTAGCGCGCCAGGCCAGCTGGGAAAATTTGCGGGACGTGGCTTGTCTCAGCTTGAGATTCTTTCTCACCGGCGCGCATTTCGGCGGCTAGCGATGAGAAACGCTGCATGATCTCGTTGAGGCGCAGGGCCATGGTGTGGATGGTGCGGATTTGCTCGCGCGCGTCGGGATGGATGGCTGCGGCGTCCAGAAGGAGGAGGTCGGCGTTGCCTAGGACACTGGTGAGCGCATTGTTTACGCTGGGGCGCATATCGAGCATGTAGCGGCCCAGGACGGCGTGGCGTTGTTGTTCGGCTGACGCGCGTTCGGCGCGTTGGGCGCGGGTGGTGGCGGCGGCGCGGCGCAGGGCTTCTCCGGCGACCAGGATCAGGGTACCGATCCAGCCGTCTTCGCGCGGGATGATCAGGACGTGCGGATGTTCGGCTGCTAATTGCTGCGCAGCGCGGGCCTCTGCTTCGCCCACGATGTGGATGATGGCGGCGGTGGTTGCGGTTGCGTTGAGCGCGGAGAGGATGGCGCTGATATTGTTGTTGCGAACTGGGCCTACGATTACCAGGTTGTAGCCTTGGGCGGCGGAGGCTTGCCAGACGTCGCTCGTCGTGAGGGTGATTTCGGGGACGCGGCGTTCGGCTTGCCAGCGAGCGGCTACGCTGCGCGCGAATTCAGTGTCGTCCGAGACGATCAGGACGCTGGAGTGAGACAAGAGATTTCCCCCAAGCAAAGTCGAACGCGACCACAACGTCAAAGTCAAAAGAGCCGGCCAGACGCCGGCGCTGCCAAAGGCGACTGCAGCCCGGAGGGCGCCCAGCTGACACCGGCCGCGGCAAAGTCAACGGCTGGGTTATTGAACTCCCCGGCGCAGAGTGATCAGGGCTGCAATTTCTCGGCTTCCTCTATGAAGGAGAGGAGGCGCTTGGTGCTGATTCCGAGATTGACCGCGGCTTCGGTGTTCTTGGCGCGCTTGGCTTGTTCGACGCGGCCCTGGAAATAGGAAACTTCGGACTTGGCTAGCGTTAGAGCCGCTATCAGCTGGCTTAAATCGCCGGAACGTTTGCGTTCTTCGGTGGCGACGGCGAGAAGAGCGCGAGCGACGACGGCGCGGCGCAGGTCCTCTGCCTCCTGGCCGCCTTCGGCGACGAAGGCTGCGACTTCCCAGGAAGAGAGCAAGACTTTTGTATTTTGCAAAACGATCGTGGACATGGAACGTCCGCGGGAGGGTGGCTCGGCGATGAGCTGCTCCCAGATCGACTCGAGACATTTTTCTTTATCGAGCGCGCCCGCGGCCGGTGCCGGCGCGTCGCTGGCTGGTTTTTCTGGTTTGTCTGCCGTCGGGGCGTTCGCTGATTTTGCCGGTGCCGGTGTTTCTGCCGCAGTTACGGCGGACGGTTGCGGCGCCGGAACATCCATTGCAGAAGGCAGGGTGGCAGCGGCTGGTGGCGCTGCCGGTTCCGCGGGCTTGGACGATGGATCGACGGTTGAAAGTTTATCTGGCTGCTGCTTTTCCGAGTCGGCAGCAGGCAATGCTGCACTGGACTTGCCGCGCGCTAGAGCTTCTTCGAGGTCGGCGCGCAAGGCAAGGAGTTGTTCGAAGGCGTGGGTGACGGAAGTTTCGGTGTAGTCCTTGTGAAACGGCTGCTTCCAATTTTCGCAGTAGTAGCGCAGCTGGGTGGTGGTTTCGGCGGCGGAGAAACCGGCGCGGCGGCAGTCAACCGTCTTCACGCCATTGGCGTCCAGTGTTTCGGCAGCCTGGCGCACGGCGCTCAAATCCGCGTGCAGCATGCGGATGAAAGCGCGGCGGAGAAGGAAATTGAAGCGGCAGAAAGCCACGAGCGCGGCGGGGTCGTAGAACATGGCGCCGGCGGATTCTTTTACCAGGCGGCCTTGCTCGAGAAGGCCAAGTTCCATCATGTCGCGCAGGCTTTCGCAGTTTGCGACTTTGTCGAGAATCTTGTCGAGCGGTTCGCACCATTCCAGGCGAGTGGCATCGGCGCCGGCGAGGACCGGCTGCAGGACCTCGGCGACGTCTTCGAGGTGAATTTCCTTGCGATAGAGTTCTTCGGGAGCGCAGAGAGCGAAATATTGGACCAGGAGCAGGTCAATCTTGTCGCGGTCGGCGGTGGTTTTTTCCTGCTTGCGCAACTGGCGCTGCAGAAAAGCGCGCAGATCTTGTTCGCTGGCGTTGAGAGTTTCCGGCGGAAGCTGGCGGATCTGAAAGGCGCGGACACGCGCGTCAATTCCATCGAGCCATTTCAAAACGGTGTCGAAAACTTCGCGCGTGGGGCGCTGCGGCGGCAATTCGCCCGCGGGATGCGGCAGCGGGCCGAAATTGAATTGCGTGGCGAGCGCGGCGTAGAGCGGATAGGCGTTGCGCGCTTCGGACCATTGCGCGACGAAATCCGCCGAGCCTGCTTGCGCAGCGGTGGGCGGCTTCCAAATGCTGACGTCAGATTTAGGGGTCATCGTTTTATGATCCAGTTGCCCACTTCTCCCACGAACCGGGCAGCGACGGCTTTTCGTCCGTCGTGATAGCGCACGGCGACGACTGTCGCGCGCGCGTCGAGCGAACCATCGGAGTTCAGCACGCGCACACCATCTTCAAATTCCAGCGGGAGCGTGGAAGCGAACAGGACTTCTTGCGCGGTTCCGAATTCGATGACGGTTTGTTCCTGCAAGGGGCGGCGCGCCGAGGCTAGCGTGAGGACGCAAACGGGAATTCTCATGGGCGAGGCGCTGGGAAAGAGCTGCGACAATTTGGCGACGCACGTTTGGGACGTTTCGGCTGCGTCTGCTACGGCTTCACTGATCACGGAGCCCCCCGGGTGATTTCGCGATGCGGAAACACCTGCAAAGACTAAAGTCAAAGGCGCCCAGCCCAAGCTGGCCGCTACAAAGGCAACACAACGTCAACGGCGTGTTGCGAAGTCAAAGGCTAAGCCGGGAAGTTGTCGAGCGGCCGCAAGGCACGAGATTTGCGCACCGGTAGCAGACGCACACAGACTTCCGCAGAGATGTTTGCACGAAGACAGCCAAAGGCTCGCGCAGGGTTATGCGGATAAGTGTCTTCTTATGTTTGGATTACGAATTAGAGGTTGCTCGTGGGTTCTTGCAGGTGTCTCAGGCTGATACAGAGGCGTCTCACGGATCCGGCGCGAACCCGAATGGGGAATGAGCCTGGTTTCGCTACAGCAGAGTCTTAGGACGCCATCCGCACGTCGTGCTTATGCATGGCGCGCAGAGGGATGTTATAGAGCTTGAGCTTGCGATAGAGGGTGGCGCGGCTGATGCCTAGCATCCTGCCGGCCAGGGCTTTGTCGCCGCCGGCTTTTTCAA
>DATNLN010000150.1:0-14602 GCA_035602855.1 Candidatus Acidiferrales bacterium
TTCTTTATTCGATCCATCTGAAGGATTACCAAAAGGCCGCTGACGCGTATCTGGAAGGCAGCAAGAATCCGCACGCGCAAGTATGGATGAAGGTGATGGCCGCGCGCGTGGCGGAAGCGGGCAACGCGCTGGAGACTTCCAGGCTGATCTGGATCGAAGTTTACTCGAACAGCAAAGACGAACTGGTGCGCCGCAGGGCGACGCAGCATATCCACGCGCTGGACGCGGCCCTGGGCCTCAAGCGTCTCAATGAAAGCTCGGAAGATTACTGGAGAAAATTCGGCCGTTTCCCGACCTCGATGCAAGAACTTCGCGACGCAGGATTCGTGGGGGGCGCTCTGCAGGATCCGGAGGGATTTCCCTACGTGATGGGTGCGAACGGAGTGCCGCAGCTCAATCCGAAAAGTACCATCGTGCTGGACTCCGACCAAGGCCCGGAAAAACTGCGCTGATCCGCGAGATTATTCATAGCGCAGGGCTTCGACGGGATTCAGGCGCGCGGCTTTGGTGGCGGGCCAAACGCCGAAGATCAGCCCGATGCTGACCGAAACCGTGAAGCCGATGATGATCGCCCAGGCGGGGACGACGGCTTTCAGCGGGCTGACCACGGGAATCAGAAAGACGATGGCGCTGCCGACGAGAATGCCGATGATGCCACCGGTTCCGGTCAGGGTCATCGCTTCGAACAGGAATTGCCAGGTAATGTCTCGACTGCGCGCGCCGATGGCTTTGCGCACGCCGATTTCGCGCGTGCGCTCGGTGACCGAGACCAGCATGATGTTCATCACGCCCATGCCGCCAATGAGCAGGCCGATGGAACTGAGCACGATCACGACCAGAACGACGCCGCCAATGATGTCGTTGAATTTCTGCACGACTTCCACCTGGGTTTGGATCGAGAAATTGTCCGGCTTGTCGTAAGGAACTTCGCGGCGGCGGCGCAGAACTTCGCGGATCTGATCCACGGCGGCATCCAGCTTGCCGGAATAGGCAAGGAAGCGATAGCCGATCTCGTAGCTGCTGGGATACAGCTTCATGAAAGTGTAGTAGGGAATGACGGTGCGGCGGTCTTCATCGTCGGTGCCGAAACCGTTGGGCGGTTTTTCAAAAACTCCTACGACCAGATAGGTTGAGCCATCCACCAGAATTTCCTTGCCCATGGCATCTTCAATCGTGGGAAAGAAAGTGCTGGCGACGTTTTCACCGATGACCACCACATTTTCGCGATGCTCGTTTTCGGCCTCCGTGAAAAAGCGTCCGGCTTTCATGGTGGCGTTGGAATAGACCGTGAGATAGGCGGGAAAAGTGCCGCGAAAATCGGTGCCCTCGATCGTAACGCCCTGATAACGCGCGGTGTGGGACAGCTGCCACTGAAAGGCGGACACGGCGATTTCTTTGATGGCGGGGCAAAGCTGGCGCACGGCCAGGGCGTCTTCTAAAGTGAGCGGCTTGCGCAGCTTTTCGTCCTTGGGACGGCGGCCGTTTTGGGGGCCTTGGTCGAAACGCGAAACAAAGGCGGTGTCAATTCCTTCGGAAACGATTTCGTCCTGAATGGTCTGGCGAAATCCTTGCACCAGGCCAACCACCAGGATGATGAGCGCAACGCCGATCATCACGCCCAGGATGGCGAGAAAGCTGCGCAGCTTGTGCTCGCGAACGGTGTCCAGCGCCAGATGAAGATTTTCGCGGAAGTCGCTTTGCATGGAGTGGTCCTAGGTCTCCGCCCGCAGAGCTTCAATCGGGTCGAGCCGGGCCGCGCGCATCGCCGGGTAGATGCCGAAAAACAGGCCGACGGCGGTGGAAAGAACCAGCGCCACAAGTATGGAAAACAGCGGCGTCGAAGTCGGGACCGAAAAAATCGCGCGCACCAGCTGGCTGATGGCCACGGCGGCGACCACGCCGATAAATCCGCCCAGTCCGGCGAGGACCGATGATTCGACCAGGAATTGCAGGATGATGTGACGGCGGCGCGCGCCGAGCGATTTGCGCAGGCCGATCTCGCGGGTGCGCTCAGTGACGCTGGCGAGCATGATGTTCATGATCACCACTCCGCCCACGACCAGAAATACCGAGGTGATCCAGATGGCGATGCCGAAGGCGTTGCCGGTGATGCGATTCCACAATCCCATGATGGAAGTGGGGGCGATGATGGCGAAATTATCTTCGCTCTGATACGCCAGGTGGTGGCGCGAGCGCAGAATCATGCGGGCTTCGTCCTCGGCGGCATCCATGAATTCCGGGCCGCGCGCCTGGACGAAAAACGTAATGGAATCCTGCGCCGTGAGCCATTCCTTGCGGTAGGTGCCCAGAGGAATCATCACGAAATTATCCTGCGGCTGGCCGAGGACGTTGCCTTTGGGCGTGGCGACGCCGACGATCGTGTACTGACCCTGGCCCGCGCGAATTTCTTTGCCCACCGGATCCGTGCCGGGAAACAATTTATTAGCGACGTCGGTGCCGATGACGCAGACGCCGGCGCGATGATCTTCGTCAATATCGGTAAGGAGCCGGCCGTTCAAGACGTCAATGTCGCGGATGGAAGCGAAACTGGGAGTCGCGCCAATGATCATCACGTCTTCACTGAGGTCGTTGCCATAGCGCACGTCGGCAAATGTTCTCATTTGACCGGCGATGGTATCGGCGAGCCTCATGCCCTCGCGCAGAGCGTCCAGATCGTCCATGCCGAGCGTCGGACGTTTGCGGGCTTTGTACCATTCCTGCTGGTTGGTGACGATGCCGATGCGGTCGATCACGAAAGCGTTCGCGCCCAGGTTAGCGACTTTATCGGCGACGTAGACGTTGAGGCCGTTGAGAACGGAGATGACGGCGACCAGGGTGGTGACGGCCAGGATCACGCCGAGCAGGGTCAAGAAAGTACGCAGTTTGTGCGCGCGCAGGGTATCGAGCGCAATCCAGACGGTTTCGCGCAGAGCCCCGAGCGTTTGCCGGGCATTAGCTAGGGATTTCGAGGACTTCATCGTTGTCACTATATTAGACGGATACGGCCCCGGAAAAACTTCAGATTACGGATAAATTCTTGGCGCTTGGAATGCGCAAGGAGAAGCTCGAGAGCGGCCACGGCGGGGTATTCGGGTAGAATCAAGGTTGCAGACCAATCCATGGCGCCGAGCATCTCAGTGACGGGCACTTCTAGCATGGCAAAAGGACTTACGGCATCGAGTCTGGCTGCAGCGCTCGTGCTGGCGAGCTGGACGGGGGCGTCCGCAAGACCGATTCCGAGGCTCGCTTCCGATTCGGCCCCGCCTCGTCCAGGCCAGGCCGGCAAACAAACGGGAGACCAATCCGGGACGGCGCGGCCTCCTTCGGAGGCGGAAATCGCCTCGCGCGCGAAAGTGCTGCTCGAGCACCAGCACGCGAACGACGAAGCTCTGGAACAATACGAGCGAGTCGAGCATCACGTCGATCGCACGGGAGGCGCGACGCCGCGAGTGCTCGAGGATAAAACCTATCGCGTAGTGCCCACCGGAAGCGGCACGATGAAGCTGCTATTGAAGGACGGCGACCGGCCGGTGGATGCGGCCGAATACCGCAAGCAGCTGGAGGCTTGGAAAGAGTTGCTGGAACTGATGCTGAAGCCCGAAGACTCGCGAACCAAATCGGCGAATGCAAAATGGCAAAAGAGGAAGGACGATCGCAAGGAGTTGCTGGATGCGACGCGGGAGGCCTTCCTGACCACCTGGGATGGGCAGGAAACTTGCAATGGCCGCCTCTGCGATATCTATGAGATCCAGCCGAATCCAAATTTTCATCCGCGCTCGCTGGTGCAGGATATTTTGACGCGCGTCAGCGCGAAGATTTGGGTCGACCGCGAAGCCAATCAGCTGGTGCATGGGGAAGCGCACGTGATGCGCGACATTTCGTTTGGCGGCGGAATTCTGGGGAAACTGTATCGCGGCGGAGTGTTTTTTATGCAACAAGAGGAAGTCGCTCCGGGAATCTGGCTGCCCGCGCGCTATCAATACGATTTCACGGCGCGTAAATTCCTGTTCACCTTCGAGCAGCACCAATACGTCGAAGCACGCCAGTATCGCCGCCTGGGGCCGCCCAAACAGGCCCTGGCGATCGCGCGCAATGAACTGGCTAGCGGCAAAGCGCCCTACGGCGACCCGTAACTCATCGGTCCATCCCGGGTTCAACTCCCTCGAACGGGCGCACAATAGTCGTAGTGCGGCTCGGTACCCTTCCGTCCCATGGATCGTCAATGTCTGAGGGCTTTGCTGCTCGGAGCTTGCTGGTCCGTTAGCGGTCACCTGCTGGTCGGCTGCAAGTCGCTTACACGTTGTTCGAGGAGGCGTTATGAATCGGCGAATGCTGCTGTTTGTCGCGGGCCTGGCCGCTGCGGCTGTTTCTGTGCCGGGAATTGCGCGCGCGCAAGGTAGTAGTGCAGCGGGTCAAACAGCTGCGCCAGCGCCGGCCCAGGCCACGACAGCTGCCACAGCGAGCGCGAACGGCACAAGTTCTGCGACTACAGCGCCTGCGCCTGCGAAAAAAGTGTGGACCAATGAAGACATGAGCGAGGTCCACAAGAATTCGGTGATTTCCACGTTCTCGGCAGCGGGCAGCAAGCCGGGAAACGCCAAGGCCGCCGGAAATGCGAAGGGCGGGAACGCGAAGCAGTATCAGGATCAGATCACGAAGCTGCAAGCCAAACTGCCGCCGCTCGACGACCAGATCGCCGAATTGCAGGCGACACTGAATGGCACCGCGGTAAATTCCACGCGGCACTACAGCGGCACAAAGATTGACGACTGGCACGAGGAGTTGCTGCAGCTGCAAAAACAGCGCGACGATATTTCCGCCAAGATCGGCGCGCTGCAGGACGAGGCGCGGCGCAACGGCGTGCCGGCGAATCAGATTCCGGAGTAGGCAGCGAAGGTCCCGAAAGCAAGAGGCGAGTCCCGGGCTTGCGCCCTAGACTCGCCCCCACAAACGGCTTGCTCTAGTGCGCGGCGGCGGCGATCTCCTTTTCGATGGGAGCGCCCACCAAGTTGCCCCACTCGGTCCAGGAACCGTCGTAATTCTTCACGTTGCCGAAGCCGAGCAAATACTTCAGCACGAACCAGGTGTGCGAGCTGCGTTCGCCGATGCGGCAGTAGGCGATCACTTCTTCCGCGCCGTGAATTCCCTTCTTGCCGTATAGCTCCCTCAGAGCGTCCGCGGATTTGAAAGTGCCGTCTTCATTGGCGGCCTGCGCCCAGGGAATATTGGCCGCACCCGGAATGTGGCCGGCGCGCTGCGCGGTTTCGGAAAGTCCCGGAGGAGCCAGAATCTTTCCGGTAAATTCGTCCACGGAACGGACGTCCACCAGCTGCGCGGCCTTCTTCCTATCGAGGAAGGCGTAAACATCTTCCTTGCGGGCGCGAATGGATTCATCGGGGCCGGTGGCGTGATAGGTGGCGGCGCTAATTTTCGGCGCATCGGTGGTGAGTGGGCGCTTTTCTTCCACCCACTTTTTGCGGCCGCCGTTGATCAGGCGCACATCCTTGTGGCCGTAATACTTCAATTGCCAGAAGGCGTAGGCGGCAAACCAGTTGTTGTTGTCACCGTAGAGCAGGATGGTCGTGTCGTTGGAAATTCCGGAAGTTCCGAGCAGCTTTTCCAGCGCGGACTTGTCAATCAGGTCGCGGCGGATGTTGTCCTGCAGCTGCGATTGCCAGTTCCAGCCGACTGCGCCGGGAATGTGGCCCTGGTCGTAGGCGCTGGTGTCGACGTCCACTTCGACCAGGCGGACTTTCGGGTCGTTCAGATGGTCGGCGGCCCACTGGGTGGTTACCAGAACTTCGGGGTGCTTGTAGTCAGTCATTTGCTGTCTCCTCGTTGTTGGTCATTCTTTGAAATTAGACGCTTGTTGCCGGAACCGTTGCAAAAAATCCGCGCGTAAAACAAAAAACCCACCTGCCCGGGAAACTTCCGGCGGTGGGTGGGGAAATTCTGGGCTCGTTTGCGATTCTTAGCTGCCAAGCCTCCCTGCGCCAGAAGACACACGTGTGCAACGCATACAACAACAGCCGCATACGCAGCACTGGCAGCAGATTTGCATAAAGCGAGGTTACACCGGAAGCGCGGGGATGGCAATCGTTTCTGACTGGGCCCGATCGCTAAGCTTCCGCTAACCTGACGAGTTGCGAGGGATCATCGCAGGCGATGTGCAAGCGATGGCCATGACGAGAAAACTCTCGCAGTAATTGGATGTGAAATCCGGCTCCGGCTGCGCTGCGAACGAGCCGAGTCTTGCGGCCCGGGTCTTGTTAGGGGATGGCTTTCAGAGTGCCATCGCTGGTTTCGAATTCGATGCGCAAGAGCCAGTCGAAGTGAAATTTTTCCGCGGCCAGCCATTTCTCCATTTGCGCGCGGTCCGGGGCGTCAAATTCCACGAGCATTTTTCCTTCCTGCATGTTGACGAGCACGCGGCGCGCGGTGACTTCCTTGGCGGCGTGCACGCGGCGCGCCAGTTCCTCGGCGCCCTGGCGCGTGAGGCAGGCGAGCGTGTGTTGCGAGAGGTAACGAGGCATTCCGGCTCCTGTTCCGCTAGAATGAGCGGCCACGAAACGAGCAGAACCAATATAACGCCAGCGGAGAAAAAACAAATGCCTGAGACGCGCACGGCTCATCCTTTTTACGTTTACGAAGCGATTCACGCGCAGCCGGAATTAATCGAGCGGGTGCTGGCGCAGCGCGCGCCGATCGAACGCGCGGCGGATGCGGTAGCCCAAAAGGAGCGCATCACTTTCGTGGGGATTGGAACTTCGCTGCATGCAGCGCGTGTGGCGGAAAGTTGGATGCGCCAGTTCACGGGCGGGCGCTTTTTGGCGCACTGCGAACAGTCTTTCGAGCTGCTGCATCACCCGATTGCGTTTGGCGCCCGCGACGCGGTGATTGTGATTACGCATACCGGCAGCACGACCGCGTCGCTTGCAGCCTTGCGTATGGCGCAGGCGGCCGGAGCGCTTGCGGTGGTGATCACGGGCCAGATGAACGTTCCCACGAGCGGATCGTCGAGCGGCGAGGGAGTGCGCGGCGCTGATTTTCACATTCAAACTTGCGAGCAGGAAACGGCTTTTGCTTACACGAAAAGCTACACCACGGCGCTAGCGGTGCTGGCGCTGCTGATCGCGCGCGTGGTCGAGAGGAAAAAATTGCCGGCGGGTGAGTCGCCGCTCGGGGCGCTCGGACGCGTGCCTGATTTGCTGCGCGGCGCGCTGCAGCTGGAACCTGCGGCGCGCGAACTGGCTCAGCGCGTGGCGGCGCTGGCGCGAATGGAAATTTTCGGCTCCGGTGCGGCATGGGCCACGGCCAGCGAAGCGGCGCTAAAGATTAAAGAGGCCTGCTACATCGCGGCGGAAGGATTTGAAACCGAGGAAATTCTGCATGGGCCGTTCTCTGAGACCGATGCGCGCGGCTCGTTGGTTGGATTGTTCACGGGCGGTGCGACGGACGAGCGCGGGCGGCAGATTCTGCGCGCGGCGGGCGAACTGAAGATGGCGCGCGCGGCGATTACGGTGCCGTCGGCGAACCATGATTTGTCCGCGGAGCAAATTCTGCAGGTTCCAGAGGCGCCCGAGTGGCTGGCGGCGTTCGTGCATCTGATTCCGCTGCAACTGCTCACATATTTTCTGGCGCTGGAGCGCGGCGTAAGCCCCGATAGCGGCCGCATGGAGCAGCCGGCGCACGCGGCCGCAAGTAAACATTACAAATATTGAACGGCCTGCGCCGCTGCTTTCGCCTGTCCCCACGAACAGGAGTTCCTAATCGAGAACATTGCGCCGTATCGCTGCGAAGGCGCGCGCATGGCCCGCGTAAAATTGCACTAGAACGATCCTGGGGTGCACTATGAAACGAAGTGTCCTGGTACTGGCCGCGCTCGCGTCGCTGGCTTTGCTGGTGTCGCTGACATTTGGCGCAGCAACGGCGCGGGCGCAGTTCGCAAGGGGCTTGGGAACGGTGCAAGGAACGGTCCTGGACCCGCACGGCAGGCCGGTCGCCGAAGCCAGCGTGACGATTCAGACTTCCGACGGACTGAAACCGCACGCGACGCACACCGATTCGAGCGGGCATTATGAATTCGCGCGCTTTGACGCGGGGCAATACGATCTGCGGGCGTATTCGAAGGGCCAATTTTCCGATTGGAGCAAGCACATTGTGATTCGTCCGAAGAAAACCACCGACGTGACGCTGCGCATGCCGCCCGACAGCGCGGAGAAGGTGAGCGTCACGAGCAATCCGTAAGACCCGCCGCCGCTTTGTGGCTGCTTGGCTGCGGGGCGCGGCCGTTCATTTCCAAATCCTGGAAGCTGCCTTACTCGTAGCGCAACGCCACCATGGGATCCACACGCATTGCGCGTCTGGCTGGAATCCATGCGGCTAGCAAGGCGACCAGGAGCAGCAAGGCGAGGGCGAGCGCCACGGGCCGGGGATCGCGGGCCGAGACTTGAAACAGCAGTGATTGCAGCAGGCGCGACGCGAACCAGCTTGCGATCAATCCAGCGATAGCTCCTGCAGCAACTGAGCCAGCAACACGGCCCAGAACCATTTTCAGTATGGATTGCGGTGTCGCTCCCAGCGCCATGCGCAGGCCGATTTCCTGAGTTCTCTGCGCGACCAGAAATCCCACCACGCCGTAAATTCCCCCGGCGGCTAACAACATTCCCATGCCGGCAAACAGGGCGAGCAATGCAGCGCTAAAGCGCGGCCTCTGCGAAAGCTTGCTGACACGCTGCGGCATGGTTTCAATGGCGACGGGCAGCGCGGGATCGAGCGCGGCAGTTTCCGAGCGCAGCCAACCCGTCATGGTGCGGGGATCGACAGGTGTGCGCAGAATCACCCCAGCCGAGCGAAAATTCTGGTTGTCTTCGTTCTTCCACGGAATATAGAACTCCGGGTCGGCTGGTTCTGCTGGCCCGTTGTTCTTCACGCTTGCCGCGACGCCGACGATCGTTCGCCAGGGGCCGACCAGCGCGAAGCGCATGGTTTTCCCAATCGCATCGCCCGCGGGAAAAAGTCTGCGCGCGAGCGAATCGCTGAGAATGATCGAGTGCTCGCCCTGAGCCTGATCGTCGCGGGTGAATTCGCGGCCGCGCAAGATCGTAATTCCCAGCGCAGTGAAATACTCCGGCGTCACCGCGCGCCAGGCGACCATTCCGCCAGTTCCTTCGCTGGGCCGCGGACGACCGGTAACTTCGATCGCCGAATAGATCGTCGAACGCATCGCTCCGGACGGAGGAAGCGTATCGCTCAGGGCGACGGCGGTGGCGCCCGGCAGGCGCTTGAGCCGCGCGAGAAGTTCGTCGAAGAATGCGATTTGCTGCGGCGCGGCGGGATAGCGATAGACGCCGAGTGAAATTGTTTCGGTGAGAACGTGTTGAGCTTCCAGTCCCAGCGGCGCGCTCTGCAGATTCCAGAGGCTGCGCAGGAGCAGGCCTGCGCCGGTCAACAGAGCGAGCGAAATGGCAATTTGCGCGGCCACCAGCGTTTGGCGCAGCAGGCCGCGCGCGGTCGAGCGAGCTTCCTTGCCGCAGAGCATTTCAGGCGACGGCGGGTTGAGCGCCGGGGCTAGACCGAACAGAATTCCCGAGAGGCAGGAAATCGCGAACGTGAAGAAAATCACGCGCCCATCGAGGCCGGCCTGGCCGAGGTGCGGAATCGCTTGCTGCGCAATGGCCACGAACACGCGCAGGAAAACGTAGGCGACCAGGCAGCCGGCGGCGCCGCCGAAAATTCCGAGCAGCAAGCTTTCCGTCAATTTTTGGCGCAGCAGGCGCGCCGAAGTTGCGCCCAATGCGGCGCGCACGGCCAATTCTCTTTGCCGGACGGAGGCGCGCGCGAGCAGCAGGTTCGCAACGTTCGTACAGGCGATCAGCAGGACGGCGAGCACCGCGCCGAACAGAATCCAGGAAGCAAGGCGAGCGTCTTGCATTTGGCGGTCGCGCAACGAGCGAACCGAGAGGTGAACCTCGCTGCGAAATTCCGCCGGAGCTCCTTGCAGCGCTTGGGCGAAGAGCGGCAGCAATGCGGCAGCCGACTGCGCCGCCGTGATGCCGGGTTTCAGGCGCGCGAATGTTCTTAGGACAGCACCCGGAGCGGAACGGCGCTGCACGGCTTCGTCCAGAGCTTCGGGCAACAAAATGTCGGTCGCGAGCAGCGTGGGCATCTCGAAATCGGCGGGGAGAACGCCGACGATGGCCACCCGATTGCCGTCGAGCGAAATGGTTTTCGCGATCACGCCGGGATCGCCGCCGAACCGGCTGCGCCATAAACCGCAAGAGATCATCGCGACGCGCTGGGCGTTGGGGCGATCTTCCTCCGCTGAAAAATTGCGCCCCAGGATTGGCTGCACGCCGAACGTCGGAAGGAAATTTTGTTCCACGCGGGCGCAAACAAGACGCACCGGGTTCTGCTGCGTGAGGTCGCAATTGGCGACGCCTGGAATCATAGAGGTCATCGACTGGAACGGTCCGGGCGCGAGCCGCCAGTCAACGTAATTAGAACCCAGCATGAATTCGTTGCGCTCGATAGGAGCCATCAGACCGAACGAGACCAGCTGGTCGGCCTGGGGATACGGGAGGCTGCGGAACAGGATGCGGTCGACGGCGCTGAATACGGAGGAGGTCGCGCCGATGCCGAGCGCTAGCGTGAGAATCGCGACTGCGGTGAAACCCGGATTGTTGCGGAGGATGCGCAGGCCGTAACGCACATCCGCGCAGAAGGTTTCCAGCCAGAAGCCGCCTCGTTGTTCGCGGCAGTTTTCTTTGAGGCCTTCCAGGGCACCGAATTGCAGCAGCGCTTGGCGGCGAGCTTCGCCGGGCGGCAGGCCGGCGGCAACGTTTGCGGCGGTCTGGCGTTCGATGTGGAAACGCAGCTCATCGTTCATGTCCTGCTCCCACTTTTTCTTGCGTGAAAACCAGCGCTGCCAGCGGGTCATCGCTTGTGCCTCCTACACCCGCTGCAGGATCAGTGCGACAGCGGTGGACATTTGCTTCCAGTCCGCCATTTCCCGTTCGAGTTGCTGGCGGCCGGTTTTGGTCAGGGTGTAGAACTTGGCGCGGCGATTATTTTCAGAGGCGCCCCATTCCGCGCGGATCCATTTCTTGCGTTCCAGGCGATAGAGCGCGGGGTAGAGCGAGCCTTGCTGGATTTGCAGGATGTCGCGCGAGACTTGCTGGATGCGCTGTGCAATGCCCCAGCCGTGCATGGGTTCGAGCGCGAGAGTTTTCAGGATCAGAAGATCGAGCGTGCCTTGCAGGATTTCGACCCCTGGACTCACCGCTGCTCCCCTAGACGGACTACAAGTGGAATATCGGATAGCTCTTGTAGATTGTCAAGGGGAAGCTGCGGCGGGAGACGCACGCTGCGGATATTGGCGCGGGGTCTTGCGGGCTCCGGGGCGCTGCCTTCATGATGTGACATGGCACACACCGACCATGCGCCGCTGTGGAACCCGGACGATCAATACGACCGGCTGGAAGAACTGGCCGCGGGCACAGGTGATGACGCCAAGGAAATTCCCCTGCGGCGGGACGTGCGTTCGCTCGGCATGCTTCTGGGAAGAGTGCTGGTCGAGCAGGCGGGCGAACCGCTGCTGGAAGTGGTGGAGCAACTCCGCCACCTGTTGATTCAGCAGCGCGAGCAATTGCCTGCCGGAGCGACGACAGAACCATCCCCCTCGGCAAATATTCTGATTGCGCAGGCTCGCGAGAGGATCGCCGGGCTCAAGGTCGAAGAGGCCTACCGCGTGAGCAAAGCGTTTGCGATTTATTTCGAGCTGACCAACCTGGCGGAAACCAATCATCGCAAGCGGCGGCGGCGCGCGGCCAAACTGCACAGCGAACAGCCGGCGCTGGCGGGATCGTTTCGCGGAACCTTGCTGCGTATGCGCGCGGCGGGGATTTCCTCTGACCAGGCCTTGGCTGCGCTGCGCCAGGTGCGCATCGTTCCGGTTTTCACGGCACATCCGACCGAAGTAGCGCGGCGCACCGTGCTGCTGAAGAGGCGGCGCATCGCACAATATCTGGAACATCTGGATCGCTTGCCGTTGACCGCGGCCGATGCGGTTGAACAAGAATCATTCATTCTCGCGGAAATCACTTCCCTGTGGCAGACCGATGAAGTGCGCATGAAAAAGCCGGGAGTGATTGACGAAGTGCGCATGGGGCTGGATTTTTATCCGATGACGCTTTTCGAAACGCTGCCGCGGTTGTATACCGAGCTTGCGGAATCCTTTGCCGAAGTTTACGGCCGCACACTCGACCACGATGAGCTTCCCGAGCTGCTGCATTTCGGTTCCTGGATCGGCGGAGATCGCGACGGCAATCCGCTCATCAAGCCGGACTGCACGGCGGACGCGCTGGCACTCGCGCGAAATGTGATATTGGAACATTACAGTCTGGAGATCCAGCGGCTGATTGACGAACTCAGCTCCTCGCTGCGTCAGACGGGCTGTTCGGCGCAACTGCGGTCCGCGCTCGCAGCGTATGAAACGAAGATGGGCGCCGAACCTGCGCGCGGAAAATGGATTTCGCAGCCCGAGCTGATCCGGCACTTTCTGGATTTTGTGCGGATTCGCATGCGCATGACGCGCGAGGCGCCAGGCGATGCCAATGCTTACGCCGCTGCGCAGGAACTGGAGCGGGATCTTTTGCTGTTGCGTGCGAGCCTGATCGAAAACCGCGGCCTGCGGCTGGCGGAGCTGCTGATTGACCCGTTGCTGCGCAAACTGCGCACTTTTGGTTTTCATCTGCATACGCTCGACATTCGCCAGCACGCGCAAGTACATGCCAGGGCCCTGGCTGAGCTGGAGGTAGCGGGAATTTCAGACGCCGCCAGTCTGGCCGGCGCGCAAAAAAATCTGCTGCAGGGAATTTCTGCGGAAACCAGGGAGCTGCTGGAAACGCTGCGCACCGTCGCGCAATTGAAAACGCAATACGCGCCGGAAGCGATTCGCGCTTACGTCATCAGCGGAACAGAATCCGAGCGCGACGTTTTCGCTTTGTTGCGTCTGGCGGAAATCAGCGGCGTGAGGGTTGCAGGAGCCAGCAGCGATCCCGGACTTCTGCCTGTTCCGCTGTTCGAATCCATCGTGTCGCTCGGTGCCGCGGCGGAAACGATGCGGCGCCTGTGGACGGCTCCCGAGTATCAAGCGCTGCTCGATTCCTGGGGGCGCCGCCAGGAAGTGATGCTGGGCTATTCCGATTCGAACAAAGACGGCGGGATGCTGACCAGCACATGGGAATTGCACAAAGCTCATCGCGCACTGCACGCCGTCGCGCGGGAATGCGGCGTAAGGCTGCGGCTCTTCCACGGCCGTGGCGGCACGGTAGGGCGCGGCGGCGGGCCCACGCATCGCGCCATTCTGGCGCAGCCGGTAGGAGATTTTTCCGGCGAGATGCGCATCACGGAACAGGGCGAAGTGCTGAACTGGAAATATTCCGATCCGGTGCTCGCCGAATGGAATCTGGAATTGATGATTGCGGCATCGCTGGAAGCGCTGACGCGGCCCGACGGCCCCGCGGCGGGCGCCGATCGCCAGTGGGACGACGCGATGGAGGAAATTTCACACGATGCCTACGCTTACTACCGGCGGCAGATCGCGGAAAATGCAAGCGTGCTGGAATATTTCGAGCAAGCCACACCGGTCAACGAGCTGGAGCACGCGCGCATGGGTTCGCGTCCCGCGCGCCGCACCCAAAGCCGGCGCCTGGAAGACTTGCGCGCAATTCCCTGGGTTTTCGGCTGGATGCAGAGCCGCCACGCGGTGCCGGCGTGGTTCGGAGTGGGCTACGCCTTGCAACGATTCGCAGCCAAAGGACCGGAGCAAGAAAAACGCCTGAAAGAAATGATGCGCCACTTCACGCTGTTCTCCGACCTTGTGCGCAACGTGGAAATCGCCATGGCCAAGGCAGACCTTAATATTGCGCGCCTCTACGCCAGCGCGCTGGTGCAGGATGCCGGCCTGCGAGACGGAGTTTTTGGCATATTGGCGGAGGAGTTTGAGCGCACGCGGCGGATGCTGCTGGCGGTTACCGGCCAAACGGGACTGCTGGAAGGAAATTCGGTCCTCTCGCAATCCATCCGGCTGCGCAATCCCTACGTAGACCCGATGAGTTTGATTCAAGTGGAACTGCTGCGCCGGAAGCGGGCCGAGACGCCGAGCGACGAGCTGAATTATGCGTTGGGAGCGACGATCAACGGCATTGCGGCGGGTCTGCATAATACCGGTTAGGGGCGGCTCCGCGCCGGCGCACGGTGATCGATAGGGGGTGAGCTTGCGGCGGTTTGCTACTCCCGCTGCGTCCTGGGACCGTTGGCTTGCTTCTAAGTGATTCTTTTACGGCTAGTTAGCTATACGCCAGCGGCCGTGATTTACCTAGTACCAAAACCCGCGTACTGAAATTTTTGAACCGCCCGCGCCATTGGTTCTGCGTGACGATATGGCGAAAATGGATGCGCGGGTTGGAAGCTGCGAATGCGGGGACGACGGTTCCACAAAAAAAGGAGCCGGGGCATCTATCCAACCCGTCCAATACCTCCTGCTTGGGTCCCTTCCACAAAGTGCCGTCGCCGGGCAGGGCGCCACTTGAGCTCGTCG
>DATNLN010000155.1:0-12244 GCA_035602855.1 Candidatus Acidiferrales bacterium
CAAGCGGAATCGGCGGCGCTGGTTTTCGAGCGGCGCCTGCCGGTGCGCGAATTAATTTCCCATCGCTTCCCCCTGGAGCAAATATCCGAGGCACTGGAATTGGCGGCACATCCGAAGGATAATACTTTGAAGGTAGTCATAAGGCACGAATGAGCGCTTATAGGCAGGGCAGTGGGCATATGAACGCCGCAGTTTTGTACGGCGCAGAAAATCTGAAGATCGAGACGGTAGATATCCCCAAGATCGGTGACGACGAGGTACTGGTCCGCGTCGCCGTGGCGCTGACCTGCGGTACCGATCTGAAAGTCTGGAAACGCGGATATCACGCGCGCATGATTCAGCCGCCGTCGCTATTCGGCCACGAGCTTGCCGGCGTGATCGAAGAAACCGGGAAGAACGTGAATAGCGGTGTACAGCCAGGAATGCGCGTGCTGCCGGCAAATTCCGCTCCGTGCGACACCTGTTTCTTCTGTCGCAAGGGCCAGCCGAATCTTTGCGAGGATTTGCTCTTCAACAATGGCGCGTATGCGGAGTACATCCGCATCCCAGGGCGCATCGTGCGCCAGAACATGATCGAGATTCCCGATGGCATTTCGTTCAAAGATGCTGCGATGGCCGAGCCGCTTGCTTGCGTCCTGCGCGGAATTCGCGAGACGGGCGTGCATCCGGGCGATACCGTGGTGGTGATCGGCTGCGGACCCATCGGATTGAAATTTATTCGCATTCTTTCGCAGCGCAAAGTGCGCGTGATCGCCATTGGCAAGCGTCGTAGCCAGATGAAAGCTGCCGAGCGCTTAGGGGCGACAGCCGCCTTTGATGTGGACAAAATCGAAAACCCAGTGGAACTCGTGCGGCAATTGACCGAAGGCGGACGCGGCGCCGATTCCGTGATTGAAGCCGTGGGCCGCGCGATTACCTGGGAATGGGCGCTGCAGATGGTGCGCAAGGGCGGAACCGTGAATTTATTTGGCGGCTGCCCCACTGGCACCGAAGTAAGAATTGATCCCGCGGCGCTGCACTATTCCGAGATCACCATCAAGTCCACCTTCCATCACACGCCGCAGTTCATGCGCGAAGCCATGGACACGATTGCGCGCGGCGAAATTCGCTCCAGCGACTTCATCACCGGCGAAGTGACCCTGGAAGGATTGCCGAAAGTTTTTCAGGACATGAAGAACAGAAACGGCGAATTGAAGACTGCTGTAATTCCCTGACGTTTTCGCAAGTCAGGGCACCATGCTGCCCACACCGGAACTTGAAATCGCGCGCAATTTGCCGCAGGCCAATTGCGCTCCAGCGGAAGCCGAGCGCTACACGCGCTGGCTGGCGACGCACCACTACGAAAATTTCAACGTTGTGTCGTGGCTCTTGCCCCGCGATCTGCATCAACATTTCTATAATGTTTATGCGTATTGCCGCTGGTCGGATGATTTGGGCGATGAAGTAGCTGATCCCGCGCGGGCGCTGCAGCTGCTC
The DNA here is from genome assembly GCA_035602855.1 of Candidatus Acidiferrales bacterium. Lineage (GTDB taxonomy): Bacteria > Acidobacteriota > Terriglobia > Acidiferrales > UBA7541 > Palsa-295. Next base: position 1,477 of record DATNLN010000155.1, read on the forward strand.
GATGCATGGGAAGGCGAGCTGCAGCTGATCTACCAGGATGGGGCGGTGCCGGCGCATCCGGTCCTGATCGCGCTGCGGGAAACAATTCGCACAAAAGATATTCCGCTGCGACCGTTCTGCGATTTGCTGCGCGCGTTCCGGCAGGACCAGACCGTACATCGTTACGCCACTTGGGACGACGTGCTCGACTACTGCGTCTATTCGGCGAATCCAGTCGGCAGGCTAGTCCTTTATCTGTGCGGCTATCGCGACCAGGCGCGGCAGAAACTTTCCGATTTCACGTGCACCGCGCTGCAACTGGCGAATTTCTGGCAGGATGTCTCGCGTGATTTGGAGAAGGGCCGCGTTTATATTCCGCTGGAAGCGCTCGAGGCACATGGCTTAAGCGCGGAAGACATCGTCAACAAGCGGTTCGATGCTCGTTATGCTGACTTGATGAAGTCGCTGATCGCGCGCACGCGCAACCTGTTCCGCGCCGGCCGGCCGCTCGCGAACACCGTGCAGCCGTTTCTGCGCGTGGATCTGGAAATGTTCAGCCGCGGGGGACTCGCGATTCTGGATGCGATTGAAGCGTCGGGATATAACACGCTGCGGCATCGGCCCGCACTCAGCAAATGGACGCAGGCGAAGCTTTTGGGCAAGACATTGGCGCTCCGCACATTTTCCCGCGGCGGAAAGTCGCAGGCGATCGCAGCCGCAACCGGTGCCGCAAACGATGTCCCGGAAGCGGCGTCGCGATCGAATGAAGGTCCGCACGACGCGGCGCCGCGCGATCACACGGTTATCAAGCTCCCTGCGTATTCCGATGCGGTCCGCGGATCCTACGCGGGATGCAATCGCATCGCGCGCGCGGCGCATAGCAGCTTCTATCTGGCCTTTTTCGGGCTGCGCAAGGAAAAACGCAACGCGCTGTGCGCCCTGTACGCTTTCATGCGTCTAATTGATGATGTTTCGGACGAGCCGGGCGACTTGGAATCGAAGCGCCAGGCTCTGGCACGCTGGCGCGGCCTGCTGGACCAGGCGATTGGCGGACAGACGAATGGCCATACTGTGCTTCCGGCGCTCGCCGACACCATCGAGCGCTTCCAGATTCCCACGCGATATTTTCACGACCTGATTCTCGGCGCGGAAATGGATCTAACGGTGTCGACGTACGCGACGTTTGATCGCCTCAGCGAATATTGCTATCGCGTGGCAGGTACCGTCGGCCTGACGTGCCTGCACGTTTTCGGATTCAGCGATCCGAAAGCGCCCGATTTGGCCGAACGTCTGGGGCTGGCCTTCCAGCTGACAAACATCATTCGCGATGTCGGCGGCGACTATAAAATGGGGCGAATTTATCTGCCGCAGGAGGATCTCGCTCGCTTCGGAATCCGCGCGGAAGAATTGCACGGCCCCGTCACGCCCCAGCTACAAGAGCTGCTCGAATTTGAAGCGGAGCGCGCCTGGCAGATGTACCGCGAAGGCGCGCCTCTCGTCTCCCGCGTCAATGCGGACAGCCGCGCTACTCTTTGGGCGCTCGTTCGCACCTACAGCAGTTTGCTCGCGCGTATTGAAGAGCGCGAATTCGACGTATTTCCCGCGCGCATTTCGCTCTCCAGTGCGGAAAAAATCCAATATCTGCTGACGGCGGGCCTCGCGGCGCGACGGGCTGGCTGGTGGAAGGGTGATGTCCTCGCAAAGCGTTCTAGTAATCGGCGGCGGACTGGCGGGCCTGTCGTCCGCCGTCGCGCTGGCTGAAGCGGGCCTGCAAGTCCGGCTGCTGGAAAAACGTCCGCATCTGGGCGGGCGCGCCACTTCTTACACGCTGCCCGACGGCAGCGAGGTGGACAATTGCCAGCACGTCACGCTGGGCTGCTGCACGAATTTGGCAGATTTCTATTCGCGCGTTGGCGCGAGCGAAAAAATCCGTTTTTACGATCGCCTGTATTTTGCCGACGCCAACGGCCAGCGCTCCATTATCGAAGCCGCGCCATTGCCTCCGCCGCTGCACATGGCGCCGTCGTTCCTGCTGTTTCGCGCGCTGACGCTCGACGACAAGCGCTCGATCGCAAACGCCATGTTGGCCATTGCATGTTCCAGCGGCAGCCCGCCGCGTATCGAGGGGATCTCGATGCTGGATTGGCTGCATCGCATGAACCAGACTGCCGACGCCATCGAAAGATTTTGGCGCGTGGTGCTGGTCAGTGCGCTCGACGAAGAACTGGCGCGCACCGACGCGCGCTACGGCATCGAAGTGTTCTGGAAAGCGTTCCTGGGAAATAGCACGGGCTACCGCGTGGGAATTCCTACCGTGCCGCTCGCTGATCTTTACCAAGGTTGCCGCGAAGCGATTGTGCAGCAGGGCGGGGAAGTTCGCTTGCGCTGCGGAATCCGCGAAATCCGCGTGAAGGGAAATTGTTTTGCCGGCGCGGTGCTCGATGATGGCCAGGAAGTTTTCGCCGATGCCTGCGTCTCCGCAGTGCCGCATGACGCGCTGCTGGACCTGCTGCCGCCGGAATGTACCGATGTGAATACGCCGCTTGAGGGTCTGCGGCATCTGAAAACCTCACCGATCACCGGCGTGCACCTGTGGTTCGACCGTCAAGTGATGCGCGAGCCGTTCCTGACGTTACTGGACCACACCACGCAGTGGGTCTTCAACAAGACGCTTTTGTACAAGTCAGACGAAACGAATCGCGGCGCGGCGCGTCCAAGCGATGAGCAGGCCGCCACGGTTGAGGGTAGCGGGCAATACCTGCAGCTGGTAATCAGCGCCTCCTACGATCTGATTCCGCGTTCGCGCCAGGAAATCATCGAGTTGTGCCGCCGCGAACTCGCCGCCGTGCTGCCGCTGACGCGCGAAGCGCAATTGCGTAAGGCCACCGTGATCAAAGAAGTGAACGCGACATTCTCGCCGGGACCAGGTTCGGATCATTGGCGCCCGCCGCAGCGAATTCCTCTCGCGAATCTGTATCTCTGCGGCGATTGGACGCGCACGGGCTGGCCCGCCACCATGGAAGGCGCGGTGCGCAGCGGATATCTTGCGGCAGAGGCAGTGCTGGCAGACCGTGGCGAACCGCGCACATTTCTTCAGCCGGATTTGCCTTCCGAGGGACTCTGCAAATTCTGGGCCAGCCGAAATGGTCAAGCGCGCTCATGACCAAACTGCGCAAGGGCGAAGTCCTGTTGGTAGGTGCCGCGAAGGGCGGATTTATTTTCAGAAGCGACGCGCGCCGCAAGAACTGGTCCGTCAGCGACCCGCGATTCACGGGACTGATGGTCCATCATTTCACTTTCGATCCCCGCGACTGCGAATCGCGGTACGCCGCGACTTACTCCGAATGGCGGGGTTCGGACATTCCGCGCAGCCGCGATGGCGGACGCACGTGGAAGCGCACCGAAGACGGCTCGCGTTACGCCAAAGATTCCGGGCTATCCGTAAGTGTCCGGCACATTCATCCAGCACACGCCAATTGGGACACGCCCTTCGCCGGTGTTGATTCCACGGGCCTCTTTCGCAGCGACGACCGCGGCCTAGCGTGGACGGAAGTCGAGCCGCTCAATCGCCACGAATCGCGCGGCCGCTGGAGTCCCGGAAAGGGCGGGCTGATCCTGTACTGCATCGTTCCAGACCCGCACGACAAAATGAAAATGCATGTTGCAATTTCCGCCGCAGGGGTGTTCTATACAGAGGATGGCGGCCGCTCTTGGCAGCCGCGGAATCGCGGTACTCGCGCTGATTTTCTACCTGATAAGCATCCCGATCTCGGCCAGTGTGTGCATAAGCTGCTCCCCGCGGCGGACGGCAAGCGCCTCTATCAGCAAAACCACAGCGGCGTGTATCGCAGCGATTCTTCCGCGGAGCGGCGGACGGGTAACTCCGAGGGCCTCGCTTTTCGATATGGTTTTTGCGTGGGGACGCACCCGAAAGATGCCGCAAACGTTTGGGTGGTGCCCATCACCAGTTCGGAATTTCACGTCGTCCCGGATGGCAAGCTGACGGTCTTTCGTCCGCGCGATGCCGGCCGTTCCTGGCAGCGCGCCGCAAAGGGTTTGCCGGACCGCAACGCGCAGCCGCTGGTGCTGCGTGAAGCGATGTCGGTGGATTCGGCCGATGCGTCGGGAGTTTATTGCGGAACTTCCAGCGGCCAGATTTTTCGCACGCGCGATGAAGGCGCCAGTGGCAGTTGCTGGCGGATTTTCTGCCGCCGATTTATTCGGTGGAAGCGTTTGGACCGTTCGATCGAATCAGCGCGGCCGCCAGGTTTTTCCGCTCGGGATTCGATGACCTTTCCACACCCGATTGTGAAATCGTCATGGGCAAAAACATTCGGAGTATCATGAATTAACCCCTTAGGAGGTCCGATGGACCGGAAGTATAAGCAGAGGGGCTACAGCGACCGCGATTCACAGGAAAAGAAAAGAGAAAGAAGCGAACGCCCCAGCGGCGAGCCGCGCCCCAAGCAAGATTCCATGGGCCCGCGCACGCCGCGCATGGTCGGTACGGTGATGAGGGCGCGTTGCTCCAGTTGCGGTGCGGTGCTGGCGCCTGGATTTGATCCCAATGCTGAATGCCCTCGTTGCCACACCGAATTGCATTGCTGCAAACAATGCGTGCACTTCGATACCAGCAGGCAGTTTGAATGTACGCAGCCCATTCCCGAGCGCATCGCCAAAAAAGACGCCAAGAACGATTGTACGTTCTTTGAATTTCGCATGACCGTAGAGAAAGACACTTCACCGGTGAGCTACGCCACCGCTACTCCGGCGCCCACCAACCCCGGACGTCCGAACGACGCGCGCAAGGCATTCGAAGATCTCTTCAAGAAGTAATGGTCTCCAACCACGCGGTTTTGCACATCGCATTGAGCATCTGGATGAGTCTCGTCATTTTCTTGTTGCGTCGGCCGCTGCGTCTATTTCGGCGGCATGGGGAACAGCGTCGGCTCGGCAGCGGGCTCGTTTGCGATCGCTTCCAGCTGCGGATAATGCGTGCGAAGTGTCTCCGGAATTTTCACTTTGTTTCCGCTCAGCAAATGAATCAACTGCAGCGCGTTTACAATCCCTTTCGCTTCGAAATGATTATTGGTGACAACGAAGGTCGTGCGAGCATTTTCGGCCACACGCTCGATGCGTTTGGCCCAGGGCTCGAGTTCTTCCTCTGAATAAAGATAGTTGTAGCGCTCCCAGGGCGGTGAGGCCGGGTCGTCGCTGAACCATGTGTCGTAGCGCCGTCCGTGCAGGCGCACGTAGCCGATCGGAGAGGTCACGCGCTCGCTGGGGCGGATCGAGCGGCCGATCACCGGCTGATCAATATTGCAGAATCCCACGCCACGCTGGTGCAGCAGTTCGTAGAACTCTTTTTTCGCCCAGGATGCGTGGCGCACTTCCACCACCAGCGGGTACATGCCGAAGTCATCGAGAATGTGATTCAGCCGCACCAGATTTTCCGCCGTGTTGTGAAATGAGAAAGGAAATTGCAGCAGTACCGCGCCCAAGCGATTTGCGACACTCAAGATTTCGAATCCTGCGCGCGCAATTCTCACGTCCTCGGCCGTCGCGTCGTCTTGATGCGTGAATTTCTGCCAAAGTTTCGCGGTAAAGAGAAAACGCGGATTCGCGGCGACGTGCTCGATCCACTGTGCGGCGAAATCCGGTTTCAATGGGTGATAGAACGAAGTATTGATTTCAATCACATCGAAAAATTCCGCCAGGTACGTCGCTTCGTGAAATCCCTTCGCGCGCCGCGTGGGATACAGGATGCCTTTCCAGTCCGGATAGGACCAGCCCGCTGGCCCCACCCGAATGGGCGCAGGCTTCGGCTCCGCGATTTTCGTTTTTGCAGCCATGCCCGCTCTTATTCTCCGCATGATCGAGTCTTCGAGCGTATGACGGTGCCGCGAAGACTGTCAAATGCAGGGGCCGGGGCGCCACGCTACTCAACGTTCCGTTGCGGAACGCCGCAATGGCACACGTCCCTGCCGCGTTTTTGGAAGGAGTCCAGTTGCAACGCACGTTGCGTGGCGCTATGCTGGATTCGCCTCGATGCCAAGATTTTTTCCATCCGCATGCAGCGAAACACCAGGGTGCCCCGATGAAAATAACCTACAGTCACGTGGAAACCGAATATCACGCCATCATTGAACATGAAGTCGCGCGACACGCCGCAAAACTGAACCGCATTCTGAAGCGCTATTCTCCCGATCTGGTTTTGCTGCACGGATCGCTAGAAAAGACGCCGCGCAAGACCGAATTTAATTTTTCGCTGAATCTGAATCTGCCCACCGGCACGCTGCACTCGACCGGCGTGGGAGCGGACGTGCTGGGCAGCGTAAAAGCCGCGTTCGCCGAACTGGAACCGCAAATAACGAGGCATCAAGCCAAGCTGCGTAAAGATTACGTCTGGAAACGAAAACGCGCCATCGCCCTGCCCGCGCCACGCGAAGCCCCTTATTCGGACTAAACTAAACAGCTAGCTCGGTGTCCGCACGTCGGTTGCACTCGCGGAGCCGCTCGGAGTCTGCCCGCGCACCTCAATTCCTCCTAGGCCCGCGAATTTGTTTCCGTGTAAGATGATCAAACGCATGTAGGGGCGTAGCTCAGTGGTAGAGCAGCGGCCTTTTAAGCCGAAGGTCGTGGGTTCGATCCCCACCGCCCCTACCAACTCCTTCCTCAGAGTTTGTTTTTGCTTCTGGCAACGAATCCCAACAGCGGCGCACTCATCTCCGGGAGGCAGCCCACTTCACGACGGTAACTGCTCCGCCATACCCAAGGATCACGGATGACCCAATTCTGGAGCTTGAGGCCGGGGATGCGCTTGTTGGTGGTTACGAGAATTACCCTCAGGGATTTGAGCAGCGATCCAGAGATCGTTACCACGGATCATCTCGCCATGGGCCTCCAACACGGCGCGAATCTCGCCGTAGGCGACTGCCGCGTCCCCCGGCAACGGAAGCACGGATAAAAAGCGATACAAGCCGTGAAAGAGATTCCAGGGCGTGGGTTCGGTGCTGGCTTTGCCGTCACTCCGCGCGTGCCGCGAATTCTGGAGGGATTACGGGCGACCCGGAAACTGTTGACCTGTCCCTTTCAATTCAAACTGATCCAGTAACGAGTTGACCGTCAAGTACTGTTGCCACGGATCCGTTCACAGGGCAAAAACGCGATTCAAACGTGGCAGCGGTGTCCAGCACAAACGTCTGGGCGGTTGGCTGCCAAAGACTTTGTACCTTCCGTTTCAAACGCTTCGTTACATTGGGATGGCAGCACGTGGGGCGCTGGTAGATGTCGAGATAGACCTGCGAAATGCCGAGCAGGAAAGCGTGATCGAAGCCAATCTCCTTTAGATCGCCGTGGCGGCCACTTGCCTTGCCGCAACGATCTAAAACGAATCATTCATTCGTTGCGCAACGCAGTAATTGGGTCGATGCGTCCCGCGCCGCGCGCCGGAATGTAGTTCGCAAGCATTCCGATTACGACGAGCGTGATTCCCGCACAGGCAAGGACCAGTCCGTCTTCAGAGTTGACGCCGAACAATAAGGCCGCGAGCATGCGCCCAGAGAATACCGCTGCGATGCAACCACATGCCATTCCCACCAAAACGGGAACCATTCCATCGCGTAGGATCATAATGACCAACTGCTGGCGGCTGGCTCCGAGAGCCGAGCGTATGCCGATCTCCTTTTCACGCCGCACCACGGAATAGGAGGCAATCCCGTAGACACCCACACAAGTGAGGAGCAACGCTACCAGCGCGAAGGCTCCAAGCAGCCACGCCGCAAAACGGCGATCGCCCACTCCGTTGCTGATCAAATCCGTCATCGCTGTCATGTCAGAGACGGGCAGATCGGGGTCGACCGTTTGTATTTCACGCCGCACATTACGCGTCAACGCCGCCTTGTCTCCTATGGCTCGAACAAGTACACCAAAGTCCCTTTTTGAACGCTGGTACATGCTCTCGTAGATGTGAGGCACCTCAATTTCATCGAGGCTGGAGAGCTTCGCGTTGCCAACAACGCCCACAACCGTGATCCAGGGCGCAGGCACGGGCTTCAAACGGCTTAAAATAATGTCTCGGGAAGAGCGGACTCTGCGCCCAACCGGATCGACGCCACCCCAAAGAAGGCGCGCCGCAGCTTCATCGACCAGCGCGACTGGTTGGGACATCGAGTCATCGCTTTCCTGAAACATGCGTCCGCGCAGCAGTGGCGTACCCATGGTCGAAAAGAACTCTGGAGTTACAGATACTTCCACTGCAGTGGGAGCGTCTCCCTTGTCGGGCACGCCTTCGACGCGAAATCCGCCCGGAATCACTGGGCCATTGAGTGGGACAACGCTCGACATGGCAGCATTCTCGACCCCGGCTATGCCATGCAGGCGGCGAATTGATTCGCGAACCAAGTGCGTACGTTGATCGATATCGACGTATTCATCTGCCTTTGGATCGTTCGGGACAGGAAGCCGGAAACTTCCTGCAAGAAGATGGTGCGAATTAAAGCCGGGATTGACCCGCAGAAGATTCCAGAAAGTCCGCAACAACAGGCCCGCAGCAACCAACAGCATTAAGGACAGGGCAACTTCAGCCCCGACGAGCGTTTTGCCCAACGTCGTTGCGCGCCGGGACGCGGAACCGCCTCGCTCGCGCAATTCCGCCGTCCCAGGTTGTGTCCTCGAAGCCTGCAGCGCCGGTATCAGCCCGAAAAGCATCGTAGCGACTAAAGCGACGATCAAGGAAAATGCCAACACACTGGCATCCACGCCAATCGGATTAAGGCGGGGAAGTTGAGACGGCAAGAATGAGACCAGCGCGCGGACGCCGATTGCAGCGGCGGCTGCGCCGCCGACGGCCGATACCAGGCTTAATAATGCGGATTCAGTAAGCATTTGCCGGATGATTCGCCCTCGTGTCGCGCCAAGAGCAAGCCGAAGAGCCATCTCACGCTGCCGTGCAGTGCCATTGACCAGGAGAAGATTTGCAACATTGACACATGCGATCAGGAGAATCAACCCAACTGCGAGCAGAGGAGATGTCAGCAGAGTTCTCGCGCTGCCCGCGACCACTTCCCTCAACGGCGCGATCGAGAGAGCCCAGCCGGCGGTTGTCGGATAGTCGCTGCCATAGTCGCGGCGCAGGGAATCGCTGAGGACTTCCAACTGCGCCTGCGCTTGCTGCAGAGTGATTCCTGGTTTCAGTCTTGCGATGATTCCGGGGAGAAAGCGCAGGCTGCGCCGCGGCGCCGGGAAGGGCTCCGCACGATAGCCCGCGGTGAGCCACATATCGACCGGGTGCAGGCCCGGGATCGAAGGATGGTGAAACTGCGGAGGAAGAACGCCAACGATGGTATAGAGGTCGTTGTCGAGCCTCACACTGCGTCCGACCGCGGACGGATCACCTCCAAACTCCTTGTGCCATAGGCTGTCACTGATCACCACGGCCTCTGCAAATCCATCGGCGGTGTCTCTCGCATCAAACAACCGGCCTAACTCTGGCTGCGCTCCCAGAATGCTGAAGTAGTTCGGACTTACGGCCAAGACATCAAGACGATCCGGGCGATCTCCGCCGGTAAGATTCACAGTGGTCGGCCAAACTACGGAGACCGCAGTGAAAATACCGGCTCGATCGCGAAGATCATCGAGCTCGGGAACAGAGAAGCCGACGTTATGCGCTCCAAGCCCTCGCAAGTCCGCATTTAGCTCAACCAGTTCTCCTGGATTGTGAAAGGGCAACGGTTTAAGGAGAGTGGCGTTAACAACGCTGAAGATCGCTGTGTTAGCACCGATTCCGAGAGTGAGGGTTGCCAACACCGTCAAAGCGATTCGTGGCGACTTCCGCATCGACCTAAGCGAGAATTGGACATTCTTCCACAAGCTCATTTGCACTCCTCGTCGTACGATCGAAGATGTCGAAATCTGGCTTCCCGCCATGCCAGCCCGCCACCCCTGTTGAATCCATCACTCCGACTTCACCCTCAACTGAACCTAAGGAGCGAGCTGAGACGCCGGGCCCACCACAAAAAAATCTGGTTCCGTGGCCGGTCAGTTCTGCTCCCAAATTCCCAAATCAGCGTGACTGATCAAGGTTTTCATCTCATCTCGCACCGCTTTGAATTCCGGCGACTCAAGTCTGGTCTTCAGACTCCGCTGGTGCATCGGGAGCGGCCAGATCACCAGGCGGCGCTTCTACTTAGACCAGGGCGGAACCACGCCGTTGGTCCGCGCGTAGGCGATCGACTGCCCCAGATGCTCGTGTTGATCTTCGAGAATCAGAAACAGCGCATCCTGCTTGGTCATGTCTCTTCCGAACAGTTTCACCGGCGCCTGCAGGTCGTTGTCGGAAAGTCCCGTAATCGCTTTTTGCAGATTGACGTAGGAATCCTTCAGAGCTTCCTGCAACATCTCCGGATCGGTGATGGGCGCGGTCTTTGCCCCCGTATTCGGTGTGCCCGAGAGCACGCCGGCGAGCATGCCGTTCTCCCTAACGATCAGGTTGAACACGTCGCTGACGGAGCGAACGCCCTGACCGGGCTTCCAGTCGTCCTTGCCCGACATAACGCGCGCGAGTCCGGTGAATTTGTCGGAAAGCGTTCCGGCATCTTTTGCGAAGGCAGCCTGCAATCCTGCCGGCTGCGCCTGCGCCAACGGCACCATCAGAGCGACCGCAAGCGCGCACACTGCGTACTGAGTCAGAATCTTCTTCATGTGGAACTCCTCTACGTCAATTTAAACGACTCGTGCTTGCTGCGCGTAACGCCGAATCCAGGTCTCAACGCGGCGTTTTTTTAACTCC
>DATNLN010000161.1:0-48280 GCA_035602855.1 Candidatus Acidiferrales bacterium
GCCCATGATCAACATCATGTCGGTGTTCTTGATGTCGATCCAGCCGTTCGTCATCGCCCCGCGTCCAAACGTTGGTCCCAAACTTGAGACCGTGGGGCCGTGTCAAACACGGGCTTGGTTTTCTAAATACACCAAGCCCAGGCTCCTCATTGCTTTCACTACCAGATAATTAAATTCGTTGGTGTCGGTGCACCCGCCGATAAAAGAAATCCCTTCGCAGCGATTCGCCGTCAAGCCCTTCGCGTCCTTCTCCACAAACGTCGCGTCGCGCGTTTTCTTCGTCCATCGCGCAATCTCATCCAAAGCCTTGTCCCAGGAAATGTCCTCCCACTCGGTCGCGCCCGGCCTCCGCACTTGCGGCTTGGTTAGCCGCCGCGGATTCAGCATGTCCTGCTCGAGCGAAGATCCCTTCGGGCACAGCGTCCCGCGATTCGTCGGATGATCCGGATCGCCTTCCACGTGAATCACCTGCGGCGTCACGTTCTTCGCCTTATCTCCGATCGTGTAAATCAGCACGCCGCAACCGACCGCGCAGTAAGGACACGTCGAGCGCGTCTCCGCCGCACGTGCGATTTTCAATTCTTTCAGCTGGGCGTAAGCAGGCTTCAGGTCAAATCCGAAGATGGTGGCGGCAACCCCGCCGACTGCGGCCACTTTGAAGAAATCTCTGCGGGACGTCTGCATTCGCGTTCCTCCGCATTCCCGAACATTACCAATTACCCAAAAAGCTAGTTCTATGTCCTTAACGATTCCTTTGTCAAGCGAGATTCACGCGCGTCATTCATGTCTCTGTAACATGCTGCAACCGCTCCGCCGGCCCCGCTCGAAAATCGCGCGCCACCAGCTCCAGGAATCGTTCGCTCCGCCACGTGCCGCCTCGCAATGCAATCCTCGAGTTGTTGTAGAATTGCCTCGCGCGGCGCATCACCCATAAGACGCTTGGGAGCTCAAGTGGGTGAGATAGAATCTGCAAAAAATCTTGCGCAGCCTTCTCTGCAGCGAGGGCCGAGTTTGTGACGTCGTATCACCTTGGGGATTCTGAATGGGTCTAAAAATCGTGCAGACGGGCGAACCGGTGCTCCGCGAACAGGCCCGCCTACTCACGCCCGCAGAAATCCTGAGCGAAGAAATCCAGCGCCTCATCGACGAAATGCGGGACGCCATGCGTGATGCTCCCGGCGTGGGCCTAGCCGCGCCCCAAATCGGCCTGCCGCTCCAGCTCGCCGTGATCGAAGACCGCGAAGATTTGCTGAAATCCCTCTCCGCCGAAGACCTCAGCGAACGCGAGCGCCGCCCTGTCCCATTTCACGTCCTCATCAATCCCGTGGTGGCCTACTCCAGCGAGGAAAAGAAAAATTTCTACGAAGGCTGCCTCAGCCTCCCCGGTTTTTCCGCCGTCGTGCCCCGTGCCCGCACGGTCCGCGTCCAATATCTGGACGCGCGCGCCGCACCCCAATTCGTCCAAGCCAGCGGCTGGTACGCCCGTATCCTGCAGCACGAAATCGATCATCTCCGCGGCGCCCTCTACATTGACCGCATGTTAACCCGCACCTTCACCACCCTGGACAACTGGACCCGCCTCCACAAAGGCAAACCAATTCCGCCCCACCCGCCCGAGCCTGAATCCGCGAACGCTGCGGAATGAAAGCTCCTGCATTCGGCCGGCTCCATCGCCCCGAATCAACCCTGTGTACCGCTCCGCTGCGGCACTCCATCCATTTGTGATTTGAATGCGACCGATCATAATTTCGGAATTGCTCTGCCAAACCTCCGCCGTGTTTAATTACAGTATGCTTCATCTGTTTCACGCTGTTGTCCACGCTTCACTCCTGCGCACCCGTGCCTCGCGACGCTGTTGTTGACCCGCGCCTTTAACCCTTAGGTCCTTTTCCAATCATCCCATTCGCTTCTGACGCTCGGTTTTTCGCTGGAAGCGAGAACTTTTCTGCGCGAAACACGGCTTTTTAATTCGACTCTGCGATCTGGTTCCCTCTGGTGACGAGCAGCCGTCGAAGGCGCGAGGTGCCTGCCATGCGATTGCACGAGCTTTTACCCGCTGCGCTGATTCCCAGCGCTCACGCCGACCTCACCGTTTTCGGCGTAACCGACGATTCCCGCGAAGTTCGCTTCGGCTTCGTGTTCTGCGCGCTGCTGCTTTCCAGCGGTAACGGAGTAAAGTTCTGCGCCCAGGCCGCCGCGCGCGGAGCACAGGTCGTTATCGTTCCGCAGGGCACTCCCGATGAACGCTTGGGCCTGTCCGACTACGACAAAACCAAAGTCGTGATCCTTCGCCATCCCGACGTCCCGAGCCTCTACGCCCAGCTCGTCGCGAAATTTCATCCCGGCCGTCCCGCCACCATGGCTGCAGTCACTGGAACCAACGGCAAGACGTCGACCGTATCTTTCATTCGAGATCTGTGGACGACCGCCGGCTATCAAGCCTGCAGCCTCGGCACGCTGGGTCTATGGTCGAAAGGCACCCGGCACACCAACGTCGATGCGACCTTCACCACCTTCGACGCCAAATCCACCCAGCTAATCACTTCCAGCCTCGTGCCCGCCGTGACGCACCTCGCCCTGGAAGCCTCCAGCCACGGTTTGCACCAGGGACGCCTGGACGGCCTGGACTTTGACGTAGCCGTCTTTACCAACTTCACCCAAGACCATCTTGACTACCACCGCACCATGGATGCTTACTTCGCCTCGAAATTGCTCCTTTTCACCCAACGCCTCCGCGCTAGCGGCACGGCGATCGTCAATATAGACGACCAACGCGGATTTCTCATCGCCCGAGCAGCGCGCAATCGCGGATGCCGCCTGATCACCTTCAGCTCTCGTGGCCGGGCCGCCGACCTCCATGTCTTGCGGCAATTCGCAAACGAACGCGGCCAAACATTGCTCCTCTCTGTTTTTGGCCAACGCCATGAAGTTCACGCTCCGGTCGCCGGAATTTTTCAGGCGGAGAACATCCTTGCCGCAATCGGCGCCGTAGTGGCCAGCGGTCTGGATTCCAGCGTAGCGGCCCAGGCCGTCGAACAACTCGAATCCGTCCCCGGCCGCTTGGAACGCGCGACGATCCTCGACAACGGCGCAGTCGTCTATGTGGACTTTGCCCACACTCCGGACGCTCTGCGCAACGTCTTGGCTAGTTTGCGTCCCCACGTCCGCAAGGGTTCCCGCTTACACGTCGTATTTGGTTGTGGTGGCGACCGCGATGCCACCAAGCGTCCGCTCATGGGCCGGCTCGCCAGCGAACTCGCAGACATCGTGCTGGTCACCGACGACAATCCTAGAACAGAATCTCCTGCCTCTATACGTAGCGCGATTCTGGCAGCCGCACCCGGGGCCCGCGACGCCGGCGACCGCCGCACCGCCATCGCACGGGCGATCTCGCAACTGGAATCCGGCGACATTCTCGTTGTTGCCGGCAAGGGCCACGAGGATTATCAGGTCCTTCCCGTCTTGAGTCCGTCAGGCGAACTGCTTCTCGCTGCAGATGGCAAGCCGCTCACACACAAGGTGCCTTTTTCGGATTCACGCGTGATCCGCGAAATCGTGTCCCCCGGACATGTCTTGGCCGAGGCATTTTGCTAGCTTGCATGCGCGCGCCGAGCAGAGAACGAGCATCGGCGGCGTCTGCGCGCATTGCTCATTCTCAGGCCGCGCTTGACATCGTTTCCGCCCATCTGTTAACTTCAGACGTTCTTGATAGAGGAGCGGAAGCCACCAGTAGCCAAGCCGTATTTTCCGAGACGCTTCGGAGGCTTGAGCGAAAAGGGTGCAGTAGTCAATTCCGCCGAAGTCGTCGCCGGAAGCTCACTCCGCGACGGTTGGGGGGCCAGGCTAACACCTGCCCACTGTCATCCGTTGAAAAACGGATGGAGCGCTATTGGGAAGGAAGCCGTCTCCACTCACTCACGGCTCTTCTTTTCATCCCTCCATTCTTTTTCAGCAAAAGACCCAAGAACGCGGCCGTAATTCGTCCGCATACAATTTGAATTGGGTGAAAAGTTGAACCTGTTCGAATTAACCCGTGCGCTAGTGGACATCGAGTCGGTCACGAACAACGAAGAGGCCGTCGCATCCTTCCTCCTTGGCCTGCTCACGGACCTGACCGCTCGCAGCGGCGGCGCTGTCGAACGCTGCCCGGTGGAAGCCAATCGCTTCAACGTCTTCGCGCACTGGGGCGTCCCGCTCGTCACCCTCTCGACGCACATGGATACCGTCCCGCCCTTCTTCGCATCCCGCGAGGATCCCGAATTCATCTGGGGCCGCGGCTCGGCAGACGCCAAAGGCATCATTGCCAGCATGATCGCCGCCGCAGAAAAATTACTCGCCGCAGGCGCAGGCAATTTCGGCCTGCTCTTCGTGGTCGGCGAAGAACGCAACAGCGCCGGCGCGCTCGCAGCAGCTCGCGATCCCCGTGGCTCGCGCTTCCTCATCAATGGCGAACCCACCGACAACAAGCTCGTCCTGGCCGCCAAAGGCATTCTGCGTTATGAAATCGAAGCCACTGGCCGCCTCGCCCATTCCGCCTATCCCGAACTGGGTGAATCGGCGATCGACAAACTTCTCGATGCGCTGCAGGAAATTCGCAAAATTCCTCTGCCCGACGATAAGCTCATGGGCCGCACCACCCTGAACATCGGCGTAATCTCCGGCGGCCGCGCCCCCAACGTAATTTCCGACTCAGCCCGCGCCGAAATCTCTTTCCGCACAGTGGATGACGCAGAGACCCTGCGCCAGGCCGTCACCCGCGCCGTCGCCAGCCGCGCCGCGGCCAAAGAAGCCTTCTCCGTGCCGCCGATGCGCTTCACCTCCTTCGACGGCCTGGAATCCGCCGTCGTCTCCTACACCACCGACGTTCCCGCATTCGCTAGCGCTTGGGGCCAACCGTTCCTGATTGGCCCCGGCAGCATCCACGTTGCCCACACGCTCGAAGAGCGCGTCCCCAAAAAAGAATTGCTCGAAGCTGCCGAAATCTACAAAAAAATGGTCGCGCAACTCCTCACTGGCGCCGCCGAGGCTGCACGCCCATGAATCTCGCCATTATCGGACACGGCAAAATGGGCCGCCTGATCGAGCAGCTGGCGCCCGAATACGGTTTCGCCGTCACGCAGCGCCTGAACAGCGAGAACAATCGCGACACCAGCGGAATCACAGGTAACAATTTCGCCGGCGTGGACGTCGCCCTGGATTTTTCCACCGCAGTCGCCGCACCGCACAACATTGCGCGCCTGGCCGCTCTGCAAATCAACGCCGTTGTCGGCACCACCGGCTGGACGCAGCAGTTGTCGCAAATTCAAGCGCGGGTGCGCGACAGCGGCATTGGCCTGGTCTGGAGTCCCAACTATTCCGTGGGCGTCAACATTTTCCTGCAACTCGCCTGCGAAGCCTCCCGCCGCATCGCCCGCTACAAAGAATACGGCGCCTGGGCCTGGGAAATTCACCACGCCGCGAAGAAAGACGCACCCAGCGGCACCCTGCTAAAAGTTGTAGACGAAATGCAGCGCACCGATCCCAGCAGGGAAGTCTCGGTAAGCTCCAATCGCGCCGGCGCCCATCCCGGCACCCACGAAATCGGCTTCGATTCGGCCGCCGACTCGCTCACGATCCGCCACACAGCCCGCAGCCGCGAAGGTTTCGCCCGCGGCGCCCTGCTAGCCGCCCGCTGGGTAGTAGGCAAACAAGGGTGGTTCGAATTCCGCGACGTCCTGTTCGAACAGACCGCATCGCAAGAAGCGCTGCCCAGAAAGGCCGGCGCTTCAGCGATGCCATAATCCGGGTCCTCGCGGGCCGAGGTTTTGACCGGCCGGTACAAGCGTCACAAAAATTTCGGAACGCAACGAGCAGCAAAAGTTTCACCCAGCACCCAAGGAGCAAAAAATGTTTACAGGATGCGGAACAGCACTGGTAACTCCCTTTCGCCAAAATCTCTCCCTCGACGAATCCGCGCTCAGACGCCTAATCCGCCGCCAAATAGACGCAGGCATCGACTTCCTAGTCCCCTGCGGCACCACCGGCGAAAACCCCACCCTAAGCCGGGCCGAACACCTGCGCGTAGTCGAAATCACAGTAGAAGAATCGAATGGCCAAGTCCCGGTCCTGGCCGGCGCCGGCGGCTACAACACCGCAGATGTAATCGAGCTCGCTAGTGACCTGGAATCCCTGCGCGCCGACGGCATCCTCTCCGTCACCCCGTACTACAACAAGCCCACGCAAGAAGGCCTCTATCAACATTACAAAGCCATTGCCGCCGCCATCTCCATCCCCATAATCGTCTACAGCGTCCAAGGCCGCACCGGCGTCAACGTCGAGCCAGCAACGCTGCAACGCCTGGCGCAGATCGATAACATCGCCGGCGTAAAAGAAGCTTCCGGCAACATCGGCCAAATCGCCACAATCGCCAGCCAAGCCCCCGAAGGTTTCTCGGTCCTCTCGGGCGACGACGCCATCGCGTTGCCCGTCGTCGCCCTGGGCGGACACGGCGTCATTTCCGTAGCAGCCAACGAAATTCCAAAAGAAATGGCCTCCCTGATCCACTCCTGCCTCGACAATGATTTCGTCCGCGCCCGCGAACTGCAAAAAATCTATCTCCCGCTCATGGAAATCAATTTCATCGAATCCAATCCCGGCCCAGCCAAAGCCGCGATGGCTGAAATGGGCCTGCTTGAGCCCGTCTGGCGTCTTCCGCTCGTGCCGCCCAAAATCGAAAATCTCGAAAAAATCCGCAGAGTGCTTGAATCCATCGGCCTGCTGGGGAAGGTGCATGCTGCGGCAACAAATTGAGCAGCTGTTCGATCAACCGCCGGCAAAATATCTCCCCGCGCACACAGCGCTGTTCCAGTCCTTCAAAGACGCGCTGAACGCGGGAGAACTACGCGCCGCCCAGCCCGATGAGAAATCTCCTTCGGGATGGCGCGTCAACGCCTGGGTGAAAAAAGGCATCCTGCTCGGCTTCCGCATCGGCGCCATCGCGGACATGTCCATCGACCCGCTGCGCCAACCCTTCTTCGACAAGTCCACTTACCCGGTCAAGCACATCACTGCCGCCAGCGCAGTCCGCATCGTCCCCGGCGGCTCCAGCATCCGCGACGGCGCGTTCATCGGCAAAGGCGTTACGTGCATGCCGCCGATGTTCGTCAACGTCGGCGCCTACGTCGGCGACCAGACCATGATAGATTCCCACGCGCTGGTAGGCAGCTGCGCGCAACTGGGAAAAAGCTGCCACATATCCGCTGCCGCGCAAATCGGCGGAGTCCTCGAACCGGTAGGCGCGATGCCCGTAATCATCGAAGACGAAGTTTTAGTAGGAGGGAACTGCGGCGTGTACGAAGGCGCCATCGTAAAACGCGGCGCGGTCCTGGGAAGCGGCGTGATTCTGAATCGCTCCACTCCGGTTTATGATGTAGTGCGCGGTGAAGTCTATATCGCCGCCGAAGATCGTCCGCTGATCATTCCGGAAAAAGCAGTCGTCGTGCCCGGTACGCGTCCCATCAATCGCGGCCAAGGAAAAGATTGGGGCCTCTCGCTCTACGCCCCTGTCATCGTAAAATATCGCAATGCCAAAACCGACCTGCGCACCCAACTCGAAGACCTGCTGCGCTAGCGCCCGAAGGCACCCTTGACTCCAAAGCCGGCAAGGCCAAAAAAGCAGCGGATCGTCCTCGCCGATCCCACCCAATACACGCCGCACTATAAATATCGCGCTGGCGCGCTCGAATGTGAAAACGTCCCGCTGTCCCGCATCGCCGAAACATCCGGCACTCCCGCCTACATCTACAGCAGCGCCAGCATCCTCGACGCCTACCGCCGCTTCACCACCGCCTTCCGCGGCAGCGCGCACTCCGTCTGTTACGCCGTCAAAGCCAATTCCAATCTCGCAATCCTGAAATTGCTGGCGAGCGCAGGCAGCAGTTTCGACATCGTCTCGGGCGGTGAACTCTATCGCCTCCGCCGCATCGGCGTGCCCGGCAAGCGCATCGTCTTCTCCGGCGTAGGAAAAACAAAAGAAGAAATCCGCGAAGCGCTCTGCTCCGGCATCCTCCTGTTCAACGTCGAATCCGAGTCCGAACTGGACACTCTAGCCGCCGAAGCCGCGCGCCTCAAACGCAAAGCCCCCGCCGCCCTCCGCGTCAATCCCGACGTCCAAGCCGGCGCCCACGCCCACATCTCGACCGGCCGCCATCGCCACAAATTCGGCATTAACTGGGACCACGCCCGCCGCCTCTATCTCGATACATCTCGCGCGCGCCATATTTCCTGGCAGGGAATCAGCGCCCACATCGGCTCGCAGATCCTAGGCCTGGCGCCCTTCCGCCGCGCCGTAATTCGCGTCTCGTCCCTGGTGCGCGAGCTGGCAAAAGCCGGAATAAATTTAGCGTATCTGGATTTAGGCGGCGGCGTCGGCATCCGCTACACCCACGAAAACCCGCCCGAGCTCGACGCTTACGCCCGCGCCATCCTCCCGCACATTCGCGCGCTGCAATGTCGCCTGCTCCTTGAACCCGGTCGCGCCATCGTAGGCCCCGCAGGCGTCCTGCTAATGCGCGTCCTACACATCAAACGCAACCGCGAAAAACTTTTCATCGTAGTAGACGCCGCCATGAACGATTTCATCCGTCCCGCGCTGTACCAAGCGATCCACCCCATCACACCGGTCATGCGCAACCGCAGTTCCAACGTCGAAAAAGCAGACATCGTCGGCCCCGTCTGCGAGACGGGCGATTGCCTGCTTCACGATTGGCCAATGGAATTGCCGGAAAAAGGAGACCTGCTGGCGCTCTGGGGTGCCGGCGCCTACGGCTTCGCACAGTCGTCAAACTACAATTCGCGCCCGCGTGCCGCCGAAATTCTGGTAAACAAAAATCAGTTCCAAGTAGTCCGCAAACGCGAATCCCGCAGCGATCTAATCCGCGGCGAATAGCCGCGCGACAAAACGCACCCGGCGCGATCCACAGCCATCAAGCCCCCCGCCCATCCTGATGCGCCCAAGCCTCTTCGTTAGCCCGCAACCGCCGCTGCGTCTCTCGCGCCTGCTGCTTCGTCCGAGACTTAGCCCGCGCCCGCCCGATCTTAATCGAAGCCCTGAATATCGCTCCCACCGGAATAAATCCCCCCAGCTTGTGCGCCGCGACGGACGCCAGCCCCATCGATGCCACGCATCCGCACGAACCGCAATCCGGTGTCCCACCAAACTGGCAGGGCGTAATCTCCGTACTCAAGTCCGCCGACAAAGTCCGCGTCGTCTGCGCGAAGACACAATCTTGCGGCGAATGCGGCGGCGAAGCGAACTGCCGGATCAAAGCTTCGGGCATGTCCAGCTTCGGATACTGTTTGCGCAGCACCAGCATGTCCGCAATCGCCTGCGCGCGCTCAGCCGCCGTCAACATCTCCGGCAAATCATCTCCCACCTGCGGCGTGAACAAACTGAACCACACCTTCTTGATCTCCGGCCGCGGCGTCCAAAATTCCAAAAACTCCGCCAGATAACCGGGCCGCTTCATCATCTGCCCCGTCACCGTGCAGTGCAGCGTCACGCTCTGTCCCACAATATTTTTCAGAATCCGCTCGTAGGTCGCCGGCGCCCGGCGCACATCATGCTCCGGCTGCAGTCCGTCAATCGAAACCGCCACGTGCAGCAGCGGCATGTCCGCCCATCCCTCTCCCAGCGTGCGAAATGCGCTGGTCACAACCTGCACGTGAATCCCGCGCGCAAATAATTGCGGCAGCAGGATTTCCAATTCGCGATAGCGCACCAAAGGATCGCCGCCCACAATAGACAAATGCAGCGGCTTCAGCCGGTCCACGATTTCCAGCACGCCATCGACCAGCGCTTGCCCCTTGTGGTCGATCAACTGCCGTAAAGTTTGTCCGCCGCCCAGATGTCCATCCTCATACGCATAGCATCCCGGGCACCGCAATGGGCACTCGCGCGTGATCTCGATCGAAAGGGAAGGATGCTCGCCCCTGAGGATCTTGCCCCAAGCTTGAATAATTTCCGAAGTGTACATCGAGCCCGATCCTTTCCCGCCGTGCCTTGAACGAATGGCCCTGCTATGGTGTGCTTGGTGTTTGCGCCGCGTCCGGTCGCTGAAGTGTCTGCGAGTGGAAAAACCAGTGGTCCTTCCGAAATCCCAATCTCACCCTGATCTCAAACGAGTCCGCACCCACCATCATTCGGATGCGTTCCCCTGAATAAGCGTTGGCCCATTCCCCAGGGCCCCGGGAATTGATTCACGGGTAATTATAGAACGTTCTATTGCCTGTCGGTAGGAATCTTACGTGCGGTCGCGTCCGTGTTCGCGCAAATCTCCGCGCTGTCTCGCAGCCAGCTACTCCGTGTAAAGCAGAAGCAATACTCCCAGCGCAATCATGAATAGCGGCCAAAGCCTGTCGAACAGCGGACGCCATTTCTCGCTGCTATCGGCCACCCCTTTCGCCACCGCGACTCCGGCGCCCACTCCGGCAAACCGCAAATGTTGCTGTTGCACGCGCACCATCGTCTGCATCGCATCCGGCCCGTGCATGCCTCCGTGATGATGGAATAGCAGCAGCGTCGCGCCTCCCAGCGCCAGCACCGGGAATAGCCACGCGCTCCACGCGGCGCGCAACCTTCCGCTCGCGCGCATGGTTGCCACCACTCCTAATCCGAGCAGAATTGCGGCAAAAGTTTTGTGCTGCGCCACTTCAGGGTTATGTGTCAGCGCGAAGTAAAAGCTCTGGTACCCGAACGGCCAGATTTCCGTATCACTGAAGACCAGCAAAAAAAATCCGGCAAACAGCAAACATGCCGCCCACGCATAATTGGCCGCCGGCCAGCGGCGCGCCAATCGCTCCTTCCCCAGAAAAAACAAAGCCGCCAAAATCAACATCACTCCTGCCAGGTGATGATTAAATTCGCTCTCGCGCTTATCCGCCAGCTGCTTTGCCAGGGCTTCCGGCGTCGGCTCCGCCAGCGCCGTGCCGTGCTCGATTTCGGGCATGTCCGCCATGCCTGTCATATCGGACATGTCGTCCATGCCAGTCATCTCTTGCTGCACAGGAATATTCGGATGCCGCGTCCACGCCGGTGCGAACAGGAACACCGCAAGAACCAGCACCAGCAGCAACCCTCCCGCCATCCACAAAGCTCGTTCACGTCCGCTCGCAGCCAATGTCGCGAAACCTCCTGGTTCCATGAGTCCCACATAAAACTATTTCAAATCGCTGCCCGCAGGACTATACAGTGTATCCCCGACCCGTGTAGTTACGGCAAGCGCTGCGCTCCTTCACCGCCCGCCCGCTGGGCTCCTTCGCAAATGTTTGCTTCGCTCCTGCGCCTCCCGGCATTCCCAGAATAATCCTGCCCAGGATAAACTTAGATGTACGGATTCCAGCTTTTGACTCACGGTCCATGAATATTTTCTAAGCGAAAAGCGAATCAACGAGGCAGACTGCGTGGATGGCCGAACTCTCAGCTTACCTGCAATTCTCCGCCGTCTTACAAACAAGCGCCCCCATCGCTGCCACCACGTGCCACCATCTCAAATCGTCTTATCGCTTGAATAACACAGCCTCTCCAGGTTGCATTCCATACACTTCGGCTTGCGCGCATTGCACACCCGCCGCCCGTGCCATATCAACTGGTGCGAAAACAGAATCCATCTCTCCTGCGGAATAATCTGCATCAAATCCTGCTCGATCTTTTTCGGGTCGGTATTCTTCGTCAGGTCCAATCGCTCGGAAAGCCGCTGCACGTGCGTATCCACCACCACTCCAGCCGCGATCCCGAAACCCGACCCCAGCACCACGTTCGCCGTCTTGCGCGCCACTCCCGGCAGCGTCAGCAACTCTTCCATCGTTTGCGGCACTTTCCCGGCAAATTCCTCCACAATCTTCTTGCTCGCGCCCATGATGGACTTCGTCTTGTTGCGAAAAAATCCTGTGGGGCGAATTTCCTGCTCCAGCGCGCGTGGATCGGCGTAAGCCAGCGCGCGCGCATCCGGATACTTGGGAAATAGGTCTTTGGTTACGATGTTGACGGTCACATCCGTGCACTGCGCCGAAAGAATCGTCGAGATCAGCAGCTCAAACGGGCTGCGATGGATCAGCTCACAGCTCGCTTCCGGATACGCCGCGTCCAGCCCCCGCAAAATCGCCTGCACCCGCGCCGGATTCGCGCCCCGGCCGAACGCCAGTCCACTTGCGCCCTTCCGCCCTCCGCCCGCAACACCGCTGCGCCCGGTTTTTGCCGCACGGCCCGCAGACTTCGCCGCTCCGGCGATTTTCTTCTTCCCGTTTTTCTTTTTTGTTTTGGCCATCAGGCCGAAGAATATATCACAGGCAATGCGCCGCTCGCGCGGCCGCGCCTACTTCTCGATCCGCACGCCCTTCCAGAAGGCTACGTGCTGCTTGATTTCTTGCGCCGCGGCGCTCGGTTCCGGGTAATACCAGGCCGGATCCAAATTTCGTTTTCCGTCCACTTCCAGGTGACGATAGCTGGCCGTTCCTTTCCAGGCACACACCGTATGTGTCTCGCTCGGCCGCAAATATTCCTGTTTCACCGATTCGCTGGGAAAATAAACATTACCTTCCATCATCACGGTGCGGTCGCTCTCCGCAAGCACCGCCCCATTCCATAGCGCCTTTGCCAAACAAGCCCCCGTGTGAGTGAGCTGATTATTGGATGGACGGCAATTGCGGGCGTGAGCGTGAGAACTTGCGAAATGTTCGAAGCCGTTTCCAGCCGCTCGTCACTGGCTGCTTCCGCCTATACCGCAAAAAACAAATTCTGCGCAAACGGCCATTCTGCGTCAAACCACTGCTGCTCGCAACGGAACCCCGTCCGCTCCCCCATTTGCACCACGTCCTGCGGATTATATTTGTGCGAGCTTTCCGTCCAGATCGTCTCGCCCTGACGCAAATAAAATCGCTGCCCCGCCGCCTGAATCGTCACCCGCTGCCAGATCTTGGACCGCAAATGCATTTCCACGCGCCGCTCGCATTCGTCATACCGCGCCACGTGCTCAAATTGCGGCAAATCGAAATCCGCGCCCAGCTCCCGGTTAATTCGCGCCAGCAAATTCATATTGAACGCTGCCGTCACTCCCGCCGGATCGTCGTAAGCCAGCAGCAATTGCGCGATGGGCTTCTCCAAATCGGTCGCCAGCAACAAAGCATCACCCGCGCTCAAAATCCGCCGCACCTCGCGCAGAAACTGATCGCCCGCGGGACGGTCGAAGTTCCCAATCGTACTGCCCAGGAATAACACCAGGATGCGTTCGCCTTCGCGCCGCCGCGCCGCGACTTCCTGCAAGCCCTCTAGGTACGCGCTTTCGAATCCCACGATGCTGACTTGATCCATTTGCCCGATTTCCTGCTGACAACGCGAAAGCGCGCTCCCCGAAATATCAATCGGATAGTAATTCACTCTCTGCCGCTTGGAGAGCGCCTGCAGCAATAGCCGCGTTTTCTGCCCGCTGCCGCTTCCCAACTCCGCCACCAGTACCGGCGTCGGCAGCAGCGACACAATCTCGGGCGCATCCCGCTGCAGCAATCGCATTCCCGCGCGGCTCAGCCCGTACTCTGGCAGCAAACAAATCACATCAAACAGCGCCGAGCCTACCTCATCGTACAAATACTTCGAAGGCAGCTCCTTCTGCCCCGGCTGGCTCAACCCCACCACCACATCGCTGGAAAATTCCGCCGTTACCGCAGGCGAAACACTTGCCCTTGCCATGCGTGGTGCGGATGCCATTGGCTATTCCTCCGTGCAGCGGAAGCTACTGTAGATATAAGGATAATGAGGTTGGAACCAGTTTCGGTAAGAGCGCCGCAGCATGCACGCACCCGTGCGCGAAGAGCCGCCCTTCATCACATAATGTTTCCCGTCGAAAAAATCCGCCGAATATCCGCGATAGAAATCAAACGGTTCAAATCCCGGCAGCGGCCCAAAGGTCGTGGACGTCCACTCCCATCCGTTCCCCAGCAGATCGTATACTCCGAATCCGCTCGCCCCTTCCGGATGCGTATCGACTCCGGTTGGGTCCCAGCGGTCCTGGTCGAAATTTCCGCGCCAAAATTCCGCCGGCTCATCGCCCCAGGGATATGCCCGCTCGCGTCCTTCCGGCGTGCCATAGGCAGCGCGTTGCCACTGTTCCTCGGTGGGAAGTTTTCGCCCGGCCCATTTCGCATACGCCGCCGCTTCCGCATAGCTCACATACACCGGCCAGGCAGCCGGCAAGGGAATCGAGCCGAACATTCCGCGATAGTCCCATTTCGTTGCCGGGTCTTCTGCCGGCGAATTTCCCAGCTTCGTCCAGAAATGCGGATGCTCCAGCTTCTGTTTGCGCACCCAGTCCCAATCTTCGGTCCGCCAATATTTTCCGCTCTGATATCCGCCCGCGCGCACGAACTTCAAATATTCCGCGTTCGTCACCGGAAACACGCTGATCGAAAAACTCGGCACCAGCACGCGCTGCATCCCGAATTCGTTGTCCCAGCCAAACGCCAGACTATCCCGCGGCTGTCCCAGCGTCGCAATCCCGGAAGGAATCGTCACCATCTTTGCATCCGGCGCGGGCCGCTCGTCAGCCGCCAGCACGGCGTGCGGCACCTTTTTCTCGAATGCCAGATTATGCAGCAAATATGCCAGCGTTTCCGCGTGCATCAATCTGTGCTCGATGGCCACGTGCAGCAGCGTGCCAATCTCCGGTGACGCCGCCAGCGCCCGCGCCACACTCGGATCGCGCAATCGCTCATCCAGTCGCGTCCGCACCTGCCGATTGTACCGTTCCACCTGCCCGATTTCCGGCCACTCGCTCGGCTGATCCTTCGGCAATCCGCCGCCCACCGGATCAATCCCGAACGCAAATAGCTTGTCAAAAGGCGAGTCTTCCAACCCAAGTCCCAGCGCAGGGCTCAGCAAATTCCGATCGAACGCCTCCAGATGCCCCAGATAAAAAATCAGTCGGTGCCGCTCCGGAATCGGACGCTCGTAAAAGGAATTCGGAGGAAGCAGTGCAAACAACGCGTCCGTGTTGGCACGCGCAACTTCCAACCGTGTGAGTAACGATGGTTCTAGCTTGGTCAATACTCGGGAAGCCGTCAAGGTTCACCTCGAAGAGGGGGGACTTCCTTTCTACCTCTTCCGTCGGACTCTCGGCAAGCTATTTCGTAAGCAGGCAATTGGATGCCCGAGGGCGTCAGGAGGGTGCAGCATTGCCAGGGGAAAGCATATACAGTAACTTCCTGAAAGATTTGCCGCGATGACTGTAGGCGTTTTTCTCCTCGCGCGCCAGTTCCGCGTACGTCCGCCCCAGCTCTTCGGACAAAAACACCGGGTCGTACCCAAAACCGCCCGCCCCGCGCGGCTCAAAAGTGATCATCCCCGGCGCTAGGTCCGAAACCACCGCGATCGCCCGCCCAGCCTGCGCAACAGCTGTCACGCACACAAACCGCCCCCGCCGTTCCTTACCAACTTTGCCCCGCATTTCCCGCAACAGTTTCTCGACGCGGTCCGCATCCGACGCCCCCGGCCCCGCATAGCGCGCCGAATGCACCCCCGGCTCTCCGTCCAGCGCCGCTACTACCAGTCCCGAGTCATCGGCCAGCACCAGCTCTTCGGTAAACCGGCTGTAATGCAGCGCCTTGCCCGCCGAATTCTCAGCAAAGGTCGGAGCAGATTCCTTGAAAGAAGGGAACTCATCAAACCGCGGCAACAATTCAACCGTGACGCCAGACCCCCGCGCCAATTCTACATACTCGGCCAACTTCCCAGGATTCGAAGACGCCAGAAACAGCTTCGTCACTTTCATCGGCTCGCGCGGCTGCGTGCCGCGTTATGTGCTGCGCGCCACGAATTTAATCTGCAGCAACTCCTGCTGCGCCGCGACCAGCTTCCGTATCCCGCCCGCCGCCAGCTTCAACAAATCCTGCAATTCAATATCCGTATAGGGCCGGCCCTCTGCGCTAGCCTGCACCTCAACGAACTCTCCGCTCCCCGTCATCACCACATTCATATCCACCTGCGCGCGCGAATCCTCTTCATAGGCCAGATCCAGCAGCAGCTCATCCTCCACGATCCCCACGCTCGTGGCCGCCAAAAAATCAATGAGCGGCACTTTGCGCAGAATTCCCGCCGCCACCATCCGCTCGAGCGACAGCGCCAAGGCGACATAGGCCCCCGTCACCGAAGCCGTCCGCGTTCCGCCGTCCGCTTGAATCACGTCGCAATCCAGCCACACCGTCCGCTCGCCTAGCCCTTTCAAATCCGTCACCGCGCGCAACGTCCGCCCGATCATGCGCTGAATTTCCAGCGTCCGTCCCGATTGCTTCCCGCGGCTTGATTCCCGCGGCGTGCGATTCTCCGTAGAACGCGGCAGCATCCCGTACTCGCCCGTCACCCATCCGCGCCCTTTGCCCTTCAAAAACGACGGCACCCCATCTTCCACCGTCGCCGTCACAATCACCCGCGTGTCGCCCGCCTCAATCAGCGCGCTCCCCTCCGCATGGGGAATAAAATCCGGCGTAATCTTCACCGGCCGCAACTGGTCAGCCGTCCTCCCGTCAACTCGCAAGAATAATTCTCCCTTCGCAGTACGACAGTGGGTCCTACAGAAATTCGGAGCACTCAGTGTGACGACTACCCACCCAACTGTCAACAATTGCGAGGATTCAACAGCGGTCAAGCGCCCAAGAATCTTCCGCAGCCCGTTCGCGCGCCAGCCTGCCCGCGCTACGGCAGCGCCACCACACCCTTCACATAATCCGCCGCATTCATCCCGCCAGCGAGCGCCCCCTGCACATCTCCGAGCGACCCAAACCGGTGCGTAATAAACGGCGCCACAGAAATCTTCCCCTGCTCGATCAACCGCAAAGCCCGCGCATAAGTAGAAGGCCGCCCATCCTCTTCGAATCCACCCGACGCGCCCACCGGCGTAACCAAGCAAGGCTCCTTGAACATCACATTATTCAGCAAGCTCAGTTCGAATCCCGCGTGACCATGTCCATACAGCAGCACGGTCGCCTGCTTTCGTATCAGCGAAGAAATCGCCGCAAACGCCCGCCCCTGTCCGGAAGCCTCAATCAAATATTCCACGCCTCCGCCCTTGGTATGTTCGCGCACAGCAGCGCCGATATCGCCGTTGCTCGGATCCAACACCACATCCGCGCCGAATTTCGCAGCCAGCCCGCGCTTCATTGCATTCGGCTCGCTCACCATCACGAGCCCGTCATAGCCCAATACCCGCCGCAAATATTGCAAATGCAGCAACCCGGACGGCCCCGCCCCGCAAATCAGGACATGCCGCACGCGCCGCTCCGCCGACGCGCCAATCGCAAACCGCGTCTGGGCCCGCGCCACCGCATCGGACGAATGAATTACGCAACCCAGTGGTTCGGAAAGCGCCGCTTCGCGCATATCCAGGCCGGCCGTCAACCTCACCGCATTGCTAGCCGGCACCGCGATAAATTCGGCGAGCCCCCCGGGCAATCCGGTAATCCCATGCTCGGTATAAAAAGCGCACTGGTGTGAATCCCCGCTCAAACAATATTCACAACGCGCCGCGCGCCCCGCGCTCACACAGTTCAATCCCTGATCAATTACCACGCGATCGCCGACCGCCAAATCGCGAACCTCCCCGCCCACCTCAGCAACCTGGCCGCTGATCTCGTGCCCCAAAATCTGCGGCTGCAGCGAAAGCGGCACAGTCTTCCCGGCCGCATCCGTGTTGTAATTCGCGTGCCCAGAAAAAATGTGCGCGTCCGTCCCGCAAATCCCCACGGCAGAAATGCGCAGCAGCACATCGCGCGCGCCCGGCCGCGGCTGCGCCACCTCGCGCACTTCCATCCGTCCCACAGCGCAGAGCACGCAAGCTTTCATCGCCGCACCCTTCGCGCGACTATAGCGCTTAGCAGCAGCATGTCGCATCCGTCCAGTCGCCAAAAAATGGGGGAATTATTGCGGAGGTTTCCCGCCAGCGCCACCGGGCGCCGCCGAAGGTGTCGCCGCCGCCGGCACCGCCGGACTCAAATCAAAAAATCCAGTCAAATCCGCATGTCCCGCCAAAGAATCCACTTCCTGCCCGTGAATCAGAATTTTCAAACGCCGCGCGCCTGCCACATTGCTTTCCAGCGTGCGCGCAATCGAATCCACTGCCATCTCCTCGCTCAAAATCCCAGAAGGCGTCTCTGAAGCGAGGGCTTCGGAAAAATCCGCGATCGCCGTCCCATCCGGCAAAATGTAAAATCCCAGCAATGTCGCATCCGCCGGCAAAGTTCTCCGCGCATCGCCTGGCGCGTCCGCAATCAGCGCATCCAGCACCTGCCGCCCGCGTTGGGCAGAATCCGCCGAAAGCGGCAGCTGCATTTCCACCGGCGCAATCCGGTCCGCCCCCGCCGCCCAAAAAATCTTCGCGTTCACGATCGCGTCCGTGGATGTCGCAATCGACGGTTTCAGCAATTCCCGCCGTTCCTGCTCTTCGGATCCCTGCTCTTGCGACAGATGTTCAATCCGCTGGTGCAATCCGTGCAGGCTGATCAGTCCGATCAGCACTGCCACGGACAAAATCCCCAGCGTTATTTTCAGATTGCGCGGCATTATTTCGCACCCGCCGTTCCGCCCAGGCTCGCGGGCAACGATCCCGGCGGGCGCATTGCCTGTATGCTGCGCTCGACCGTGCTTGCCAGCGATGCTCCGATAGCCAGCAGGGAATTTGAATCTGCCACCGATACGCTTGAAACTTCCACCGCGATCGCCGGTGCCGCTACCGACCTCAACTCGCGCACCGCGAATCGCGTCGATGTAGCCGGCGATCCCGCGAATTTCTGCGCCAGCGCCGATTGCAGCACGTCCGCTACGTGATGGCTGCTCTCCAGGTAAGGTCGCTGCGCCTCTTCCCATACCAGCAAGCCGCTCGCCGGCACGGGGTTCGTCGCCGCAATCCCCGGCGCATTCGCCGCCGCAGCCGCTGTCGCCGCACTTACAATCGCCACCGGGCTCGAAAATTGATAACAGTAAGTCCGCGTCGCGCCCAGTTGTCCTGTCGACGAAACGTGCAAGCTGATGAAAATCGCGTCGCGATAAGCGTTCGCCACCGCCGCGCGATCCTCATAAGACGGATTCGAATCATCATTCCGCGTCATCACCACGCGAAATCCCTGCCGTTCGAACTCACTGCGCAGCATGCGCGCAAAGATCAGCACCACATTTTTTTCTAGCAGCCCGTTGTCCGCCCGCGCCCCGTCGTCCGTCCCGCCATGCGCGGGATTGATCACGATCACTGGTCCGGTGTGCACGGGAGTCGGCGGAGGTGCCGGATTCAGCGCGGGCGCCGGCTGCTGTGGAGGCGTAGGCGCAGGCTGCGCCGGCGGCGCAGGAATTTGCGCAGGCGTCTGCCCGCCGTCTTGCCAGGGAGAAGCCGACGCCCGAGCCGCATTCGCCAACCCGCTCGCGGCAACAATCACAAATAGAAATAGCAGTCGCTGCACGGCGAAAAGCATAGCAGAAATGCCGCGCCTCGCAGCCGCGAACAACTCAAAACGTCGCGCAGAACTAAGCACCTTCCCGGATCATCTGCGCCGCTTTTTCTGCGATCATCATTACCGGCGCGTTCGTGTTTCCCGCCGGCACCCGCGGCATGATGGATGCATCCGCCACCCTCAGCCGCTCGATTCCGCGCACGCGCAGCCGCGCATCCACCACCGCCAGTACTTCGTTTCCCATCCGGCACGTTCCCACCGGGTGATAAAGCGTCTCCAGCTCGTTGCGCAGAAATTCCGCGATGTCAGAATCGGATTGTTGCGCCGCCCCCGGATGCAGTTCCTCTCCGCGAAACCCGTCGAACGCTTTCGCATGAGCCAGCCGTCGCGCGAGGCGCACGCCTGCGATCATCGTGCGCATATCCGCGTCCGTCGCCAGATAATTCGCGCGAATCGCTGGCGCCTCCAGCGGATTCGCAGACCGCAATGAAATCTCCCCCCGGCTTTGCGGAGTAATCAGCGTCGGCCCAAACCCGAAGCAATGCTCCTTACGCCGCACCAACCCATGACCGCGGTAATAAGCCGGGCCAAACAGCAGCTGCAAGTCAGGAACCTGCAAACCCGCCCGCGTCCGCAAAAATAATCCCGCCTCCGCCACGTTCGATGCCAGCGGCCCATTCCTCCACAGCAGCCAACGCAAAAAATTCCCGAGCGTTTCGGCGCCATCCAAGCTGATTTTCCGCGTGCACAAATAACCCACCGAAACCATCGGATGGTCCTGCAAATTTTTGCCCACGCCGGGCAAATCATGAGTCGCAGAAACTCCTGCGGCCTTCAGTTCATCCGCCGCACCGATCCCGGAAAGCATCAGCAACTGCGGCGAATTCACGGTTCCGCCGGCCAGAATCACTTCGCCGTCCGCACGCGCCTCGTCCGCCACGCCATCGCGCAGAAAAGCCACGCCCACCGCGCGTTTTCCTTCCAGCAACACCCGCGTCGCATGCGCGCCAGTCACCACCGTCAGATTGCCGCGTTCACGCGCTGGATGCAGAAATCCGTCCGCCGCGCTGCACCGCGCCCCATTTTTCTGCGTCACCTGATAAAGCGCTGCCCCGTCCTGTTCCGCGCCGTTAAAATCCGGATTACTCGCGATCCCGATTTCGCCGGCCGCCGCAAGAAACGCTCGCGTCAAAGGATTCACATACCGCGGATCAGCCACATTCACCGGCCCGCCCACGCCGTGATATTCCGAAGCTGCGCGCTCCTGATTTTCCGATTTCTTAAAGCAAGGCAGCACCTCCGCAAATCCCCACCCGGCGTTCCCTAAATCACGCCAATAATCGTAATCCGCCCGGTTCCCCCGAATGTAAATCATCGCGTTGATCGCGCTCGATCCCCCCAGCACTTTCCCGCGCGGCCAATACAATCTCCGGTTGTGCAAATGCGGCTCCGGCTCCGTCGCGTAATTCCAATCCACCCCCGTCTTAAAAAGTTTTGAAAATGCCGCCGGTATCCGTATCTCCTTCGCCCCGCCCGCCCCGCCCGCCTCCAACAGCAACACCCGCGTGCGCAAATCCTCTGTCAAACGCGCCGCCAGCACACACCCCGCCGACCCGGCCCCCACCACAATGTAATCGTATGTCTTGGATTGACTCGCCATCGGATCTGATTCTATGCGGGAAAATACTTCCAAGGAGAGCTTTTGACTCTGCAGCGGCCACCCTGATTGAGGTGGGCGCTTTTGACCGGATCTGCCGGAATGGTCCTAGCGCGTGATTTTTTTCTATCTTAACCCGAGCCTTGCCGCCACAGCGTCACGCCGCCCGCTGCTCGTCCTTAAAAGCCCCAGCGCTCCAACCAACCCGCCGCAATCCGGCGGTGGCCCAGTAAACCACGAACCCCCCGGCGATCAACATCAACCCGAATGCCAGCCCGCTAATCCCCAAAATCTGCTCGCCCGCCCCGTGTACAATCGAAAATCCCAACAACAAAAGTGGGAACACTCCAATCAACACGGCCCCAGCCATCCCACCCGGCACTTTAAAAGGACGCCGCAACTCCGGCTCCCGAATCCGCAACACAATCAAAGCCACAAACTCCAACATCAAACTCATCCCGTACAAAAGCACATCAATCGTAATCAATCGCTCAAATCCCAGCCCCAAACAAAGCGCCCAGCACGCCGCCAGGAACGTAATCGCCACCCACGGCGCCTGCGTCTTGCGCTGCAACTTGCCAAATACCGATGGCAGCAACCCATCCTGCGCCATCGCTAAAGGCAATCGCGAATAGCTCATCACCAGCGCATTAAACATTCCAAACGCGCTCATCATTCCACCCAGCACCAGCGCCACGCGAAACCCGCGCGCGATCAACGGCCCGCCCACCAGCCCGCCCATCATTCCCGCAATGTCCGCCCACGACCCGGTCTCAAACGCCGCCGCCGGAACTCCGGTCAGCCACATCGCCGCAAAGGGCAACACATAGGTCAGCGAAACCACAATCACCGCCACAATCATCGCCCGCGGATAAGTTTTCTGCGGCCGCTTCACCTGCGTCGCAATGGTCGAAGCGTTGTCCCACCCCATGTAATTCCACATGCAAATGAGCAACCCGCCAATCAATCCGACGCTGGACGTCGTCGGCGCGGTCACCGCGCCCTGCAACGCTCCAATTTTCGCCGGCGCAATCAGCACGATCAGCACAAACGGCGCGGACAACAAAAAGAACAGCCACAGCGAACTGATCGCCACCACGCGTATCCCGGCGATATTCATCAGCGCGCACACCGTCACCACGCCCATCGCCACCATCCAGCCGCGATGGCCCAGCGCAAACCACGGAATCAGCCGCGTCAGGTACGCCACAAAAAGCGTCGGATAAATCGCCATATCAAAAATACTCGCCACCAGCGAAAGCCACGCCTCCTGAAATCCCCAGAAATTTCCCATCGCCCGTCGTACCCAGGCGTAATATCCGCCTTCCGACGGCAGCGCGCTGGAAAGTTCGCCGATCATGTAAGTTGTCGGCAAACTCCAGATCAGCGGCGTCACCAGCAGCAGCAAAATTCCCAGGCCGTAGCCCGCGCCGTGAACGATGTCTTCGGTTCCGTAGGTTCCGCCAGACACCATAAAAAATGTCGCGGCCACCAGCGGCCACAGTGTCAGCTTTGCATTCCTTTTCGTGGAAGTAACTGCCCGGGCAGGAAATTGGGCTGGGAGGGATAAGGTGCTCAATTTTTTGTCGCGTCCTCCATCTGCAATCCTCGCTCTCTGTCGGCCGCACGCCTGGAGCGAGTTTGCAACATGCAGAATACGGAAAATAATTCTCGATGCAACAAAAATCCACGCCAAACTGAAAATTTTTTCCTCAAGGCCAGCCTGGCACACGTCCGGCAAGAATATCCGCTGAGGGAGTTCCATGAAGCAGTCGCGTGAGGAAGTTCGGTACGGTGGCCGACGCTTCACGCTGCCGCGCAGCGCTCGTTGCTATCTCGTCGAGCGCTTGCCGACACCTGCCGCAAGCGTCGCGGTCGAGCTCGGGAGTATTGAATCGCTGGCGTTGCGGGAGAATGCGGGGAGGAGTTTCGGGGAATTTCAGCCGTCCGGAGGCGCGCTACCAGAGGCCAAAGCGACCGGCCAGCGCAACCCCAATCAGTAATTCTGCGGCCTAGAGTCCGCAGCCGCGTCCCCGCCATGCTTGTGCGCGCGCAGTTCACGCTGCTCAGCCGCCCACTGCTTCTGCTGCTCCGGCGTCATCACGCTCCAAACCTGCCGCCGTATATCCTTCCGTATCACCTTCAACTTCTGCTGCTTCGCATCCGCGCTCAGCGACGCATCCTTGCCCAACGCCGCGATCTGCGCCTTCCCATCCTCGCGAATCGTCTTGATCTGCGCCTTCTGCTCATCCGTCAAATTCAAAGCCGCATCATCTTCCGGCGTGTCCGCGTTCATAGCCGGACCGCCGGCACCGCCCGCCGGATGCGTCGGCGCAGAACCAGCACCTTGCTGCGCCCGCGCCGCGCTCAGCCATCCCAAGCCGAGCGCCAGACAGATAACCATCGCTGCACCAGTGATCGATTTCATATGACTCCCTTCCGTACCCTCTCAAGGCACCGCTTCCCACAAACCCCGCTTCGCCACCGCCATTCTCCCACCAAGGTCAACCAGCACACCAACCCACAAGCCCTACCATATAGATGTCCCAGAATTCCTTGCGCCACGCCCCCTACCGGCCAAAAAAACCGCCAAAACGGGACTCCGACCGGATGGGAACTGTTGCAACAATTTCACACCCCGTCGCCATAGTTAAGTCACACAAATGAAATAGCTTAGTGAGGAATGACTTTGGTCCGATACGTGCCATTCCTGACCTGTACGCCAGCGAATAGCGGTCCCCGCGCTGTCCACCTGGCTCTGGAGAATAACGCAATGAACCGCACCTTAAAACTCGGGGCCCTACTAGCCATCGTCACCATCTTCGCGGCGCTTCCCGCAAAAGCCGATTCAGGCCAGACACTGGATTACACACTTTCCGGCGGTCCTGTTAGCGCCTCCTGGACCATGTCCCAGGATCCCACTCCCTTCTTCGTCGAGGGCGGCACCGCGTTCGCCGTCAACTCCACCGATCTCATCGTAGACGGCTTGTCCGTTGAAGATATTATCTGCTTCTTCAGCCCGAGCGGCTGGGGCGGCGTGAATAGCGTCACCTATCTCCCCGATCTGGTCGGCGTCCAGCTCTACTCCGGGCACGAAGATTCCCCCACCGTGCTTACCGGTCTGTTCTCTTTTACCGACCAGCTAACCGGCAACTCCTACACGCTGAACGTAACCGAAGCGCCCGAGCCGATGACCTTGCTCCTGTTGGCCTCCGGCCTGGCCGCACTGGCCCTAAAACGCAAAAAACTCCTGGCGAACTGACCCGCGCCGCATATTCCGATCAACGATAAGAAAGCCTCCGGACGCTACCGGGAGGCTTTTTTTTGCCTCTGCACTGTTCCTGCGCCAACCCCGAAGCTACTTCACGCCCGCCGTCGCCTGCAATTCCGTCAACGCCGCGAGCACTTCCGCGCTATGGTCCGCCGGTTTCACATCCATATATTCCCGCACAATCAGTCCCTGCGGATTCACCAAAAAAGTATGCCGCGCCGAAAGCTTCTTCACTCCCAAATTCATGATCGAGCCATACTCCTCAGACACCTTATGCTCGGTATCCGCCAGCAGCTTAAAATTCAACTCCTCCTTCGCGCAGAATTTCTGATGCGAATCCGCCGTATCGACGCTCACGCCAATAATCACCGCGTTCTTCGCCTCATACTGCGCCATATCCCGCTGGAAGTTATGCGCCTCGGTCGTGCATCCGCTCGTGAAATCCTTCGGATAAAAATACAGGACCACCCATTTCCCGCGATATTCCCCCAAACTCACTGCCTTGCCTTCTTGCGAATTCAAAGTGAAATCCGGCGCCATCGCCCCCACCGCCGGCGCCTGATCAGACGACGCCCTCACCATCCGCCAAGCTCCGCCCGCCACAATCAAAGCCGCCACTACCAACACAATCGCCACCGCCATCCCCGCCCTCCCAATCCCAAACTCCCCTGCTTTCATGTTCTCTCTCCCCTCGACGCCCCGCATAGTATGCTCCTCCTCCTGCCCCGAATCAAAATCCCGCCCGGCCTACCGGGCGACTAGAAATCCCCGTAAGTGACTGAAAAAAATCACCCGAGCTTGTTCCTAATCAACTGTTTTTCAAAGAATTCGCGCCCGCACAGGATGCTCATGACGGTGGATGAGCCGCGAGCGCCTGGATCCTGCGGTAGTCTTGCATCTCACGAGCAGCCTGCTCCGTCTTGCCCTGCCTGCGATGAATTTGAGCCAAGCCCAAATAAGCCTGCCCGGCCAGCGGAGTATCCTTCTCCAGCTCAATGACCCGCTCCAGCGCATGCTCGGCCGCATCCGGATCACTGCTGGCCGCCGCTCTGCCCAAGGCGTATAAAGTTTCCGGCATGCCGGGGCGGAGCGAGTCGGACCGCTTCAGTTCCTCAGCGGCTTCCTTCATTTTTCCCTGCTGCAGCAACGCATTTCCCAAACGATAAGCAGCTTCCGCGCTTCCGGGCTGTAATTTTGTTTCTCCCCGAAATTGTTCTTCAGCCTTCGCCCATTCAGAACCGGCAGCGAAGACTTGTCCAAGCTCTAGCCGCAAGCCCGGCAAATCGGGCCGCATGGCGATGGCCTGTTCGTATTGCTTCGCGGCCTCCGGCAGCATCTTGATTTCGTAATCGGTTTGGCCAAGAGCCTGATGCCCCCGTGCAGAATTCGGATCCACGGACCGCAATCGGTCCAACGACTGTCCAGCGAGCGCTGTGGCGGCGCGGCTGAGATAGAAGAGAAGATCGGCATCGTCCGGCGCTTTCGCAAGAGCCGCCTGTAAATTCGCGACCGCTTCCGCAGCTTGGCCCGCCTGCAGCTGCGCAATTCCCAGAGCGCCGGGGTCATGAATAATTTTCAGATGAGGAATCGCATCGGACGCGTAGCCCTCCGCCAGAAGCGCGTATCCGAGCAACTGATGGACGGCAGGGGAGTCTGGACTCAATTCGGCTGCGTGCTGCAGGGGAGCAATGGCTGCAGCGTAGTCATGCTCCTTCATGTATGCGTCGCCCAAGCGAAGGAAGACGATTGCAGAGCTGGGCGCCAGATCCGCAGCCTTGCGAAACGCGGTGACAGCCTGGTCGAGAGCGCCGCGATTTTCGGCGTCAATTCCGGATTGCAGCAGCGGAAGCGCGTCAGGGGGCACGGAAGGGTCCGCCGATTGCGGTTGCAAGAGCAAACACAGCCACAGCAGCGCCTGAATCATGGTTGCACCGATTCCTCAATCACGATGAATTGATCGGCCTTTACGCCGCGCAGGGCCTGACGAATGCCAGAGGGCCAGCGAATCTCAATGTCAGCCGTCTCCGCGGAGCCAAGGCCAAAATGCAAACGTTTATCGTTAGAAGAGAGATAGCTTCCCGCGGCCGTCGCGAAGCGCGTCTGGCCATTGACTTGAACGCGGGCACCAAAACCGTCGCGATTGCTGCGTTTTCCGTGCAACGTGATTGTCAGCCAGTGAAATGGGCCGCGACGATTGAAATAAAACTGCGGAGCTTCGCCAAGAGAGGTGGTGACGACGTCGATCCAACCGTCGTTGTTCAAATCACCGAATGCCGCACCGCGACCGGCCACGGGCAAATCCGATCCGGGATCGGCTCGTTCGAAACGACCCGCGCGATTCATGGCCAGCAAGGGCGGTTCGCGGTAGCGCAGCGAGTCATCGTAGGTTTCGACGTTGTCGAAGACATGTCCCTGCACTATAAATGCATCCTTCCATCCGTCATTATCGAAATCCTCCAGTCCGACTCCCCAGCCCGACACGTTTCCCGAGAGCACGCCAAACCCTGCTTCCAATTCCTGCGCGCTGAACAGTCCCCGGCCGTCATTATGAAAAATAACGTAAGGATCATGCGGAAGCTGGGTGACAAGAAGGTCGGGAAGGCCATCGTTGTCATAATCCTGAAAAACGACGCCCATGCCCGAAGGCATTCTGCCGCTCTCGGAAAGCGCCGCGCCCGAATCCAGACCACCTTCGGTAAACGTACCGTTCCCGTTGTTGTGAAAAAGAAATTGGTCGGTGGCGTCATTGGCGACAAAAATGTCCGTGAATCCGTCACCGTCATAGTCCGCAAACGCTACCCCCAGTCCATGGCCCTTCTTCGCGGCGATGCCGGAAGCGAGGCTCACATCCTCAAACGTGCCGTCTCCCCGATTGTGATAGAGGACGTTTGTGATGGCAGAAAACGAACCCGGCGGGCAGTAGGTGGCTCTTTCGGAGCCGCAGATTTTGCTTTTCTCGACGCTCCAATCGAGATAACGGGTAACGAACAGATCCAGCCTGCCGTCGTTATCGTAATCGAAAAATCCCGCGGAAACAGACCAACCGCCCGCGGCGACGCCCGCTTTCGCAGTGACATCCGTAAAAGTGCCGTCGCCATTGTTGTGATACAAAATATTCTTTCCGAAGTTGGTCAGGTAGATGTCGGGAAAGCCGTCGTTGTCGTAATCCCCGATTGCGACTCCCATTCCGTAGTTCGAGTCGCCGGCATGGGCAAGACCGGCGTGTTCAGTGACGTCGGTGAAGGTGCCATCCGGATTCTGACGGTACAGGCGATTCCAATATGCCGGATTTCGACGATCGAAGTTGATCGGAGTAGCCATGATGTCGCGGACGTTCCCGCCGTTCACGAAGAAAATGTCCAGCAAACCGTCGTTGTTGTAATCAAGGAGGGCGACTCCTCCCGGCATGGTTTCAATGAGGTACTTGCGGGCAGTCGGAGAGTTGCGGAGAACAAAATCAACACCCTTCAGGGGTTTCACTTGGAACACGGGGTCGGATCTGGGTTTTGCCCCTTGGGCGGGCAGAAGCCTGCCGAATTCACGCGCACCAAGAGAAAATAACAGAGACAATAGCTCTCTTCTGGTCATTCAGGGTCCTGACAGTTCGAAATCGGCTGGCGCCTGCAGCTCGCGACGGAAAAAATCCTTGCGCGCGAGAGCGCGGCGCCCGGCTCTGAGCTTCTCACTTCGAACTATGAATTTCCAGGCCGCCGCTACCGTTCGAGGATACCGAGGGAGATGGATTAATGTCCGCGATGTGCGCCAGGGCAGTGTTGATCAGACCGTTATACTCTTCGAGCTTTTGACTTTGGTATTTTTTGTCCTGCTTCATCATCGCGAATGCGGGCGAGGTCTCGGTAGCATGCATGGCGTCTATGATCTGGGCCAAGCCACTCAGTTTTGCCGAAAGGCCGCTCACTTCGGCAAACGCGGTCTGCGGACGATAGCCGATACGATCTCCGGTTTGCATGGCGTCGATCAGTAGGTCAGGGGACCCGGCGGCGGGCCAAGCAGCATTCAGGATGTCATAGGTTTCGCGAAGACGCGCCAACTTGCCGGCGAGGCCATCGAGCATCGAGCGATCGTGCGCGAGCTGAGGATCGATTCGCAGTTTCACAGTAACCGTGTCGTGGCTCGCAAATCTGCGCGTTGCAATCACGGTCGTTAAGGTGTTGCCTTCAAAACGCCATCCTGGTTTAGCCGCCGTGCTCGAGTAGGAAAGCGGCTCGTCGTTAACGGTCACCGCAGCTGGCGGCCAGTTTCCCGGGAGGTGGAATTCGTAGGCCCGCTCATTGGGCATTCCGGTGTAATGACCCACGGTGGGCGCGACGGTCAACGTGAGAAGGGCGCCGTCCGCGCTCAAAGCCGCCTGGATCGGCGTCCATGCAAATTCTCCCTGCTGGTAGCCGGGCGTGTCGCCCGCATCTTCATAAAGATGAAATTTCGATGTCTGACCGCTTTGTAGCGGGAAAACTGTCAGGATGAGAGGGTCCACAGGCTTCTCGCCGGTATAGCTCATTGCCGGTTGCATGGGAATAATGCTTCCACCCTTCACATACAAAGGGATCTGGCTAATCGAAAAGTCGCGCTCTAGGGCGATGGGGCCATGAAAGTTTGCGCCGCTATCCTGTTCGAACCAGTCGCCGGGAGGCAGCCACACCGCAATCTTCGCAAGCTGCGAATCCTTTGCAACTGGCTGCGTCACCGGATCGGCCAGGACGCTATCGCCGAACATATATTCATTTTTTGCGGCGTAGGCCTGAGGCGCGTCCGGCCATTCATAGTACAGCGGATGCAGGAGCGCAAGACCGGTGTCGTAGGTTTTCCTGGCCTCGGTGTAGATGTAGGGTTGGAGAGCATAGCGGCGCGCGAAAGACTCGCGCATCAGGTCCGCGTACGGCTCGGGGTAGGCCCAGATGCGCCGCTCCGCGTCGGGATTCTTAGTTGTGTGAGTTCGCAGGATGGGACTGAAACTTCCCCACTGGATCCAGCGCAGGTAGAGCTCCGGTTCGATGGCACCGGGCATGTGGCCGCCGATGTCGTGGCTCCAATAGGCGTAGCCCACGTTGGCGGCGGTGGCCGTGAAATAAGGCTGGAAGGCGAGCGAATCCCACACGGAAATCGTGTCGCCGGAAAATCCGATCTGATAGCGGTGATTTCCCAAGCCGCCCCAGCGGTGAAAGAGCAGCGCGCGCTTGCCTTGACGCTGCTGGTCGGTGAAGAAGACGTAGTTGAGCCACCAGGTGGGATTCAGTCCCGCGATGCTGGTCGTGTCTTCCTGCTGCCAGTCGAGCCAGAAAAAGTTGATTCCCTGATGCTCCAGCGGATGAATCATGTCCTTCATATAGTTCGTTGCAAACTTCTTTTCCGTGATGCCGAAGGGAACATATTGCTTGGTCGCTGGATCAATCCCCAGCGCACGAGCCATCTCCGGGTAGTGATCCTCCCAGGGCTGCACTCCCGAAGCTGGGTGAATATTAACTGTAGCTTTGAGGCCCTGCTGGTGTATGCCCTTCAGAAATTGATCCGGATCGGGGAAGAGTAGCTTGTTCCAGGAGTAACCCGTCCAGCCGAGTTTGTGGCCGGAGGCATCCAGTTGCGTGTTTCCGGCGACCTCGTTGAAGGTGGGATGCCAATCAATGTCAATTACGAGAACATCAAGAGGGGTGTCGTGTTGATGGAAACCTCGGATCAGCTGATTGAATTGCTGGTCCGTATAGGACCAGTATCGCGACCACCAAGCCCCGAATGCAAACCGCGGCGGCAGCGGAACCTTTCCTGCCACGCGCGTGAAATCATAGAGAGCGCGTTTGTAATCATGGCCATAACCGAAGAAGTACCAGTCTTGGCGCTCTCCCGCCGGACGCGCCGTAACCCAAGGCCAAGGACTGCGCTCTCCCTCGACGAAGGAGAAATCGTCGGAGTCAAAGAGCTGGCGCGTGCTGTCGTCCACGACGGTCCAGCCATCGCGCGAGATCAGCCCGGGTTCCAACTGCACAGCAGAGCCCTGGACCCTGTCCAGTGTGCGGGTGGTACCGAGCAGATTGCCGGTATCAGCCATTCCCGGCCTCCATAAGATCTGTTTTCCATTCAAGCTGAAAGTGATGCTGAGATTGTCCGAGGCAAATTTGCCGTCTGAGTTTCCAGGGGTGTAGACCAGCTTTAGCGCGCTGGTTTGAATCACCGTGCTTCCGCCATGGGGCGCGGATTCGTGCGTGAATTCAGGGGCGGGAAGCCTACGATTCAGAAAGACCAGCGAGGCGTGATCTTCAAATTTGCCATCTGCAGCCCACTCCATGCGAATGAGTTGCGGCGTCAAAACGGTGAAGCGTGCGTGGCCGGTAGTGACGACGGAGCGCGGATCGGCAACAGGGTCATAACGGCCTGGAGCATCCGCGGCATCCACAGGGAAGTGGTAGAGAGCCAGTGCCCCCATGGCCACCACGAACAAGCCGCGACGAAGACTGTGAAGCAAATCCGTTGTGAGCATCTGTGGGCCTCATGTCTTCATAGTGTGACGGGATCCCCCCAGTTGTTTCTGAGCCGGGATCCATCCGTACGGAGATCTGGCAGGGACGCCATCGCTTCCCCCAACGATTGAAAAACCCTTGTCGGCTGCGATCGGAACGAAGCGCCTGGCAGGTTGGGTGGCGCGCCTCGACTGGGATTTCAGTCGCCGGCACCTGCCAGGGTTTCGCGTCCCGGGTGGGGGGAGCGGAGGTCGCACGCTGCGTCAAAAGTAGAATTTCGCGGCCACCTGCGCGGTTCGCGCCTGATAAGCTGCGGTTATCCTTCCGAAATTGCCGGCGCTTACGTCGGACAGGTTTGTGTCTGGTTGGAAGAAGTCCGGATGGTTCAGCGCGTTAAACATCTCGAATCGGAATTGCACGCTCTTGCTCTCGCCGAATCTCCAGTATTTCTGTATGCCCATGTCCCAGTCAAAGTACCTGGGCCCATGAAGATTCGAGAAGAACCGGGGAGCGTCACCGAATGTGAATGCGGCAGGTTGCGAGAACGCGGCCGGATTGACCCAGTCGTTGATCGACCGATTTGCGGGGATCGGGTTCACTCCGGGCACGATATCGGGGCGCTGGTTAAAACCAAAACCAACGTTGTTCGAAGCTGGCTGGATGGAAAGAGGCAATCCTGATTCCGCAGTGAGGATTCCGCTCCACGCCCATCCGCCCAGAACAGCGTTAACCGGCGCACTCCAGTCGGAGCCAAACCGCTTGCCCTTACCCACGGGCAATTCGTAAATGTAAGAGGCGACGAACCTGTGGGGAACGTTGCTCGCATCGACTGAATAGTCGGCGGCAAGGTTGTAGGAATTCAGGTTATTGGTTCCGCTGCCTGGGAAGGCCCAACCGGAATTCCCTTGCACGTCATCCATGAACTTCGAATAGGTGTAGGAAAGATTCAGATCCAGGCCGGAATGCCAGCGGTGGGTATAGGTGACCTCCAGCGCATCGTACGAAGAGGTGCCAACAGACGGTTCCGGCTCAAACACGCTGCAGTACTGAGGGAACGGAACCAGTGTTTGCTCCAGGATAATCGTGGGGTTGTTCAGACCGCAACTGCTCGAGGTGATGTGGCCAAAGAAAGGATTGGGCACCGCATTGAAAAGAGCGTTCCCCTGCGTCAAATTGCCCGGTGACATCTGCTCCCACTGCAAACCTGTCGCCAGCAGGCTCGTCCCATGATTTCCTACGTAGCTGATGTCTAGCAGGTCGTTGGGAGTGAATGAGTATTGACCTCCGGCCATCCACTGCTCTACGTACGGGGTTTTCCTGTTGTTGTTCGTTATGGTCGTCCCGAAGCCAACGTCCTGCAATCCGCCCGCGGAATTTCCAGTCGGCAGCCGTTCGCTGGTGAATGCCGGGCCGCAGGGCGCAAAAGTTCCAGGAGCGGCTTCACAATTCACGTTGGCATTTCCGCTGAGAGTGGAAGCCGGCGTAAGGCCGTTGTCCAGACTGGTCGTCCATGGCGTCGCTTGCGAAAATCCGTCATTGGGACCCTGGCCGTAGAAGTTGGGGACGTAGAAGATTCCGTAACCGCCGCGGATTACCAGGTTCTTGGCGGCTTGCACCGCAATGGAGACGCGCGGAGCAACATTATTGTAGGTCGTGTTGTAAAGGCCAGGATTGTTGGGCGAGCTGAAGATGAGTTCGCCAGGATAGAAGGCTCCAACCTGGGCGCTGATGGGATTCTCCGCGGTGAAGCTGAACGAATTTTGCGCATTGTGACGCTCGGTTGGCGCCGTTTGGATTTCGTAGCGGAGACCCAAGGTAAGAGTAACCCTGGGTGTCACCTTCCAGCCGTCCTGAA
Source organism: Candidatus Acidiferrales bacterium (assembly GCA_035602855.1). Classification (GTDB taxonomy): domain Bacteria; phylum Acidobacteriota; class Terriglobia; order Acidiferrales; family UBA7541; genus Palsa-295. Next base: position 32,715 of record DATNLN010000161.1, read on the forward strand.
GGTACCAGCCGAGGAAGTGTTTATCGGTGGCCGGGAATGCCTGGAACGACGTGCAAAGTTCGCACGAGGTGCCGTTGCCCCCGCTACCTACGCCGAGCAGGAAGGCGGCGAAACCGTCTCCCGTTCCCGCTGTTGTGTTATTCGGATCGGGGCCCGCCGTGGACGCGGTTTGGAAGTTAAGCGCGGTCTGGCCGTAGTGGCCGCCGTCAATGCGCAGCCACACGTCGGTGAAACCAAAAGCCAATTCGTGCCTACCCTCCATTTTCGTGAAATCAATTGAGCTGGTCCAGAATGTTTGCGGGACGACGTAATTGTTATTGCCGCCGTTGGCGCCGAGGCCGGCGTAGTTGCCGCCACCGCTGAACGATATCTGCGGAAACGCGGGGGCAATTCCGTTAATGAAGGAGGGGAAGCCGAGACTGGAGGTTTGGAATCCGAAACCTTGTCCGATGCCTTCTTCGACGTGGCGATTCACTCCAAAATTCAAGTTCATGGTAAATGTGGGATTGAAAATGTGGTTGAGGCCGATGTTGACGCTATAGCGGTTATTGGGATTGAGAAGTCCCGGGCCTGCTGGATCGTCAGCTCCGAAGAAATCTGGCGTGTTTGTTTTCGTCTGGAACTTCTGTGACCAGCGAGCATAGAGCCGGTTACTGTCGTCGACGTTGTAATCCACGCGGCCCGAGTATTCATCCGAGTGTTCTGCGGCAGCGCCGGTCGCGGTGAAATTGCTTGCAAGTCCGGCTCCGCCCGGGGTGGGCCAGAAGTTCGCGGCTGCAATCTTGCCGGCAATGCTGTCGATAAGTGTTGCCGGAATCACGTTCGTGACACCCAGCCCAGTTGAGATATTGCCGGAGACCGGGTCCCGGATGAATTCGGTGGTTGCGCCTGCCGGGCAAGTGACGTGATTTCCGGTGACGGTATCGGTCCCGCCGCAGGGAACCTGGCGCGTGCTGAATGGGTTATAGATTTCACCGGCAAAGATTGGCCTTCCGAGATAGTCGGTTCCCGTTTGTGCTCCCAACAGCGCCGAAAAATCTCCGCCCCTCTCCGCCGTCGTAGGCAGCGTGAATTGCGAGGTTGATGGTGTGGACTGCCGCTCGCCTTCATAGTAGGCGAAGAAAAAGAGCTTGTTCTTCTTGATGGGGCCGCCGATCGTGCCGCCGAACTGATTGCGATTGAACGAGGGTTGAGCTGCGTTGTTGAAATAGTATCTCGCATCGAGCGCGCTGTTGGCGTAGAACTCCCAGGCGTCTCCGTGGAAATCGTTGGTTCCCGACTTGGTGACGATGTTGACGACGTTGCCGCTGCTCCAGCCATACTGGGCGGTGAACGCGTTGGTCATTACCTTCATTTCCTGCACGTCGTCGACTGACGGTACGTAGATCACACCGCCCCAGTCAGCACGCGTGTCCCAGGTTCCGTCGATCAGATATTCCGCGGTATCAAAGAAGGTGCCGCCGAAATTCAGAAAGGAAATATCCTGGTCCGCAGTTTGAGCAAGACCCGGCGCTCCCACTACTTGCTGTTCGGCAGCGTTGTTCACCGAGGAATTAATCAGCGTCAGGCTGATGACGCTGCGGAAGTTGAGCGGAAGGCCTTCGGTGAATCGGGCCGAGAGGTCTTGCGAAATATTTGCGTTGTCCGCGTTCAGAAGCGGGGCTTGTGCAGTAACTTCGACGCTTTCGGTCAGCGCTCCTACGGTCAGGCGAACTTCTTGCTCAGCGCTCTGGCCGGCCGCCAAGGTGATGCCCTCTTGCCGATACTGCTTAAATCCAGGCGTTCGCGTCTCCAAGCTGTACACACTGGGGGGCAGAAACGTGAAACTGTAGAGACCGGTTTCGCCGCTCTCCGCTGTGCGCGAAATGCCGAGCTCGGAGCTGGTGAGAGTCACGGTCGCCCCTTTCACAGCTAAGCCGGCGGGATCTACCACGCGGCCGCTCAGCGTGGCCGTGAATGCGGCGGACGACTGACCATACAGAGGTTTGCAGCAGAGGAACAGAAGCACGAGAGCGCCAAGTAAGAACCCAAGTTGCCGTGAACGATCGCTGCCTGACATTCGGAAATCCTCCTCGAAATTCTGGCTAACGCCAGGACTCCACCCCGTACGGCTCGAACAATCGGCCCAACTTTACTGTCCGCGACGACCGCAGATGCATTTTCAGATTTTGCGCGAAAGCACTCGAACTCCGTGCGTTGTGCAGAGTTATAGAGAGTCGCGAGCACGCTGGCAATGGTTTTCAGGTAAAGGAACGGGGATAAGAGCGATAAGGCCAGTAACTACCGCTTAAGATGCTCATTTCTCGTAACTTGCAAAGCGGGCAAGAATGACCGTAAAGCGACCGCCGAACGCGTTTTAGATTGCACGCTGACCTAAAGCGCAGTAACATCCCTCGAAATTGACTTTGCATTGCCAGAATCGTTCACAGTGCCGGTGCATTTCGACGTCACGGAGACGCACGTCACCGGGGGGTGGGGTGGGTAACATTGCAACACGAGCAGGTAACGGAAAACTGGACACCGTGTAGCGAAGTCGAGAAGGGCGCCGTTGAACAGCAACTGGAATTGCTGCTCGCTTCACCCTTATTTCATTCCAGCAAACGATATCCGAAGTTTCTCAGATTCGTGGTTGCGCGAGCCTTGGCCGGCCAGACCGACCAACTCAAAGAGCGCATCCTGGGCGTGGAAATTTTCGACCGGCCAGCCGACTACGACACGAACACGGACCCTATCGTTCGAGTGACTGCAGCGGAAATTCGCAAGCGCATCGAACACTATTATCAGGATCACAAGCACAAGCACGAAATCCGGATGATATTGCCCGCCGGATCCTACGCCCCACAGTTTTACTGGCCCGGCCACCCCAGCGGACCGCCGCTAACTTCCTTGGCATTGCCCAATGACGCGCCCGACGCGCTGAGCGCACAGCCCGTCGCGACGCTGCCGGTCGTGCCACGATCGAAACGAACTTTTCTGGCACGCAGGGTGCCGGCAGTCGCGCTGGCGGGACTGACGCTGATGATTGCGGTGACGGCGGTGTGGCACGTATCCCGTCCGCCTGTTTTGAAGCAATTTTGGGAGCCGTTCGTAAGCTCGCCGAATCCGGTGCTCATATGTGTCGCCGACCAGAGCCAGTATTCCACCATACGGCTGCGCGACGCCGCCGACCCCTCGCATGAAATCACTTTGCCGGACAGCATGGTGGCACTGATCATCGACGATGTCAGTCCCCTGGTGAACGTCGCGGCACTTTTGCGCACCTACGGGAAGACTTCGCGCGTGCTCGCCGAGTCAAACACTACGCTGACCGATCTACGCCGAGCCCCTTCGATATTTATCGGGGCATTCGATAATAGCTGGACGTTGCGCTTGACCTCTCCTTTACGCTTCCACTTTGCCAACGATGCTGCGATGAACAAATTATGGATTGAGGACCGCAGCAATCCCGGAAATCACAATTGGATGATGGATCGTACCGTGCAACAAACTGGAACTTACTCGGATTACGCCATCGTGGCGCGCTTCGTTGACCCCCACATCGAGCAATTGGTGGTGGTGGGCGCAGGCATCGGCCGCGGCGGCACGGTCGCCGCCGGAGAATTTCTGGTGGACGAGCAACGCATGGACGAAATGCTGAAGGGGGTACCGGGTGATTGGAAACGAAAGAACATAGAAATTGTTCTGGAAACGCAGGTCATTGGAGAGCGTTCCGGCCCTCCGCACGTAAGCGCGGTCTACGTTTGGTAGTGCAGATCAGCCAATCGACCTGACAAGACCGCGCGCCCGAATGCGGTAACGTTTCGAAAATCCTTCCTTGTTGTGAACTTCGCGAGCAAAAGACGCGGCGGTTTTTTCTGGAGCGGCACGCGCATGTGCGGGCTGGCTTCAGCCGATCATTCGTTCAAGAGCGAGGTGCCATGCGTAAAAGATCGCAGGGAAGACTTTCCCGGCATAGGGGGCGAATCCCAACAAGCGGTGAACCAGGAAGAAGACGGGCGCGCAACACGCCCGCGGTTTCCAGGCGTAAGGCAGAATCAGGGGCGGCCTTGCCGTGAAAGCTCCTGGCGCCGCGCTTGAATTTTGTTTTCAAGCACGTCGAGAAGCGTTTGATCATGCTGGCCGAGCCTGTTCACCAGGGTCGAAAACAGCAACTCGCGCGAGGAGCCGGAGCCATCCACGAATGCCATCACCAAATCTCCCGCACGTCCCTGTTCCCACTGCTGCCGCGACAATCGGGGAGAATTGTGCACCGTAATATCGTAGCGGCCGGCAACCGGCAATCCGGACACCGAGAAGCTTCCGGAATCGTCCGTGTGGACCTCGCGCTTCAGTCCGCTGAGCGTATTCGTCAGCGTGACTTCCGCGTGCGCAACCGGGGCCTGGCTTTGATCCGCAACCTCCCCGCGCACCGTTGCCGTGTCCGGCGTTTGGGCCCGCACGGCGGCAGCACAGAGGACACTCACGGCGAGAAAAGCTGAACCGATGCCCATCCTTCTGCGGAATGCGATCATAAGGGTTAGAAAGCTAGCGTAGGCTGCAAACTACTACCACTGATAGTAGAGCGTCGCTAACCCAAAAAGCCGTGCAACGCTTGCGACTTTCGCATATCATCGCGTGCCATGAGGCGACGGATTATCGCGACGCTTATTATTGCCACTGCCGCAGTCGCAGCGGCGCAACAAACCCACAATCAATATGAGCCGCCGCATACGCCGGGCGCCGGACAGAAGCTGCTCGCGCAATTCGCGGGCGATTGGGACGTCGTCAAGTCGTTCTTCCCGCAGGATGGCGCCCCGAAGGTGACCAAAGGCACCTGTAAGCAGTATATGATTCAGGACGGCAAGTTTCTGCAGTCGGATTTTATCTTCTTCGATTCGGATGGAACCAAGAGCACCGGCACCGGAATTTCCGGCTTTGACCCCCAAACGAATCGCTTCACCACCGTGTGGTACGATTCGCGGCAGACGACGATGTCGATCCGCCAAAGCGACGGCACCTTCGACGGCCAGAACATCGTCCTGTGGGCGACGCCGCTCGATCCCGACCGTCCTGGGCGCAAGACCGTGGCGCGCGCACACCTTGAGGAAGACGGCCGCATTCTGCTCCATCGCCACTTCGCGATCGATGACAAAGGGGACGAGCGGATGATTATCGAGTTGCGGATGACGCGGAAGTAGCGCGCCTGCGTGATGATTTTTTGTTAGACAGGCAAAGATTGCAAGCTTCCGATTAGCAAATGGCATCGTCTAGCCGAAGACGGTAATGGAAAAGTCGTGAACACGTTCGTACACAAGCTTGGCGCTCCCACCATGGCGAAGAATGCGCATGCCAACCGACGCCTCCTGTTGCTGTGGTTTGTAATTTCATCTCTGTTCTTTGGCCTTGTGTTGGGCGCGACGCCGGCGCGGGCGCGTGCGGAAAATTCACCTGCGACTTCGCTTGGGCCCGGCTTAACCTTTGCGATCGCCGATTTCGACGGCGACCTTCATCCAGATTTCGCCAGCGTTCAAACGGAACAGAACAGGTCCGGCAGTTCCGACTACTCGATTCAAATACAACTTTCCGACCTCGGACGACAATCGATTCACCTGGTTGGCCCAATCGGCGGCCTGCTGATCGAGGCGCGGGACGTCGATGGGGATCGCGCAATCGATCTGGTCGTCTCGACGGCATGGCGCAAGCAGCCCTTGGCGATATTTCTTAACGACGGCCACGGAAGTTTTTCACGAGCGGAAGTCGCGGCATTTCCCGGAGCCTTCAGCGAATACGGCACAAAGTTTTTTTCCGCTTCGAATCCGGGGACGGATGCTCTTGGCGTGTCGCCACAACCTGGCGCTGGCATTTGCCAGGAAGAAAACGATTCAGGAATTGACCGTTCGCCGGCGAGTTTAATTCTGGTTTTGAGTGCAGGATTTCCTTCTGGTTCCTTCCTCACGTTGCATTCCGGACGTGCTCCTCCTTCCGAAGTTCGCTACTGCTAATTACTTCGGCTTTCCAGTAAGTCTTTCGCCTGTATGGGGGGCGAACCAGGGAAGCCTCCACAGCAACCAGACCAAAGGCGGCTGTTTGTGCGCCGTCGCGCGGTGACTAATTTCAGAACTCACTTCGCACTGCTGCGCGATGCCGGTGAGAAACAACGGGAGGAATGAGATGCCAGTAGATGACCTCTCAGAGACTCTGAAAGACTTGGCGATTAAGGTCTACCTCGTGCAAATCCCTCCGAGTGAGGAACAGAGAGTCCGGGAGTTGGTGAAAGAGCTCAAAGCAATTCTGGACGTGGTGAGGACGACTGACCGAAAGCCGATTCTATGAGATTGCGGCCGCGGACCGGTCCGGGGGCAGGAGCAGGTGGGAGTTTCATGCGAGCAACTGAATTAACAGGCCCGAGTTTGTCCGCTTGAAGACACATGCACAAGCTGAACGTGATGCGGATACGGGCGTGTGCCGGGAGGTACTCCATTGAAGGAACTACTAGAGGCGATTGCAATGGGGCTGGTGGACAACTCGAACGATGTTCAGGTCCGTGTGGTCGAAGGCAAACAAGTGACCGTGTTCGTATTGCGGGTCCATCCCGACGATGTCGGTAAAGTGATTGGGCGAAAGGGACGCACCGCTCAATCGATCCGTACTCTGCTGGGCGCAATGGGGATGAAAGAGCGGAAACGGTTCGTGCTGGAGATCCTTGAGTAGTGCCCACGTCCAAACTAATTCGCCGCGATAAAGGTGATGTCATGAGCAGAAAGGCCGCAGCCATCTTCGCACTTGTCGCTTCGTTGGCCGTTACGGCCTTCGGGAAGAAGCACGATGCAGCAGCGAAAACGTACGACAAACAAGGGATCGCGATTGCCGTGCCGACTCATTACGTGTACACCCAGCGCGTGGATTCCATCGGCAGGCACTACGACTGGGCTTGTGACGCCGATGCGGGAAGCCTGAGCTGCACTGACAACCCCGTTACTTACCTGACTTATGTGAGGTTAGCGCCGGGTGGCCCGATGTATTTCGCTTTGCGGTTTATTGACAAGCAGCATGACGCGTTCGCGCCAGCGGTGCTTGACGGGATCGTTCAAGAAAAGGATACCCATTTCAATTATCGGGATTACATCACTACGGCCGAGGGTTTGCGCGTCATCTGTATTCCCTACGCGACTGCCGACAAAAAGGGAAAAGCGAAAACCGGAGAAACCTGCTACACCGTAGACACTAAAAACCCGCGGCAGATGCGACCGTAAGCAGCTGTGCGCGGAAAATCCGGTTCGCCTATCCAATGGAACCGCAGCGACTCTGATTCTCGACAACTAAGTTTTACGAGCGGGCAAATTCCACTCGTCCGGTAGCGACTTTAGCACTCAGGAATGTGCCCCTTGCTGCTCCGGCACTTCATGGGTTATTACACTGAATTGTCGCAAATTCGCGGTACCGAAGGATGTCGTAAGCGCCACATCGGATGCATCGCGGCCCACCGCTATTAACACCCGACCAATGCGGGGCTGATTGTGGCGTGCATCGAACGTCCACCAGCGGTCTTCCAAATACACTTCGAACCACGCGCTAAAATCCATCGGCACGGGTGCCGCCGGTACTCCGATGTCCCCCAAATATCCTGTAGCGTAGCGCGCCGGTATATTCAATGCCCGGCACATCGTAACCGCCAGGTGCTGAAAATCTCGGCAGACGCCGCGGCGGTCGGCAAAAACATCGAGTGCGGTTTTCATCGCGTTCGCGAATTGGTACCCGAACGTAACTTTTTCGTGAACCCATTGACACACAGTCTGCACGCGATTCCACCCGGGCGCGATACCGCCAAAAAGTTCCGCCGCGATGTTTGACATCCGGTCGACTTCACAGTACCGACTGTTAAGCAGATAGCGAAGGACGTCGCTCGGCAGATCCTGCACCGGTATTTCTCGCGCTGACGGCGAAACGGGATCGGGCTTGCCCGTGTCGTAAATCAGAGTTGAACTGCTTAGGCGTATTTGACCCGCCGGAGCAAGAAAGCGGCAGCAGCTATTTCCGAAACTGTCGAAATAATGGTCTGTGTTCGTTGCAGGTTCAAGATTCAATTCATCTGGCTCACGCAGGTCGTTGACTCGCGAAGGGTGTATTTTCAGCAACGCAACGATCGGCACTGGAAGAGGAGTATCGAAAATAACGTCATAGCCCAAGCGGATCAGCATCTGGAATCCTTGCGCCCGGAGGCCCTTCACTGACACAACGCAACGGCTTCGTATCTCGTTGTACAGTGCCACAGTGCCCGTCTCTGTCGTCAATCATTTCTTTGCCGAGGCGTAAGAAAGGTCTGACGGGCCTGGTTCCATTTCTGATGAACGCTCGTGCTTACCCGGATGCGGGCTCTCGGCGAGGAGTGAACGGAGGCGGGGAGTTCTGCGCGCGTCCGCTAGAGCCGTATGGATGTGGCCGCCCGTGGGGTTGCGGTGGACAGGGCCCTACGTAACTTCGATGGTGCGAAGGCGCGGAAGTAAGCCGTGCCGAGCCTGTTCTGCAGGGCACGACACATGACACCCGGGCACGGAAATAAATAATCTTGGAGGAAGAACTATCTGCGAAAGCGAAAGCAATCGAGCCAGTGTGCAGCAAGATTCCGCGCAGAGTTATACGGGCGCTTGGCTAGAGAAGTTCAAATGTTTGGAAATAAGACCGGAAGTTGCTGATCGCACTACACATGGCGCACAGACTGCATCGGATCCACGCGCATCCATGGACGTGCACCAGAATAGGCAATCAAGATGCTCATTGCGAGCATCGCCAATGCCGCTCCGAGGAAGACAGACCATTCGATGGGTTGTATCTGATAGAGCAGCGATCTTGCCAGCACGCTTGCACCGATCCCAGCGGCAATTCCGAGGAAGATTCCGATGATGGTCATCGCGCCGGTCTGGCGCAGGACCAACTTCCACAAGTCTCGCGGCGAAGCACCAAGCGCGACACGAATTCCCATCTCCCGCGTTCGTTCGCTGACCGAATAGAAGACCGCGCCATAAAGCCCCACGGCAACGAGCACGAACGCCAGCAGTCCAAATGCACTGATGCAAATCACCGCCAGGTGGGGGACGTACAAAGCGAATTCGTGCCATTGTTCGATTGTGAAGCTCATGACGCCTAGTTCGGGGGCCGATTTGCGCACCGTGTCCAGAATCGTTCCCATCCCCTGTGACGGATGACCCTGCGTACGTACCAGCAGATAGATCCCGGACCGATAATTTTGGGTCAGGCTGTAGTACATGAAAGGCTGCGGGGCCTCGTCAATGTCCGCATACTGGATGTCGCCCACGACGCCAACCACGGTGGCCTGACGGTTGCCATTTTCAACGTGGACTGTTTTGCCAACCGGATTTTGATTCGGCCAGTATTTTGCCGCCATCATTTGGCTAACGACGATGACTTGCGGAGACTTCGCCGTGTCCGAAGCGGCGAATGTTCGTCCAGCGAGAATTGGGATTCCCAGTGTAGAAAAATAGCTGTTGTCTACGACACCGACGTCAATGGTGACGCCATGTTCGTTTTCATCGGGGACACCTGTGATGTGCACTTGATTGGTGCTAGTCCCGCCTGAAAGCGGCATGGTGTCCGCAAGGCTGATGGACTCGATACCAGGCACCTGACCTACACTCTCGCGAAGCCGCCCGAACAGCGCACGACCCTGTTGTTCTGAGTAACCGTTAGCTTGCAGGTCGTCGATAGCGTAAAGCGCGATGTTACGAGCGGAATATCCAGGCTTTACCTGCTGCAGATTATGCAGGCTCTTCAGGCAGAGACCGACCCCAATTAGAACAACGGTACAGGCGGTGATCTGCAGCACCACCAGAAAACTGCGCATGCGGCCCTTGCGCGTTCCGCCGATGGCGATCTCTCCATTCAACGCGGCTGCGAGATTAGGAGTGGAAGCGTGCAGGCCAGGCAAGAAGCCGGTAGACAATCCCACCAAGAAAACTAGTGCGACCATCACCGAAACAACCGCGAGGTCCGGCCGGAAATCCACAGTAATAGGGACTACGCCGAGTCCGGGAACAAATGGCTTGAAGTCGATCAAGCGTCTGAGGCCGTAGGAAGCAAACATAAGGCCGAGCGCTCCCCCGATTATTGAAATCACCAAGCTGTCGACGATAAGCTGGCCAATGAGACTCATGCGAGTGGCCCCGAGCGCGGCACGTATCAGGATTTCTTGGCGTCGCGCGCCGGCCAGCGCGAGAAGCAGGTTGGCCACGTTCGCGCAGCCGGCGAACAGCACGAGTGCAACAACGGCCAGCAGGAGCCCACCCAGCAACTTCGCACTGGACATTGCATCCGGCGAAAGCATGCTGGTCTCCGTCAGCGCGGCAACCCGGTTCTTGTTGGTATCCGGATAAGCGACGGCAAGCTGGCGCGATAATCCTTGCATCTCCGCCAGAGCTTGCTGGCGGGTGACGCCAGGCTTCATACGCCCGATCAAACTGAAAGAGTGACTGGTGCGATCCGCGAGCCAGTCATACGTCTGGTGAGAGATGGCGGTCGTTGCGGAAAGCGGATGCCAAAGGTCCGGCACATCGCTCAGGATAGTTCCGACAAAACGCCGGGGCGCTACCCCGACGATAGTAAACGGAACGCCATTCAGCTTGAGGGTCTTGCCAATGATGTTCGGGTCGGCCCCGAGCCATTGCCAGTAGCCGTAACTCAGCACGGCGGACGTCGTCACTTTGTCGTCGTCGCCGGCTCCAAACCAGCGCCCGAGGAGCGGTTGAACCCCGAGAACGGAGAAGTAGTTGTCGGAGACGGCGTTGATCAGGCCGCGTTTTTCACGATGCTCGAAGATGATCGTCTGCAGGCCGATGTTGAACGGAATCGCGCAGAGGCCGGAGAACACGGTATTGTTGTCGCGATAATACCGGTAATCGGGATAGGAAACTTGGTTGAACGGTTCATTCGACGTGACTGTGTAAACTGTCAGCAGCCGGTCCGGATCAACAACCGCAGGGGGCCGCAGCAATAAGGCATGGAACGTGCTGAGCCCAACCGACGCCGCGGCCAGCCCAATCGCCAGAGAAAAAACAGCGATGCAGGCCAGCTTCGCGTGTTTGCGTAGAATCCGGAGTGAAAATCGAATGCTCGGAAGTTGCATCAGCTTACCCCCCGACACACGAGATCCTGGAGCTCGTACTTTTGTCTCAGCGCCAATCAGAAAATACACCCGACCATTGCGTTCTGCAACGTAAGGAAGCACTTCGCTAGCGCGCGGTCTCCGTAACGTTCTCCAGGAACTTGTCTCATAGCTGTCGAATAAATATACGAATCTCGCCAAGTTTCTGGTACTAGCGACGGGTCAAGACGCAGTTCGAGCTTCTCGGGAGTCGGCTCGTGGTTGACTAGCGAAGGCGTCCCTAGCTGGGAGGATCCTGATGATCGCTGCAGGGCCAGAAGTTCGTCACCGTGGCGAGCCGCCGGTATCGTGGAGAAGCACGACGTCGGATTCTATGTGGGAACGCAGGACACCGATAGTCTTGCCGTCGGGCGAGAATCCGTAATTTTGGATTTTGTCTGACGCAAAGTTCGTGAGCAAGCGGCCCGCAGCGCCATCCAGCGGCTGAAGCCACAAGTTGTCCGCGCCGTTTTCCTGAATGATGTAGATGATCGACTCGCTGTCTGGCGTAAACTGGGGCACTCTCACAATTCGCGGATCCGGCTCGAGCAACCGGGTTTGCGGCTCCGTTCCCGCAACCAAATTCACGATCGCGATCTTCATGTGTTGTACGCCGCTCTTCAAGGCTATAAACGAAAGAAACTTATCATCTGGAGACAGGCTGATTCCCGAGATGCCGAGAAGCATGCCCGGCACCACCGCTTCCTTGACGACCTCGGAGTCGCCGCCCTCGACGGGAGTCCGCATGATCCGCGCGTTCACAAGATCGCTGTAGTAAACCCAACGGCCATCGGCGGAGCAATGAGGTCCCACGTCTGCGACCCCGTAGGTGAGCTGCTTGAGGTTCGGCCCATCGGCGTCGATGCGCCAGAGAACTACCTTGCTGCTCTCGGGGTGCCCCTGCCATACAAAAACGACATATTTTCCAAGCGGACACCCTACCGGCCTAAAAATAAGATGATCGGGGTCAGCGAGCAGCGTCCTGGCGCCGCCATCGAGAGAAATGCGCCGCAAGTCGCCATCGAAGTAGAAATCGCTGTTGCCGGCCCAACTGAAGAAATGGGAGTCCTTGCTCTGAGCCGCCGCCGGGGCCGGAGGAGTTCCTGTGAACCCCGCGGCAGGGATGAGATAAAGTGTCTGCGTGGCTTTTTGCTGGACCGCCGCCAACGTCTTTCCATCTGCCGAGAGCGTAAGTGTCTGGTAGCTGTTTGTGTCCTTCGTGATCCGGCGAAATTCCCCGCCGGGCCTCGCGACGAATCCAATTTGCAAATGGTTAGGGGGCGGACTGCTGCCAGGCATGTAGGTGGTGAGAAGACCGCTGCCGTTCGGCAGCCACACGAGACCGCTAAGCTCCCTATCATTGAACTGCGCAAATGGCCGCACTTTGCCGGAGACGCTATCCGCGAACTGAATCAAGCTGAGCGCGCCGTTCGCGTAGAAAAGGAGCGAGGCGATTTGAGTTCCGTCCGGGGACCAGGCAACCAGGGCCGGCTGATCCACCGTGGTGGGTCCGTCGTAGAGTGCGCGCGAATTCGCTCCATCCGCATTCGCTGTGAATACCCGAAACTTTCCCACCTCCGGATCGTTCGCCCGCGCGAACACGATGCGCTTGCCTTCAGGCGCGAAGCTTACACCGCTGCCGATGTCATGGAGCACGGGTTGCGGCGAGCCTCCCAAGACCGGCGCGCGGTAGAGATCGAAGGCGCCCTCAGTTCTATTTCGGAAGTAGATGTAATTGCCGTCGGGAGAGAAAATCAGATCCCGGTAATACGCATCCGCCGGCGCGAGCACCTGCGTATCACTATTTGTCGGAATGTGATGGAGCCAAAGGCTCTGCTTGCCTTTGTCTTCGATCACGCTGAGCAGGTATTTGCCGTCGGGAGAAATGGCCGCGCCAACGGTCTTTCCGTTATTTGTGATCTGGGTGATGGTGAAATCTGCGAACGGAGCGGGGTTCGTTCGACGGAGCAGGGCATAGAAGCCGTAAGCCGCAGCGGCCAACAGCACGATCGTGATCAAGCCGCCCGTGGCCAAGCCGAACTTGTGCCGCCGCGCCACGGCCGTGACCGCAGAGCTGCCCGACAGTGCTCCTCCAGAGGCAACTGAAGGCGCATCGGAAGTCGAAGGAACTGTTGCGGAAGACCCGGAAGCGGCGAGCGAGCTGATTCCCGCGATGGGAACACCACTGGAACTCGCGTCGCGTTTCAGCCGCTGCAAGTCCGCTCGCAGATCCGACGCGTGCTGGTAACGCAGCCTGTGATCCTTTTCCAGCGCCTTTTGGATGATCCGCTCGAGTTCGGAGGGCAATTCCGGATTGAGCCGCGTCGGCGGTACCGGCGCCTTGTGAAGGATGGCATCGAAAATGGCGGCGGCGGTTGCGCCCCGGAAAGGCATCGTCCCCGTAGCCATTTCGTAAAGCACAGCGCCAAAAGAAAAAAGATCGGTGCGCGCGTCGAGCTCTTCTCCCATCGCCTGTTCCGGCGACATGTACATCACCGTACCCATGGCCGACCCGGGTGTGCTGAGCAACTCCTTTTCAAACGCGGTGGGCAGCGCAGAGGCCGGCACTCCGGGAAACACCTGCTCCCTGGACAAGATCTTAGCGAGGCCGAAGTCGAGTATCTTGACTTGTTCCCTGCGGGTGCAAAAAATATTTGCAGGCTTGATGTCGCGGTGAATGATTCCCTTTGCGTGAGCCGCATCGAGGGCGTTCGCGACTTCGATGCCGATCTGGAGCAGTTGATCCACCGGCAATGGACCGCGCAAGATCCGGCGTTTCAGCGTTTCCCCATCCAGAAACTCCATGGCGATGAAATGCCGTCCCTGATCTTCGTCAATTTCATAGATCGTGCAGATGTTAGGATGGTTGAGCGCCGAAGCAGCGCGTGCCTCACGTCGAAAACGCTCGAGCGCCGGCCGGTCGCGCCCCATTTCTTCGGGAAGAAACTTCAGGGCGACAGAACGGCCTAGTTTGGTGTCCTCCGCCTTGTAAACAACACCCATGCCGCCGCCCCCGAGCTTTTCGACGATGCGATAGTGCGAGATGGTTTTGCCAATCATGGGCGGAGGTTGGCGCAATCTTAGGTTGTGCTAGAAGGCAAGTCAACGAAGCCGTTCCCAAACCATGATTTCTGGCAGCGTACGGCGTATATTCGGGACAGACACTGATTTCGGCTGATAGAAATACAAAAATGCAAGACGAAGCGTGGATCAAGACACTTGAAGACGGCAGAAAGGTTAAATTTATCTACCTAGAACTGCCGGACCACGGGGCGTTTATCACCGCTCAGCTCGCAGGGAATGAGGTCGTCTATTCGGTTGTATTGAGCAAGGCAAGAATCCCGCTTAGTCGTGAAGATGTTGAAGGCCATTTCCAAGCCGAGCTTTCGAAGAAGTGATATCCGTCTTTTTGAGGCATCCAAACTGACTCAATGCGTGATCATCGCTCTGATGGGCCGAGTGGATTTCAATTCTGAAGTAATGCGACTCATCGGGGCTTGGGCCGCGGTCTGTCAGGTGCGGGGGGAACATCTCGATTCAAGATCAGCGGCAAATTCGACGAAGGTGAAGGGGCGGAGTTGCCCGCCCCTTCGGTTCGCTTCGCGTCAAATGAATTGGCCTGGATGTGCGGTCTTCGCCTTTGTTGGGGTGATGTTGGGCTCGGCGCTCAGCTGTTTTTCCGCGCTGACCCAGTCGTCGACATCCTTGCCAGGCTCACTGCCGCGCTGCGTGTACAGCTCGTATGCTCGGTGAGCGATATCTTCTTTGGAAAGCTCTTTGCGTTCGATCATGGCAACCTCCTTGGTTGTCGGCACGAGGGCAACACTCGTTCCTCCGCGTGTGATCTGCGGACTACTTGCCGTTTGCTGTTACGCTGACTTTGATCTGCTTCGGCTTGGACTCTTCACGCTTGGCCATATGCAGCGTCAAGATCCCATTGCGATAATCAGCTCGAATGTTTTCCGAGTTGACCGTGTTCGGCAACGAAAAGCTTCGCATAAATGAACCGTATGCGCGTTCAATCCGGAGGTAATTTTCTTCCTTGACGCCCGCTTCGAACTTACGCTCTCCACGAATGGTCAAAGTGTTGTTTGTAATGCGGACGTCAATGTCCTTGTCTTGAAAGTCCGGAAGTTCGGCCTTTACGACCAATTCATTCTCGGTTTCGTAGATGTCCACGGCCGGCGCCCAGGTGGCTAGATCGGCATGACCGGACAGGTCGCGACTAAAGCTGTCCTCGAAAAGACGATTGACTTCGTTCTGTAGCGTTAAACCGCGGGACTGGTCCCTACGTGTAATAGTATTCATGGATCTCCTTTAAGGTCTTGCTGGTTATCTTGGCGAGGGGTGGTTCAGATAACTTCCGTTGCGTTCAGGTGAACTGAAGAATCCCAGGTCCGTAACCACCCTGTGCTTCTGCTACGTTGTTGTC
>DATNLN010000183.1:0-3893 GCA_035602855.1 Candidatus Acidiferrales bacterium
CAATTGTTTCTTCTGGTTTAGCGCGTCGAAACGCATCGTACGGATTGAGCGACGCCGCCGGCCACTCGCATCCCGACAGATCTCCCGCGCTCACAATCACGGTGCCAACAATCACCGCGGGCACGATGTCCGAGCCTCCCAGCCCCGACGTGTCCGCGGTCGGCAAATGGTGACAACTAATTCCGTAGGTCTCCGGGTTAATCTCGGGATAAGCAAAATAAGCGAACCAGCACTCTTCTCCTGGATGCCGTTGCTGCCACGCTCTCACCTGGAAGAGTTGCTGCGCCCAATCCGAGTTCGAGTCGCTGAGCAGCTTATGCACGTTCGCCGGGCCGCCCCATGCTTCGTTCGCGTAGGCCATGGCATTGGGAAACGCCGTGAGCGTCGAGGCCACATGCGCCGCCAGCACCAGGCAGCACACGGCGAACCACTTGCGGCTCGATGCCCCGAGCGCCGCAGCTCCGCCGCCGGCCAGCACGAACAAATAGGCGTAAAACGGCAACAGGTGCCGCGCCCCGATGTTCATCCCCGATACCATCGCCACGGCCAGATAGAACAGCGCCGGAATTAGCAGAAAATCCACTTCGCGTCCCCATTTCAGTTTCCGGGTCGCCGCCGCATACATCGCCAGGCCTGCCAGGGCCAGCAGTCCGAGCGTCGTCTTGATCGCGATCACCGACGGGAAATACCACCACACGCCGTGTGCGATGTTCCGCCCAAATAGGAATGTCGGATAGAACAGCGCCATCCGCCCTACGTCCACCAGCCCGATCAGGTAAGACTCCGGCAGCAGGTGCAGCCGACCCACAAGATTGATGATCCATGAAACGTGCGGCCCGAGCGGCGCTACATAATTCCCGAGCGTCGTGCTCATCTTCAGTCCCGCGGGCCGCGCCGCGTAACGAAAACCGTAGAAGCTCCACAGCACCAGCACGCCGATCAGAAAAATCCCGCAGAATGCTCCCGCGAGGCGCAGCGCCTCCCGCGCCCGCGTTCCTTTCTTCGCCGCTGCGATCTCGCGCGCGATCAGCAGCGCGAGGATCGGCGCCAGCATCACTCCGGAATGCTTGGTCGCCAGCAGGAGGCCCGCCACCACGCCGGCTACCACCAACCGCTTCGCCGTCGGTTGCTTCACGTGCCGATAGAAACACCACGTACTCGCCAGGAAAAACAGCGAGACGCCGATGTCCGTCGTCACCAGTGCCGAATGCGCCAGAACGTTCGGATCGAACGCGGCCAGCGTCAGCGCGAAAATCGCCGCCCAGTCCCCGAACGATTCCCGCGCCGCGAGGAAAACCCCCAGCGAAAGCGCCACGGCCAGCAGGCCGGCCGTCGCCCGCATCTCGAAAACCAATTGGTTCCGATCGCCATCGTTCCGGGCAAGCCAGTCCCGCCCGTCCAGATACGCCTCGGTTTTGAAGTCGCGCCCTTTCAGCTCCGGCACCCACAGAGCCTGCCCCAGCAGCGGCGCCGTCGCGAGCAGCTTTACAAGTGGTGGGTGCTCTGGGTTCAGTCCGTAGTCTTTGGTGTGCCACATCATGTAACCGGCAAACATGTGGTTGCCTTCGTCGAACGTGAGCGATTCGCGGTGAACCGTCATCAGCGTCAGGACCACCTGTGCACCGATCAGCCCCGCCACGATTCCCCACAGCATCCGCCCGGAAAGTTTTGGCACGTTCTTCCTATCCCTTGAAATTCAAGCGGACATCTTACGTCGAATGATCCCTCGCGTGCCGCATTCCTTACGCGGCCGGGTTCTATCTTCGATCGCGCTTCCGTAGGGCCACTCGACACATTCGAATGCTCAACGTCGCATAACCGTTTTGTTTCGATTTCATTTTTCCGGTGAGGTGTTTATCAGGGATGGTGCGAAGGTTCTATTCGATTCGATTCAACGGGATTTTGTCGCCGCCGCTATGTAGCATCATCCGGATGACTCGGCCACTGTCGTCCATCTCGAATGTAAATACGTCATCGGCCGTTTTCGAAAAGAAGTCCTTTTCACTTTCTGGGAAAACTTCCTCTTTGGGCTCCTCGTTTTCCTGCACAGACAGGTGATCGCCCTCCTGCCGTACCACGAGAATCAGATTCGGAGGATTTCCGTACTGTCCAAGATATTTTTGAAAGATCTTCGGATCCAACGCGACCTGCTTATGTTGTACCAGCGCGGGGCGAGGCGGAAGCTGGTCGTAGGGAGTAAAGCCCTCCCATTCGATTGGCGTGTAGCTATTGCCTAACACTTTTTCAAGCAGAGCTTTGTAGATGCCTTCGCCGTTGCCGCTGTTGGTCATGATCAGCATTCCGTCGCCGGACTTCGAAAAACCGACCGCGTAATTTCGCCAGCCGTCGTCGTGACCTTCCTTGAAAAACGCTTCGCCATATGGCGTCCAGTACAGGCCCCAGGCAAGCCCGTAGCTCAGGCGAATCGGCTTGTTCTGTTCCGTGACGTCATCGCTCAGCGTCGGGAATTCATGCTGGGAGAGAATCTTGATTTGCGGGGACAGCATCTGCTGATGCATTTGGTTCGAAAGGCCTTTACCCTGCATGACGGCTTGCAGAAATAAAGCGAAATCATGTGGCGTCGTCAAAAGTGAACCTGCCGCGTCGGGCTTGGACCGTTTTTCCGCGCCGAGCGAACGGCCGTACTCGTCATAGCCCATCGCGTAGTCGTCTTCGAAGCGCGGCTGCCACACCATGCTCGACCGAGTCATGCCCAGCGGCTCGAAAACGTAATCCTGCATCAGTTTTTCGAGCGGCTCGCGCGTTACGGTTTCCACCACCAGCTGCAGCAGGTCAATTCCTTCGCCCGAATACGCAAAGCGCGTACCCGGTTCAAAATGAATTTTCAGTTTGCGATCGTCTTCGAACCAGCGCCAATTGGCAAAACCGGCGGTGTGGCTCAGCAACATTCGCGTCGTTATCCGCTTGTATCGCTCGTCACCAGCCAAGTCCCCGTAAGCGGAATATTCGGGCAGTGTCTTTGGCAGATATTCAGAAACGGGTTTATCCAAGTTGACCGCGCGTTCATCCGCCAGGCGCAGGACCAAATAGGCAAAGGCAACTTTCGAAAGCGAGGCGCCGGACATTGCCGAATCCACCGTTAACGGCAGATTTCTCTGTTTATCGCGAATGCCGTAAGCTTTCAAATAGGTAACCTGGCCGTTGTGGAAGAGAGCAAGTCCAACGCCGGGAACCTCAGCCGCTTGCATCAGCTTCGCAACGGTACTATCGACTTCAGATCGTGTGATTTTGCTTCCGTCAACACGGTGCATTGCGGGGGCAGGATTGCTCTGCGCCATTGTCAAGACGGGGATCATTAACGCGGCGATTCCGAGCAGACAATCTTTCGCTTTCATCCCCACTCTCCGTACCCGAGGATGCTACGCACGGCGCGGCCGCCCGGTTCAGCGAACAATCCAGAATAAGCGGGGTCAGAAAACGGAGTCTGAACTTCGTCCGTTGCGAGGTCGTTTCAGGCCCGCCTTTATGGTTTGCGGGCTGCAGCGCATCGGCCTGTTGCCATGCCAAGGGCGGCACGCGAGGTTCGACGAGGTCGAGTTCTTCTTCGCCGCAACCGGGCGGTCGCGGGCCGAACCCCTGCAGCCTGAGGCTGATCTCACTAGCGGCACGAAATCAGCACTAAAAACAAAAAAAAGCCCCGGCTCGATTCACATCGAGCCGAGGCTTGCGTTTGTCTGCAGCAAACTCGTTTGACTTGATCGGATGGTACTTGTCAGAACCCGTCGGGCTTTGAGAGCCGAACCCGGTTCACTAAGGAACCGGTGGAGAGCCGTACCTGCTACCGAAGCAGGTCGTACTCCCTTTTCTTTTAGAAAGGAGGTGATCCAGCCGCAGGTTCTCCTACGGCTACCTTGTTACGACTTCACCCCAAT
>DATNLN010000184.1:0-2606 GCA_035602855.1 Candidatus Acidiferrales bacterium
AGCAGGCATTCATCGCAGGTACCTTCGCCAAACTGGCCAAGGTGCTGCCGGAGGGCACGGAGCTGCATGTTGAAAATATACTCGTGAGCGGAGATTGGGCGGTAGTTGAACTGCATTCCCTGGCCACCGCGAAGAACGGGCTCAGATTCGATAATCGTTACTGCTGGGTCTGCCGGTTCGCGGGCGGCGAGATCGCGCAAGTACGTGCATATCTGGATTCGGCTCTCGTGGCTCGGCTCTTTCAGGAGAACCCAATTCCAAACCAAGATAACCTAATAATTGACGGCAAAACCCGAACGGCTGGACGCACAACTGGATGACCGTCGGGCTTCACAAATCTGAACGTTGGCCGCTCCAGGCCTTCCAATAAATTTCAAACGCATAGCATCGGCGACGAAAATCTCGGTCTAGATACAAACCACATCCTGAGTCTTGGGAGGCACGTATGCGGATCACGCGAGGAGTTACGAAGTCGTTTTGGATCGCGTCGTTGATGCTGAGCTGCTGCGCGCTTGGGGCGCAGGACGGAGGGCATCGCGTCAGGAATATTGTTTTGGTGCACGGGGCTTGGGCGGATGCCTCGGGATGGAGGGGCGTTTACGACATTCTAGTGAGGCATGGGTACGACGTGAGCATGGTGCAGGAGCCGGAGACGTCTTTCGCGGAAGATGTGGCGGCAACGAAGCGGGTGCTGGCGCTGCAGGATGGGCCGTGCATTCTTGTGGCGCACAGCTATGGAGGATCGGTGATTACGGAAGCGGGGACGGATCCATCGGTGGTGGGGTTGGTGTACATCGCGGCGCACATGCCGGACACGGGCGAGAGCGAGGCGGACGACGGGAAGCGATTCCCGAGCGACGTGAGCAAATCTACCGCGGTGAAGAAGACGGCGGACGGCTTCGATTACCTTGACCCCGCGCAGTTCCACGAATACTTCGCGGCCGATTTGTCTCCGGAGCAGGCGGCGTTTGAGTCGCGCTCGCAGGTGATCATCAACGACGCCAATTTTAACGGAGTAATCACCACGCCGGCGTGGAGAAGCAAACCGAGCTGGATGATGGTGCCGACGAAGGACAGAATCATCAATCCGGACCTAGAACGTTGGTATGCGGCGCGAGCCGGGAGCCATAAGGTTGAAGCTGTGGGCGGGAGCCATTCGGTGTACGTCTCGCAGCCGAAGGCAGTGGCGGCTCTGATCGAAGAAGCGGCAACGCACGCGCAGTAGGACACGTTGCGAAGAGTGTTGGAGCGGCCGGTGTAAACTTTCGCTATGGGACCGGAGAGAGCCTACTTGACGGCGGTGATGACAAATCGCAACGGGAAAACCGTTTGGAGCGGTGAGTACGCTTGTTCGATTTGCGATTTGCGTTTTCGGGCTTAGACAGCTTGACAAGACATTCAATCGACAGAGCCAAAATGCGTTCCGCGAGTGCTTCATATTCTGGCCCATCCGGTATCTCGCGTTGCAGCTCGAGCCACAACTGCTCGATACGTTTGAGTTTGGCGGCGGCTGGGTCCGTCTCCTTCATGGGTAATATACTTCGTAAGCCAACCGGAGGCTAGGTAGGTAATTCGAGGTCCGCGACCACCCGCTGGTACTCCCGCGCAGTCTCGTATGCTGCATCACAAGCTCTGTATGGCGGGCGCGGTCGGAAGGCTGCGTTTTGGTCCGTTCGAGGAAGGCTCTCAAATTCTCGTCGGCGTCATCCATTCGCCGCTTGGCCTCTCGTACCTGTTCGAGCGTGGACATAGGGGTTTACTTCTCTTTAGGCGCGGGGAGGTTGAACGCCTTGGGCATCGGTGCGTTTGCTCTTCGCCACCGTCCTGGCGAAGTTCCAACAATCTCACGGAAGCTTCGATTGAAAGCTGGCTGGTCAGTGAATCCGACTTCCAACGCGACTGTTAGTAAAGAGTCGTTCGAGTGCAACAAGAGAGACTTTGCGGCTTCAACCCGCTTATAGAGCAAGTAGCGCCGGACCGGAACACCAAACGACCTTTTGAATGCGCGCATGAAACGACCCGCCGATAGCGCACACTCTTTTGCAAGATCGGCAAGCGCCAGATCACCATCCAGATGTTCGTTCAACACCTCGATCGCTCGATCCTGCTGCCAGATCGTCAACCCCCCAGTAACAACCTCCGGCGGCTGGCTCCGGCCCTGGTATGTGCGGCTCAGATGAGCGCAGAACGTCATGATCATTTCGTCGATAACTAAGCGTGGGAGCTGAAGCGGACGATCCGAGAACGGCAAAATCATCCGGGCCCAGTGAAGAATCACGTCATCCTTGGTTCCCGGGGTGCAATGCAAGTTGCGAATGCGCTTTTGCTCGTTCTCGTCACTGAATCGATTGATAACTGACCGGAGTATATAGACGTGAACCGAGTCGAAACCTGAAGTTCGCAGTGCGACCGGCTCCGACTCCATATCGAATATCTGAATCCCGCCGGCATCCCATTCGGTGACGCGATGAAAGCGTCCGTCAAGCCACGTTCCCCAGCCCTTAATGCTGTCGGGACGGCGCAGGTGCACGGATATCGAAAAAGCCTTTTCTGGTGGAATGTGTGGAGTGGGTCCAGGAAAGCCGTTCGGCATTCGCATACGTGTC
>DATNLN010000187.1:0-5336 GCA_035602855.1 Candidatus Acidiferrales bacterium
ACGGAGCAAAATGGTTGTCGCGGGAAACACATCGCCTCACGCTCCACCCAGTCTCAATTTGCCGACGCAATCCGAGACTCCACCCAAGACTTTGCTTGGCCGTCTCTTGTTGAGAGGTCGCCCGGCCGACGAACCAGAGAACGCGGAAAAGGGTTATCCCTGGTATGTCGTCCTGTGGCTAACGGGGGTCGACTATTTCTCGAGCCTCGGATACCAACCGGGCATAGCTCTCTTGGCTGCTGGTGCCCTCTCAGTACCGGCAACGGCTGTGCTGGTACTGGTCACGCTTCTGGGAGCGGTCCCGGTTTATTCACAAGTGGCCCGACGCTCATACGCGGGCCAGGGCTCGATCGCTCTGTTAGAACATCTGCTCCCCGGCTGGAAGGGCAAGATCTTCATCCTCATCCTTTTGGGTTTCACCGGCACGGATTTCGTGATTACCATGACGCTGTCTGCAGCCGATGCGGCTCGTCACGCGATTGCAAACCCATATCTCCACAGCTATGTTGGCGAGGCACCCATGCCCCTGACCTTGACGTTGCTGTTGCTACTGGCCATTGTGTTCATGTTCGGCTTTCGGGAGGCAATCGGAATGGCTCGAATTGCAGCCCTTCCATACCTTGTCTTGAATCTTGTTGTGCTTCTGCGAGGGCTATGGGAGATAGTCCGCCATCCCGCACTCCTTCATCACTGGGGCTTGAACCTGAGTGTTCACGGAGACTGGACAGCCATCTTTGTTGCTTCCGCGCTGATCTTTCCACAACTCGCTTTGGGTCTTAGCGGATTTGAAACGGGTGTGTCGGTGATGCCACTGATCGCGAACCGGAATTCCGCGAGCCAGGAAGCTGATACGGAATCGCCGCCATTGGGAAGGATTCGCGCCACGGGGAAGCTTTTGTTGACGGCGGCGGTGATCATGAGTTGCATGCTTCTGCTGTCGAGCTTCGTTGCCACCCTTCTCATTCCAGAATCGGACTACCGTCTGGGCGGGCCGGCCTCAGGCCGGGCGCTTGCCTATCTCGCGCATGGCCTTTTGGGCAATGAGTTCGGCGCCGTCTACGATCTGAGCACGATTCTGATTTTGTGGTTCGCTGGTGCTTCGGCGATGACAGGTCTACTCAATCTGATTCCCCGTTATCTGCCCCGCTTCGGCATGGCCCCGCGCTGGGTGGCTTACCGCAGACCGCTAGTGCTGGTGCTTCTGGCGATCAACGTGGCTGTCACGCTGGCCTTCCGCGCGCAAGTTGAGGCGCAAGCCGGAGCCTATGCCACCGGTGTCCTGGTGTTGATGTTTTCCGGAGCAGCTGGTGTCGCCCTGGATCTGTGGAGGGAGAGCAGCTGGCACAAGCCGCAAACGATGCTCGTGGCACTCTACTTTTTCGTGATCACGTTAGTATTTGCGTACACACTTGGCGCCAACATCGTAGAGCGGCCAGATGGCCTAATTGTCGCAACGATCTTTATCATTCTGTTGATGGCTGCAAGCGCGATTAGCCGGTATGCACGTTCGACCGAAATGCGGGTGTCGACAGCTAGTTTTGCGGACCAGCGATCGGCCGAACTCTGGAACACAATCGCGGGCAAGAAGGTGAACCTCATCCCTGACCGCACTCCCACCGCCGACTACCGTGCTTTGATCGCCGAGAAAGTGCAGCGGCATTTCAAGATCGAGGGCCCACTCGCCTTCATTCACGTCACTTTGTTGGACAATCGTAGTGAATTTGTGGCACGTCTGCGGGTACAGGTTCGACAAGAAAGGAAACATTATGTCATCGACGTTGGCGGCGCGGTCGCAGTCGCCAACTCCATCGCTTATCTGAGCGAATTGCTCGATCCAGTGAGCATCGTATTGGGGCTGACGCATCGTAACCTGATGAAACAGTCCCTAGCGTATCTAATTTGGGGCGAAGGAGAAACTGGCTTGATGTGTTATTCCATTCTTGTGCGTCGCTGGGAAGTTACAAAACCGATGCTCGGGCGCCCTTTGATTTTCCTGATCAGCGAATGAAACCCATCTTCCCCTGCTCCAACGGGGCGCCGATCGGCAGGCAAAGCCACATATTGTCTGCTGGAGGCCCCGTCAGACTGGTGTTTTGCGAACCATCGGCCCTGACGAGACGTTCTGTCGATTAGCCTCTTTCGCGAAGATGGAATTCTCCAGCCTTGATAACCGTGTCGCGCCTCAGGTGGCGTTTCACCAAATCTGAAATCGAATGAGTCGACGGTGCCATGCGATGGCGAACCAGAAGTACAGGAGGCGTGATCACATCTCTTTATACAGGGACATCGCCACGCTTTCCATGCTACTGGAGAGAGCAAGAAATGTGCGCAGCTCTGCCGCAAGGGGTTTGGGCGTTGTTTCCGAGCAGCAAGTCTGGATCGTCTGTTCTAGACGCTGGAACGAATCCTCGAACTTGTCCATCGTTCTTGTTGGTTCACCGTCGATGCGGTTTGCCATGCCATCTAGCATTTTGGCTAGCTGATCGTCGAACTCCTGCTGTGCGACCCGGACAGTTTCCGGCAATTCGAAACCAGGAAGTTGGAGACGATATTTAAGCAATGCAATCGCTGTTACGAAAAGCGTGCGCACTCGAGGTTGACATTGCCGGAGTCGACTGCGCAATGCAAGATCCTGCTGTCTGGAAGAGCTGAATTCGAATAAAACCCCGTCGGCCAGATTCAACACCTTGTCGAAGTTTGCGTTGATCCTCTCGCGAAGAGAATAGCTGCGCTCGATTTCAAGTCTTTTCTCCCCAGAAAACGGGTCTTTCACAAGTTGAGCCAGCAATCGCAGGTTGGAAATAAAAGTTCGCTTCATTTCGGCGACGGCGGGGGCACCCCAGAGTTGGTCAAAGATGAGCCACATCATGAAGAGTCCCAGTAGGATGCCGACAACGCGATCTCTCGCCGGCACAAGTGACGTCTGTATTCTGAACTCCCCCAAGTTGATGAGGTAGAAGGCGATGGCAAACTGAGCCCCAAAGTAAGAGAAGCGCGGGCTTGACGTTAAAAACCAGGCGGCCGCGCCGGTTGTCAACGCGAAAAGGAGCGTGAACCCAGCGATCGAGTCGAGGTAAGGCAGAATAAATACTTGTGATCCGATCCCGACCACCACTCCGCCGACGACAGCGCCTGAGATCCGCACAAGTTGCTTCTGGTGAGAACTACCAATGGTGGAGAGAGCTGTCAAGACGCATGTGGTAATTGCCGTATTGATGCCCGGCCAGAAGACGGAAGAGTAAACTATGTAGCAAAGACTGGCCGCAAGGCCGCCTTTCAACGCAAACCTGACATGCTCAGGGTTCGAAAAAGCGTCTGCAACGAAAAGTGTGGCTGGCCGATTCTCGCCGGGGGGCGAGGGCGAATACTCGCTTATCGATTCGGAACCCGAAAACGCGTCAGGAATGAGCGACACAGTTCTCTCCATCTCGCGCAGTAGCGGAATACCGCCGGGGGCTTCGCTGTCAATCTCTAAATCAATCGGACTCGGAACTCTCCGGCTCAGAAGATCCGTACGAATGCTGGCAATGCTCGCAGCCAAGACGCCTATTCGCTGCCGGTCATCGTCAGAAATCCGAATGTTGAGTTGGGTCAGGTTGGCGGCAACGTCCACAAGTCTTCCGACGAGCGCCACAACGGCGCCCATCTGTTCGTTGTACTGCCGCGCATAGCTAGAACTCGTTAAGATGCGCCGCAATCTGGACGCGCCGAGCACCGCGAAGTGCGCGACCTTCTTTGTCCTCGCCTCGTCCACTGGCCGGTCTGCCAAATAGCAGGCCAGTAACTCTTCAACGGAAGCCAACCGGTTTGCGAGGGACTGAACAAAATCATCCCGATGCCTCAGTTCTGCAAACACCAACTCGACCAGCGCGGTAACCACACTCGCTATCGTGATCGTCCAGACAGCCCAAAGCGTGGTTTCTACCTTCAATTCGGCCGCCACGTGAAGATCCCACAAAGGAACGGTTAAGATGACAAAATAACCGAAGCGGGTGGCGGCCACTGAATTGGTCATGGCGCTGATCGCGTAGAAAATCGCGAACAACGTCACGATCACCCAGAGGAAACGCAGCACGGGGTTCTCGAGAAAAAAAGATGCGCCGATCAAGATATAGACTGCTCCAAGAGCGCAACCTACGATTAGTGTTCTGAATGACTTTACGGTTATTTGAGGACTTTCTCGCGAAGTGGTGAGTGCGAAGGCAGCGCCATATGCGCCAAAGGGCAGACGAAATGTCATCGTAATGATCATCACGAGAGTTGCTGCAATAACCATGCGGGCGACCAGCGCAATTCTACCGGGATAGGGCGTGAGTTCCTGCTTGAGGAAATCCCAGAACCAGGCCAACGGTTGGCGCGGCTCCGGTACGCTTTGAGCAAGGGTAGCCATTTCAGTGCCCGCGGATGACCACAACCGCCGACTCGCTGACTCGAAACAACTCGGGAGGAGGATTCTTGACGCGGACACGGACTGGATATCGCGAGGCTAGATGCACCCAGTTGAGCGTTCGCTGCACGTCGGGCAGGCCGGGTTCTAAGCGGCCAAAGACATCGGCGTCGGGAGCGACGCCGAAGCCAACGCTGTCAACCACTCCGGAAAACCGCACGTTCGGTTCCGACAGTACATAAACATCAGCCGGCATCCCTGGCACGATGCGCTGAAGGAGACCCTCGCGAAAATTACCGATCGCCCACCAGGTTCGCGCGTCAATTAGCGTGAACACCTGTTGACCAACATGCGCGTAGGCGCCTTCCGAGATATTTAGATTTGTCACACGTGTCTCGAACGGGGCGTAGACCCGGCAGTTGTTGAGATTGTAGCGGGCGGTTTTCACCGCCGAAGCTCGCGCCCCTCGCTGATTGACGAGCGGTTCGAGGGTAGTTACTGCATTTATAGATTGTTCGTGCTGGGCCTTGCTCTGTTCGAGGGTAGCCTTGGAGTGTTCGTATTGCGCCAAGGCCAACTTCAATCCTGCCTGTGAGAGGTCCAGTTGCGATGCCGCCTGTTTAAGCGCTTCTGCCTGGGCGATTTCCGACGTTCTCGCCCGGTCCACCTGATCCACTGTGACGAACTGTTTTTCGAGCAGCGGCTCAATGCGATGTAGATTGTTATTCGAATAAGTCCACTCCGCTTTGGCCCGGGTGACACCCTGCTCAGCGTTTGCCACATCAGCCCGTGCCTGGTCAACAGCCGCTGCCCATCGGGTGATGTCCGCTTGGGAACCCTGGATATTGGCTTGTGCAACCGAGACGGCACTGACCAGCGCCGCTATCCTTCGCCGCTCGTCTTCAATTTGGCCTTCGAGAGCAGACTGCTCGGACAGCGCGTTTTCGAG
>DATNLN010000199.1:0-8006 GCA_035602855.1 Candidatus Acidiferrales bacterium
CGCGTGCCAATGGTGCGCTCGATGCCGGGAAGTGACAGGTCGATTTTGTCGCGAGCCAGCGCGGATTGTTCCGCCACAGCGTCTAGGGACGCGTGAAGTTCCTCGATTTTTGCCGTTACGCGAAGGCGACGCTCGTTAAACGATTGACCGACCAGCTTTTTGAGCTCGCGGTTCGCGGTCTTCTCAAGCCAGTTCTCCTTGATCCGAGTCAGTATTCCAGACTTCCGACCCAGCCATTTGTCGCGCAGAGCCGTCCAAGCCGCCAGGTCAGAGGGCAGGGCCGTACAATCTTGCTCGAAACGGTCGTCGAGATTCTTGAACTCATGCAAAAGCGAATCGATATCGCTGAAGCCCGAGATCCCTAGCTCCGCAAGAGTTTGAGTTGTCGGATCGTTCGTCGTCATCGTGAACGCAAATCTGCCGGCGCGACGCCGGCGCTAGGAAATTCGCCTGCCGGCGCCATTCTTACACGTATTGCCTGAAATTATCCTTCTTCGTGGTGGCGAACAACCGCGGGCCGCGCGGTTTGCACTACTCCCGGCTTGGGGAAGTGTTGCTTCACCGAGCCGACCAGCGAGGCAAATCCATCCGCATCATGCACGGCCATGTCCGCCAAAATCTTGCGGTCCAGATCAATTCCGCCGGCCTTCAGCGCGTGAATCAACTGGCTGTAGGTGGTGCCGTTGTTGCGCGCGGCGGCTCCGATGCGCTGAATCCACAGCGCGCGGTAATCGCGTTTGCGCACGCGGCGGTCGCGATAGGTATAGCGCAGCGAGCGGTTCACCGCTTCCTTCGCCGAGCGGTACAGCTTGCCCTTGGTAAGGAAAAATCCCTTGGCGTGCTTCAGCAGCTTTTTGCGGCGGGCGCGGCGTTTGGTTCCACGTTTGACTCGAGGCATGGTGCTGTTCTCCTGTGGCGCGTTTCGAAGGCGCTCGGAAATTCAATTCAAGTGAGGAGACAAACGCGGCCCGGCCTCTCGCGGAAATGCACGAGTAGCAGGACGGGTTTGTCTCGCGGGACTGCATTCGCTCCACCACGAGCCTTCATTTCTGCAGGCGGGCGGAACATCCGGCCGGCAGGCACCCGTTACGCTCTGCCCGGCGCGAAAAATTCTAGCTGAAACTACAGGCCGTACGGCAATGCCAGGCGGACGTTCTTCACGTCCGCGGGGCTGACCTGAACCTTGTTCAGAAGCCGGCGCATGCGGCGCGGCTTCTTGGTGCCGAGCAGGTGGCGCTTGCCCGACCGCCAGCGCATCACTTTGCCGGTGGAAGTAATCTTAAAGCGCTTGGCGGCGCCGCGGTGCGTCTTGGCTTTCATTTTCTTGTTCTTCTTCACGATTTCCTCTTGTAGGCGATTTCTTTACGCCTGACCTTCCGCGTTTTTCTGCGCGGGTTGCGCGGCCGGCGTTGAGCCTGCGCCCTTTTTCGGCGCAAGCAATGCGAGCAGGATGTTCGCTTCCATGCGCGGACCGAACTCCACCTGCACGTGATCCATAATTTCTTTCAGCAAACGGTCCATCTTCTTGCGGCCCACGTCCTGGTGCGCCATTTCGCGGCCGCGATGGAAAATCATGGCCTTTACTTTGTAACCTTCGCTGAGGAAGCGGATGATCTGATTCTTGCGAACCTGAAAGTCGTGCTCGGCTGTGGAAGGCCGGAACTTCACTTCCTTGATGTGCGAACTCTTCTGATGTTTTTTGGCTTCGTGCGCTTTCTTGCTAGCCTCGTACTGAAATTTGCCGTAGTCCACCAGCTTGCAGACCGGCGGCACGGCGTTGGGCGAGATTTCCACCACGTCCAGGCCGGCATCGCGCGCGGCCTTCATGGCATCGAACAGCGTCATTACGCCGAGCTGGTTTCCAGCTTCGTCCACCACGCGCACTTCGCGAGCGCGAATTCTTTCGTTGACCCGCAGGCCAGGCGTCCCACCACGTTCTGCGATAAACCCACCTCCCGGGCCCTGAAAAGTGTAAATCCGGCCCGCTAGCCGTGCCCTCCATGGTCGAAAAGTCCGCGAGGGGGGACGGGCCAAAAAGTATAGCATGGGTTTGGCGCTCTCCCGCAACTACGGATTTACCACTTTGCGCTGGCCGCGGCGGGGAGGCAATCCAGAAAGTTAAGGGATGCGGACGCAGCTGGGCTGACTGCCTACTCTTGCTCCGGAGCGTACCGCCGCAAGAGCGTAATCGAGAACACCAGAATAAGGATGACCAGCCCCAACAAGCCGAGCTCGATCATGCTGCCGCGAAATATGCTCGCACCGTCGGTGGACCAGGCTCCGTTTTTTGTGAGGCTAGCGGCTTCCAGGGTAATCACCAGCATGCGCCGAATCGAGGCAATCAAGCCCACCACCAGGAATGGCTCGGTGACCAGAATGTGAGAGTGAATGGAGATGCGCACTGTATGCATGATCTCGACCATCATCAGGACGACGAGCAGCTGATCCAGCACGAGCAGTGTATCGGTGGCGATGGTCCAGTGGCCGACCGACTCCCAGAGCATTTTGCCAGCGTTGGCAATCGTCGCCAGCGCCGCTAGGAAAAGCAAGATGGCAAGGAGGGAATAAACAAACACTTCGGCTTTCGCCAGATACTCGCCAAAGTGGTGGCGAAGCTGTTGTTCAGCCATGTCGGTGTGCTCACAGAATCGAGCTGCTGCGCGGCTCTTGACGGCGGAGTATAGCGATAAGTGGGCCTATCGGAAAGCGTGAACGAGGATACGCCGCGGTCAGACCGGTCGCAACTACTGTGCTTCACGGAGATTTCTGCACGAACAGGCCCGCGAAGGCCCGACGGTGATAAAACGCGATGAGCCCCCACAAAATCGCGACCACGATCGCAAGCCCCAGACCCATGTGGTACAGCAGCAGGTGATACAGCAGAATGTTTACGATGATCGGGCCAAGAAGGGTGAGCCCGAGCGGCACGTAACGGTTGATCAGCAGCAGCGCGCCTCCGGCAACTTCGAACGCGCAGACGAATTGCACGTAGTGCGATTGCAACAACGCCGTGACGAACTGGCCCGCTAGCCCCGAAGGCAGCTGTCTGACCGGAATGAAGTTCAAGAACCCGTTCAGTCCGAACACCAAGAAGAGCAGGCCCACAAGGATGCGCGCGATCAAGACTGCAATTTTCATGATTTCAGCAGCTCCGCGAGCCTATCGTAACTCACGGCGGCGCCATGTTCCATGCCGGTTCTCAGCGCGGCGTCACGGGCCTGGCGGGAGGAATATAGCACCGTCTGCGTGAGCGTGGTTTTGCCGGCGTGCTCGGAAAATAGAATCGTCACCAGCGTCTCGCCGTCGGTCCAGTCTTCGTCCCATATTTCGGTGAACACCAGCCGGTCGGGCGGCGCGATCTCGCGAAAAACGCCGCTCATTCCCATGTCTTTTCCGTCGCGGTGGCTCCAGACAAAACGCAGCCCCCCGCCCGGCTTCAGATTCATCTTGCAGACCGCCAGTCGCCAATCGTCCGGCCCCCACAGCCAGCGCTTGAGGAGCTCGGGCTCGGTCCAGGCCTGGAAGACCAGGTGCCGCGGCGCATCGAAAACGCGCGTCATGGCAACTTCCCGGTCGCTGGGAGTTGTTACTTTCAGTGTTCCGCTGTTTTTCATTGGCGCTCTAGCGCTTTGTGCGTCCACGTTTTTCCTCCTTCGCTTTTAGTTCTTGCAGCACGCCATCCAGCCGCTGGAAATTGCCTTCCCCAATGCGCCGATATCTTTCAATCCACACTTCGAGTTCCTCGAACGGTGCGGGACGCAACGCATAAATTCGGCGCTGCGCGTCCACGCGAACGTCCACCAGTCCAGCGTTGCTGAGCACGCGCAAATGTTTTGACACTTGCGGCTGGCGCAGACCCAGACGATGGACCATGTCGCCGACCCGCCGCGGTCCGTCCCGCAGCAGTTCGACGATTTGAAAACGATGGGGCTCAGCCAGCGCTTGCAGGGTTTCCATCATGACGAGTACGAATATGCCTCCATACGTATATGCTTGTCAAGATATATTCTTTCCTAGGGATATACGCGACCGCGAGTGTATTTTGAACACAGTGAGGCCTTCGTACCATTGGGTATCGCGCAGCCATCCCCAAGACTGAAGCGCACGGGGATTTCTGCGGAGGCTTCGACTCATGCGCACAGCTTGGCTTCTTTTTGCGGGCGCGGCACTGACTTTGGCGTTTTCCGGCTCGGCCCCGGCGCAGGATGTTCCGCTGCACGCCTCGCAGCCCGCACCGCACTACGTCTCGAACCCTTCGCCGTCTGCGAAATCCGCACAGACCGCTTCGAGCCAGAGCCTGGTGGTCATGGACCCTGCGCCCATGTCGCTGGGCGAGGTAGCGCGCCTGGCCCGCGCGAAAAAGGCCAGCCAGGCAAAATCGGTGAAAATATTCGACGATGAAAATATGCCCCGCGCGCCGCTTGCTTCAGGCGAGAAAGCGCCTGGACTCGATGCACAGAGTCCCGCGGCCGGGGGGAAGGTGACGTTGCTGGATTTCTGGGCCACCTGGTGCGGGCCTTGCCGTCACGCTCTGCCCGGCTTGAAACAGTTGCAGGCCGCTTACGGCGCCGACAAAGTGGAAGTGATCAGCATCAGCGAAGATGAAGACGAAGGCACTTGGCAGAGCTTCGTCACGCAGAACCAAATGAACTGGACGCAGCGAATTGATTCCGATCATCAGTTGATGCGTCAGTACGGAGCCAGCGCACTGCCCACCTACGTGCTGATCGGCAAAGATGGAAATGTGGTGCAGCAGTACGTAGGCGATGATCCCGGCGAGCCAATCCTGCAGCGCATGGACCCCGACCTAAAGAAAACCCTCGCAGGGAATTCGTAAATTCAGCCGCGCGCGAACTACGAAATCACTTTGGAATCTACCTCGGCGCGCAGGTCCGCGCTGAATTGCTCGAGCGGGCGCGGGCCCAAATCGCCCCGCGAGCGATGGCGCACGGAAACGGTGCCAGCCTCGGTTTCCTTGCCGCCGATCACCAGCATGTAGGGAACTTTCTGCAGCTGCGCATCGCGGATTTTCGCCTGCAGCTTTTCGTTGCGATCGTCCAGTTCCACGCGCGCGCCCGAATCGAGCAGCTTCTCGAGGACCTGCTTGGCGTACTCGTTCTGCCGTTCCGTGATGGGCAGCACCACAGCCTGCACCGGCGCGAGCCACACCGGGAAGGCGCCGGCGTACAGCTCAATAAGATAAGACGTCATGCGCTCCATGGTGCTGATGACGCCGCGGTGAATCATTACCGGGCGATGCGGCTGGCCGTCCGCGCCGATGTAGCCCAGTTCGAACTGATTCGGAAGATGGAAATCGATCTGAATGGTGGAATAGGTTTCCTGGTGGCCCATGACGTCCGCCAGTTGAATGTCGAGCTTCGGCCCATAGAAAGCAGCCTCTCCCGGGGCCTCGGTATAGGGAAGATTCAGCGAATCCATGGCCTCGTGCAGCATGCGTTCGGCAAGATCCCACATCGCATCGTTGTCCACGTACTTTTCGCTGTGCAATTTGTCGCGCAGCGAGAGGCGGTAGGTATACTGCGTGATGCCCAGATCGCGATAGGCCTGCTCGACCAGGCGCATCACGGCGGCAAATTCTTCCTTGATCTGTTCCGGAGTGCAAAAGATGTGCGCGTCGTTCAGTGTCATGCAGCGCACGCGACTCAGACCACTCAGTACGCCCGAACGCTCGTAGCGGTACATGGTTCCGAGTTCGGCAATCCGCACCGGCAAATCGCGGTAGCTGTGTTTTTTGGATTCGTAGACGAGAATGTGATGCGGACAATTCATCGGCCGCAGCACCAGCTGCTCGGTTTCCATGTCCATCGTGGGGAACATGTCTTCGTGGTAATGAGACCAATGTCCGGAGCGAACGTAGAGGTCAACTTTCGCCAAGTCCGGCGTGTAAACGTGCTGATAGCCGGCGCGGCGTTCCTTTTCCAGAATGTATTCCTCGAGCAGCCGGCGAATGGTGGCGCCTTTCGGCAGCCAAAGCGGCAAACCGGATCCGACCTGATCGCTCACGGTGAATAGCCCGAGTTCTTTTCCGATTCGGCGATGGTCGCGGCGCTTGGCTTCTTCCAGCTTGTGCAGATATTCGTCCAGTTCTTTTTGGTCGATGAAGCAAGCGCCGTAAATCCGCTGCATCTGCGGATTGCTTTCCTGGCCTTTCCAGTACGCGCCTGCCACGTTCATCAATTTGAAGGCCTTGATGCGGCCCGTCGAAGGAATGTGCGGGCCGCGGCAGAAATCGATGAATTTTCCGGTGCTGTAGAAGGAAACCATCGGTTCGGTGGCCTTTTCCTCCACCAGCTCGCATTTGAATTCCTGATTGCTCTTGCGATAGAGCTCCAGCGCCTCGGGCTTGGGAATCAGCTTGCGCTCGTTGGGAAAATCTTTCGCGGCCAGTTCGTGCATTTTGGCTTCGATCTTTTCCAGGTCGTCCTGGGTGAACGGCTCTTTGCGCACGAATTCGTAGAAAAATCCGGTGTCAATCGGCGGGCCGATGCCGAGCTTCACGTAGGGATAAAGTTCCAGCACGGCGGCTGCAAGCAGATGCGCAGCGGAATGCCGAAACACTTGCAGCGAGTCCGGATCTTTCGCGGTGAGGATGGAAATTTTGGCATCATGCTCGAGCGGGCGCGAAAGATCCACCAGCTCGCCATCGGCACGCGCCACGAGCGCTTCTTTCGCCAGCCGGGGCGAAATCTGGCGCGCAATTTCCGCAGCGGTCGTGCCGCGCTGCACTTCGCGAGTCGCGCCGTCCGGCAAAGTGATCTGAATGGTGTCAGTGCTCATGCGTGGTGTTTTTCCCCGGTGGAAACAACTAGCTTACTGGCCGGCGCAGATGCGGTCAAGGCGGCGTGTGACCCACCCAAAGCTGGGTCTCCCCTCCGCTTGCAACGATCCTGAGATCGGCTACACTCGCGTTTATGCTGCTCATGGTCGTCGAAAAGTTTAAGGACGGCAAGGCAAAGCCCATCGGCGAGCGGTTCAGGCGCGACGGCCGCCTGCTGCCCGAAGACGTGATCTATCACGCCAGCTGGGTGGATCCGGTGGGCGCGCGTTGTTTCCAGCTCATGGAAGCGCCCGCTCTGGAGTCGCTGGCCGCCTGGACGAGCCGCTGGGACGATCTGGTTGAGTTTGAAATTGTCCCGGTGCTGACCTCTGCTGACTTCTGGGCCAAGATTCAACTGGAATAGACCGAACCTCAAGGAATCGAGTGCCCGCAGCCCTCGCGCAGCGCGAGTCAATCGGATTCAGGGAATAATCCCGCCCGGCAGACCGCGAAACCCCGCATCACCTTTCAGCAGCTGAGCCTCGATCGCGATATCACGCAGGCGAAAACGCGGGAAACCACCCCGTTAGCCGATGGGTGCGATTGAGCAACGCTCCATCACTTTCCGGCGCTGGCTGCAGCGGAATGGTGCAGAATGGGTCTTAACAGGGGTGGCGGACCTCCGAACATCCCCCCCTTGCGACCGGGACCTACCCAGCCTGGTACACCGCAGCCCTGCGGACGAGCGCCTCGTTTACCGACGCTGACTCGCCGGAAGACCGAGCGCCCGAGTCCGACATCAGGCACGACAAATTTCGATTTCGCATGGAAACGAGTGCTCGGGCAGGACGCTTTCGGGCAGCGCTCGCGAATGTGCAAGGGGGTTCAGATGACCGAGGCCGCGGCAAAACAGGTGGGCCAAGTCATTGACGGAAAATTCCGCTTGGGCGAATTTGTGGGCGGAGACGAAGGCAGCGCCGTATTTCTGACGGACTACGATTCCCCGGACGCGCGCAAAGTCGCAATCAAACTGGTTCCGGCAGATGCAGCAGAAGCAGAAGGATTGTTGACGCGTTGGCGGCACGCCGCCAAGCTTTCTCACCCGCACATGATCCGACTGCTGGATATGGGACGCGGTGAGCTAGATGGTTCGGCGGTGCTGTACGTAGTCATGGAGTACGCGGACGAAAATTTGTCCGCGGTAATTGCGCGCAGGCCGCTGGCACCT
>DATNLN010000202.1:0-2988 GCA_035602855.1 Candidatus Acidiferrales bacterium
TCTGCAAAATTTTCCAGAAGCACGATGTGAGTTTTTCGCTCGGCGACGGCTTAAGGCCCGGGTGCCTGGCCGATGCGAGCGACGAAGCGCAGTTCGCGGAATTAAAAGTTCTGGGCGAGCTGACCAAGAAGGCCTGGGAATACGACGTGCAGGTGATGATCGAGGGTCCGGGGCACATTCCGATGGACCAGATCGAAATGCAGGTGAAGAAAGAAAACGAAATGTGCTATGAGGCGCCGTTTTACACGCTGGGGCCACTGGTCACCGACATCGCGCCGGGCTACGATCACATCACCAGCGCGATTGGCGCGGCGATGATCGGCTGGCATGGCGCTTCGATGCTGTGTTATGTGACGCCAAAAGAACATCTGGGGCTGCCGAATGCGGATGATGTGCGCCAGGGCGTGATTGCCTACAAAATCGCGGCGCACGCGGCGGACGTGGCGCGGCATCGTCCGGGCGCACGCGATCGCGACGATGCGCTCAGCTACGCGCGGTTTCTTTTTGACTGGAACAAACAGTTTGAGCTGTCGCTTGACCCGGAAACCGCGCGCAAAATGCACGACGAAACCTTGCCCGACGATTTCTACAAGGAAGCGAAGTTCTGTTCGATGTGCGGCCCGAAATTCTGCTCGATGAACACCACGCAGATCGCCGAAGCCTACCAGGGCCTCGATCAAAAAGAGCGCGAACAGAAATTTACGCAGCTCCTTGCGAAAGTACAGCCGCAAACGAAGACCGCGGCGACATCCTGATCGGCCGCTCGACCCACTGGCGCCTGTCGCTCGCGTCGGCGTGCGGGGTGCGGCGAGCGAAAGAACCAGGGAACCCGACGAGCCGTTGAGTCGTATCTAATTGTAGGACCTGGCGGAGTCTCCGGCCCCGTCGCAATTCAAAGATTCAGAGGTGCGCACATGACGTTTCTTCTCATCGCGGCTTTGCTGTACTTTCTGCCGGCGATCATCGGCCACAACAAGCGCGATAGCACGGGCATTTTCATCCTCAATTTGCTGGCGGGCTGGACGGGCATCGGATGGTTCGTCGCCCTGCTATGGGCGTGCGCTTCAGACCCGCGCGTGAACACCGTGCTGGTACCCGCCGGCGCTGCGATGCGCTATCACGCTCCGTGCAGCACACTGCAACCCATGGGGGCGCAATATTGCTGGGCGTGCGGCAGGCATTTGTAATCTTCAGGTCCCGAGCAACTGAGTGACGAAATCTCCTACCGACGAGAACCTGCGCGAAGAATTTAATCGCTGGGCCGATGCGGGCAAGGGCGAAACGATGGAGCACGACCATTGGCCCATCACCAAGCCTGCGCTCGAACTGATGCAGATCGAGCCCGACCACAACATACTGGACGCGGGCTGCGGCGCCGGATGGCTCTCACGCATTCTGGCGCAGCGCGTGCCGCAAGGCCGGGTGGTCGGCATGGATATTTCCGACGAGATGATCCATCATGCACGCGAAGCGAGCGTGAACCAGGAAAATCTCGTGTTCGTCGTCGGCGCAATAGAGGAAATTCCCTGGGAAGCGAATTTTTTCACGCGCGTGATTTCCGTGGAGTCCTCGTACTATTGGCCTGATCCCCTAAAGGGCCTGCGCGAAATTCACCGCGTGCTAGCCGAAAGCGGTTCCGCATGGATTCTTATCAACTACTATCGCGACAATCCCTACTGCCACGCGTGGGGTGAAAAATTAGCGGTGCCCACGCATCTGCTTTCCGCGGCGGAATGGGAAACGTTATTCCGAGACGCCGGATTCACCGATGTCGCGCATCGCCTGATCCCCGACCCCACTCCCAATCCTGCCGAGTACACCGGCCGCTGGTTCCGCAACGCCAAGGAACTGGCCGACTTTCGCGCGATAGGCGCTCTATTGGTTTACGGAAGCAAGTGAGGGAACACGTGTTTGACTCGCGCGACGCCCATCGCTATACTCGCCGAGTTTGTGGGGTCCGGGAGACGTGATGGGGGTTCTCGACAATCGCTTCGAACGCAGTTACGTGCTTTCCACCGTTGATTACGTTTTTAATTGGGCGCGCAAGAGCGCCATCTGGCCGCTGACCTTCGGACTCGCCTGTTGCGCCATCGAAATGATCGCTTCCACCACTTCCCGCTTCGATATCGCGCGATTCGGCGCCGAGGTGTTTCGGCCTTCGCCGCGCCAGGCAGACCTGATGATCGTCGCCGGCACGGTAACGCTGAAAATGTCTCCGGTACTGAAGCGCGTGTGGGACCAGATGCCGGACCCGAAGTGGTGCATCTCGATGGGCGCCTGCTCCAGCGTCGGCGGCCCCTTTAACGTCTATTCCGTGCTGCAGGGCGTCGACCGCATCGTGCCGGTGGACGTATACGTGATCGGATGTCCGCCGCGGCCCGAAGGCCTGTTCTATGCGCTTCTGAAGTTGCAGGACAAGATTGACCAGATGTCCCTAGCGAAGCGCCCCACGGCGGTGCGCTTGAAACCGGAAATGGTCGAAGGGTTCAAAGAGGGCGTGATGGTCGCCCAATCGCCAGCGCCTCGGTAGGGAATTAAGAACCGCGGGCCGCGGGCCCTGATTGCTGAATATCGTCGCCTGAGAGTTCGCTTGGAGAAGATGACGCGATGCCATTTCTGCGGACAGCGAAGAAGGACGAAATACCTCCTGGAACGATCCGCGAATTCGACCTAGACGGCAAGAACATCGCGCTGGCCAATGTTGAAGGTAAGCTCTTTGCAATCAATAATGTATGCCTGCATCGCGGCGGCCCGCTGGGCGAAGGTGAGCTCGAGGGGCAGGTGGTCGTATGTCCGTGGCACGGTTGGAAATACGACGTCACCACCGGTAAACTGACCACCAATCCGACGGTAGGCGTGCAGTGCTACGCGGTCGAGATCCGCGGGGATGATATCTACGTAGAGTTCAGTTAACAATGGACTTAGCTGTAATTTTACGTTCCGTATCGAAACCCATTGGTCCCTCTAACACCGTCCGCAAAATTCCCA
>DATNLN010000253.1:0-36985 GCA_035602855.1 Candidatus Acidiferrales bacterium
GTAATGAAGGCACTCGTGAAGTGGCCGTGGCCCGGGAACATTCGTGAACTTGAAAATTTCATTGAACGAGCTGTCATCCTTTCGAAAGGTCCACTGCTTCGAGTGCCGTTGGTTGAACTCGAAGTCTCCGTAGAAACACAACCACGAGAGGATGCCACACTGGAAACGACCGAACGCCAGCATATCCTGCGGGTCCTCCGCGAAAGCAAAGGGCACATCGGAGGGTCCAAAGGGGCCGCAGCCCGCCTCGGTCTAAAAAGAACGACGTTGAACTCCAAATTGAAGAAGCTGCACATCGAGCGGGAAGACTACATATAGTCTGCGCGGACGATATTTCGTCAGTGACCTTCGTCACCGGCGCTCATGCCCCCCGTCACAATTGCCTTGACTCCCTCCTAAGTCTTTTCTCTTAAGTACAAGCAGGGTTCTCATTGAAGCGCTGAACATTGGCTCCCTGCGTGCCCTACGAAGCATTGCAGCTCAAAAGGAGCTCGAATTACGTTGAGGATCACAACACTCACACAGTGTTGACCAAGTACTTCGCCCAGGAAGCGCGGTGCCGAAATCAGAAACGCATTAAGGAGGATTCGTAACATGCGAGGACCCTACGGTTTCGAAATGAGCGAGAATTGTCAGACGTGCAAGCTCAGAAAATCCGCTTTCTTCTGCCAGTTGACGTCGATCACCTTAAAGGATTTCAATTCTCTCAAGGCCAGCTCTACCTATCCTGAAGGCGCAGTTCTGTTTCTCGAAAAACAGAATGCGAGGGGAATATTCATACTCTGCGAAGGAAAAGTAAAGTTGACCATCAGCTCAAGTGAGGGCAAGACCCTGATACTTCGGATCGCAAAGGCGGGCGAAGCCCTAGGCTTGATGTCGACTCTTTCCGGGCAACCTTACGAGGTCACTGCCGAGACTCTCCACCCCTGCCAGATCGCTTTTGTTCGACGTGACGATTTCTTGCGTTTCATGGCGCAGCATCCGGAAGTGTCGCAGCCGATTGTCAGACAGTTGACTTCCAATTACCACGGCGCTTGCGAACAGTTGCGAACGGTTGGCCTTTCTGCGTCGGCGCAAGGAAAACTCGCCAAGCTCTTGCTGGATTGGACCGCCGGGGCAGAACAGTCGAAACTTGGGACGCGAGTCCAATTGCCTTTGACGCACGAGGAGATTGCGGAATTCATTGGAAGCTCTCGAGAAACCGTTACGCGTACGTTAAGTGAATTCAGAAGTCGACAGTTAGTGACACTGAAGGGTTCTACTTTGACGATCCCAGACCGAGCGGCACTTGAATCATTCATCACCGTGTAAGCGTTTCCTACCCGGTGCTGCATCCGAACCAGCGTTCCTCGTGCAGACGACTTCGCGGTGCCGCTCGACCCCAGGCAGGTAAAGGAGCGCCGCACGAAACAGCAGTTATGCACGAATCGTTAGAATCGGACATGGGCTGCAGGCGGCCACTTGCTGCGCAATGTCTCCCCCGAAATGCGTGGTCGAACCGCGATAACCGCGTTCGCAGCGGACTCCCAGCACAATCAAATGAATGTTGCGCTCCTTCGCGGCCTTAACGATCTGCTCGGATGTCTTACCGAACTCCACGGCAACTTCCGGACGAAGTGGAAGATTCGCATCTTTTGGAACCATCTCGTAAAGGTGGTGGATGACCTCGGCGACGGACATTTCACGCGGTCTATCGCTCTTCTTGGCACCAGGGTGCGGCATCACGTGCGCTAAAATCAGTCGGGCATCATTTTCTCTTGCCAGGGAAACGGCATACGGGATTGCGTACGCCGCATCCGGCGTGAAATCTGTTACAAACAGAATGCGGCGGAAGTCCGCGCCGCCGCTTTGCACCGCCGGACCAATCGATAATATCGGAACAGGCGAGCGACCAAAGATTTCTCCGGCGAGAGATCCCCAGGCCAACTTTCGCACGCCGTTTCGCCCGCGAGTGCCGAGCACCAGGAGGTCAATCCGTCGATCTTGGATCTTCTTCTCTACGATCATCCAAACCCCGAGACCGTGTTCCTCCAGTACCTCATGATCCAAACCGATGAATTGTGAACCGACGCGCCGGAATTCTTCCAGTGCTGCCTCTTCTTTTGCTTGGATCGGCATCGCTTCCAGCTCAGAGGTACCCTCACCGTAGATTCCTGGAACAACCACGTGCAAGGCGTAGACCTTGGCTCCATACTTCCGGCCAACTGCAGCGGCCAATCGCAGTGCTGTTTCTGAAGAGCGGGAAAAGTTCGTTAAGTATTAGGACATTCTTCAGCCGAACCGTCGTCGGGCCTTTCGGCGTGTTCATCCGCGCGTCCTCCGCTTGTTCGACAGATTTGCATTTTACGGGGATTAACCGCTGTGACCGGGCTCGCTCGATCACGTGATGTCCATCACTTCAGCCCATACCAGTCGGTCCAGAGAACTGTATTCAGAGTCCCTCGTGGCGGTTCGAGTCTTCGTTATTTGCTCATTCGAACTGCGCCCTCTGCCAAAACGCCGGTTTCACCCCCCCAACGCGCATTTACGCGCGCAGTTTCAAAGAATCGAAGTTTAATCTGCGCTGAATGTGTCGTTTTGCCCTGGCCAAAACGAGAGGCTCCCGGCAACTCGTGACAAAACATCACAACGCAAAGTGACTTCCGTCACTGCCGTGAAGCGGCTTCCGGTGCATCATGCACACCGGGAGGCGAGAGATGAGAACCACCGAAGCGAGTACAAAAATCGCGTTGAGAAACATTCTATTTGCCACGGACTTTGAGCCGGACGCGAACGTAGCGTTGCGCTATGCGGCAGACTTGGCACAGCGCTTTGGCGCGAAACTGTACGCGCTGCACGTCAAAGAGCCGGCGAAGTACGCCCTGCCTCCCCAAGGTTGGAAGAGCGCGGACGAAGTCTGCGAAATTTATGTGCACGAGCTCAGGAGAACTCTGCTTAGCGCCTTCCCGGGACTTCAGAACGAGGTTCTCATCGCTGAGGGGACCGTGTGGCAGGTTGTGGCATCCGCCGTCGAGAAGAACAAAATCGACCTCGTCGTCGTTGGCACGCGGGGCAGAACAGGACTGGGAAAAGTTCTCCTGGGCTCGCAAGCAGAGGAGATCCTCCGTCATGTACCGTGTCCGGTGTTGGTGGTCGGTCCACACTCCCCGCTGAGAACTGATCGCGGAGGGAAACTGGCAGAATTCCTGTACGCGACGGACTTCGGACCGGACTCCGAAACAGCAGTCCGCTGTGCCATCTTACTGGCGCAACAACGTCAAGGTCACCTGACACTCTTGCATGTCATCGCAAAGCCCAGGACGGGTGAACTGGTGCACACCGAGCAACTCGTAGATTCCTCCTTACGAAGACTACAAGCCTTGGTTCCAGAAGCGGCCAGGCCCTGGTGCGAAGCGCAATGCTTGGTCGAGGAGGGTGCGGCCGCCGAAAAGATTCTGGAGGTTGCCGAAAGGGTTCATGCCGATCTGATTGTGCTGGGCGTACGCGAACCGACTGGCCTCCCAGGCGCTTCTACCCACCTGCCCATCACGGTAGTCCACAAGGTGATCAGTCACGCAAATTGCCCGGTCCTGGCGGTCCGCACCCGTCCAAAGGCTGCGCTTAAGACAGCATGACAGGCGGAGTCTCAAGACAGGTTTGTTGCCCAGGGAATACAGAAACGATTGTGACCGCAGGAGGTGCCACATGAAAGGTGCGGAAGCTGGAACTCGAATCACACTGAAGAATATTCTCTACCTCACAGACTTCTCGGAACCTTCGGAAGCGGCGCTTCCGTTCGCCATCTCCATCGCCCGCGAGTACCGCTGCAAAATCTACGCTCTGCATGTCCTTATTCCTGCTATGTACGCCTACACCCCTCTTGAATTGACTGCCGACGCGATTACCGCCCAAGATGAGTGTGCCGAGAGAGACATGCTGCGCGTAGATGCGCAGCTCGAGGGACTACCGC
Organism: Candidatus Acidiferrales bacterium; assembly: GCA_035602855.1. Lineage (GTDB taxonomy): Bacteria > Acidobacteriota > Terriglobia > Acidiferrales > UBA7541 > Palsa-295. The sequence continues at coordinate 3,950 of DATNLN010000253.1, forward strand.
ACGAGACAAGCGTTGAACGTGGTGTCGCAGTCTGGCCTACGCTCGAGCGGGCGTTGACGCAATCGGACATTGATCTGATAGTGCTTGGCACCCACGGACGGACAGGCGCGTCGAAATTCCTCCTCGGCTCGATCGCCGAGGAAATCTTCCGTTGTTCCAGTGTGCCGGTTCTTACCATTGGTCCTTCGGTGCGTAAAGGTACCCACAAGGGCGCGCGGTTCCGTCGCATCCTCTTCGCGACTGACTTCACGCCGGAGTCGCTTGCGGCTGCGCCGTACGCCATTTCATTTGCTCAGGAAAACGAGGCGGAGCTGCTTCTCCTGCACGTTGTTCCCAAGAGCGATCTTGAAAAGCCAGACGACGGAAATACGGCATCTGCGACAAATACCATATCCAAACTTGGGCAACTGGTTCCCAAGGACGCCCAGTGGTGCCGACCTCGAACAGTCGTCGATTATGGCAACCCGGCCGACTGCATTCTCAGCGTCGCGAAGGAACACAGCACGGACCTGATCGTTCTCGGAGTGCGGGACGCGGCGAAGCACCTGGGAGCTGCCACGCATCTCGAACGCACCACGGCACACAAAGTGGTTGTGCATGCCCAATGTCCGGTTCTCACCGTTCGCGGTTGAAGAGGTTGGATTGGAGGAATTTCACTCCTAAGAAAGAGGTGTCCCGTGCTCGTAACGGAGTTGAGCCGGCAACAATGTCACGATTTTCTCGCGCGACTCGGGTTTGGGCGGCTTGCGTGCGCTCGGGACAATCAGCCGTACATCGTACCGGTCTATTTTGCATTTGAGCCTGATCGCCTCTACGGGTTTGCCACCATGGGACAAAAGATTGAATGGATGCGCTCGAACCCACTGGTATCGGTGGAAGCCGATGAAGTTCACAGCCACATGGCCTGGACGAGCGTTGTCGTCCGCGGGCGTTACGAGGAATATCCCGATACGCCAGAGTATTCGAAGGTGAGACAACAAGCACAATCAGTGCTGGAGAAAAGGTCTTTGTGGTGGCAAACCGGATTTGCGGCCGCTCAGACTCGCGGGAAATTCGACCGGGACCTTCCGGTGTTTTACTCCATTCACATCGAAGAAATCAGTGGCCACCAGGCAAGCCCGGATCCTGTGGAGAGTGACATCGCACGCTCGCAGTCCTCACGGCCTGCCGCATAAATCGAATTCAGTCACGGCCACCGAGCCGGAAGCAAGAACAAACAAAAAGATGCATCCCGCTTCTCGCGCCGCAAAACTGGGAGAAACGCATTGCAAGAATCATTTGATATACACTGCCTGCATTTCGCATTCACGATCACGTTTTCCCGCTACCCTGTTGTCAATTGCTTTGGCAACTCCGCAACAGGGAGTTCCGGCCAGAGCAGTTTTAGCATCACGCCCTCGCTTTCGTTGTAAACCAAAGTAAAGACATGAGAGCAGTGCTCGCAAAGCCAGTAGTGCCTTACGCCGAGGACAGCGGTCCCCGTCTGACTCGTCGGATGATCCGCATTCGCTTCGGCCGAATCGCGTCGAAAACGGAAGAACTTGCCTCCTCCGAGCCAATGAAAAGCGGTGGGGCACGCCGGGTTGGCACACTTCGGATGCAGGCTTTGGAACAGAGGTTCTCCCCTGCTTTCACCTGGCCGAGCAGCCGACAGTCCGCTGGAGTTGTCAAGATAAGTCCGTCGCTGTTCTTCGAGCGTCGCAATTGTGGCCCGGAGCCAATTTCCGAAGAGTCTTTCGGTTTCGAACTGGTCGGCGTAGCGATAGAGCGAATCCAGCGTCTCGCCGTCGGCATTGAAGGGGATATGCCGGCACGGAATTTTTGTTTCGCGACCTGCTGGGGGAACCAGTTGCATCAAAACACATTCGCCGCAGGGATCAGGATGATCTTTGGAGTCGTAGTTCATACAGGTCGGGGAATCTTCGAAAATGAATTGCGGCCTCCAGGGCTCGCGCGGCGAACGACCGTACCCTCCTTTCTCCAAGAACTCTAGTTCGAATTTCAAGACATCCAGAAGGTCGCGCTCGTCTTTTTGCATCTTGCACCTCCGCTATCCGTAGCCTCTCCCACCACCGCCATCGATGCTGTGACTCACGTCATGCTCCGATGTGAGGGACGTCACCGGAAAATCGGGCGCTCGGAATACACCAAACGCAGTTGAGAATCTTGTTATGCGCCATGAGACAGAAGGAGTAAGCCGAAACTGTTTCATTCACACCTATCCCCTGTCTGTTACGGACGAGTTGAGGCTCGCTCGTTCAAGCGGCGTGGCAATTGAGAATCAAGTATCGTGCTGGCGCATCAGGAACGAAGCAAACAGCTTCATCTCGCCGATGCCTACGGGGAACCTTGTTAGCCCTGGACCATTCCTACGGCGGTCAAATCCTGGCCATGCAATTCGAGGACTAGGCGCTGGAGGTGTTTCGGTGGCGGGCCATCGAGGACGGAGCCGTCGGCTGCCGAGAAAACTCCACCGTGGCAGGGACATACAAATATATGCTCCTCCGGCCGGTAAAATATTGGGCAGGCGGCGTGGGTGCAAAGTCGGCTGAACGCAATAAAGGTGCGCTCCGATGGATGCAGAAGGAAACAAGGATGCTCGTCATTCGGATAAGAGATGACTTTCACCCCGCAACGGGGATGTCTGCCACCTGTGCCACAACTTTGACCGGGTAGGAATTCCTTCGCGCGCGGATCAAGATCATGAGTCCGCCGACAGCCGCGACGATGCCGGCGGCCGTTAGATACTTCGCAAACTGGCGCCGAGGCAGGTGCTGGTTGTCAAGATTCACGATGAGACCTCTCCTGGACAGCAAAGCGATCGAGGCGTTCCATCGCCGCCACTACGGAAACCAATCGAATTTCCGCCGGCTTCCTTGTGTCTGCTGGCTCGGTTATACGATCACTTTAGCTTCTTTATCTCTGTGAGGGCCGTCACAGTAGCTGGCGGAGGGAAATCGTTGTCATCCTGCCTGATCCGCGAACCTCTGGCGGCGATCGCACAGTGTTCCCAAGTGAACAGTACGGATTCTTCAGAGCCACTAAGATACTACGTTCGCATGAAAGACTCGATTCGAAGTTCCTTGTAAACCGATGCCTGCCACCATTGACAACCCGCCCGTTCCAGCGAAAACAGCGCAGGACATTGGTGCCGAAGACGTGTCGAGCGGGTTAACGAGCGAAGAAGTCCGAGCGCGGCTAACGAAGTTCGGCCCAAATGCAATGCCGGACATCGCGGTGCAGCCATGGCGAATGGCGTTGGCCAAATTTTGGGCGCCGGTCCCATGGATGCTGGAAGCCGCGATCATCCTCCAGGCGGTCCTCCACGAGTACGTCGAAGCTGCGGTGATCGCCGCGCTGCTGGTATTCAATGCTGCTCTCGGGTTTTTTCAGGAGGGGCGTGCACGGGCCACTCTTGCCGCGCTGAAATCGCGCCTCGCGCTTACGGCTTCGGTGCGGCGCGACGGCGATTGGAAGAATATTCCTGCTACTGACCTGGTGCCGGGCGACACAGTGAAGCTATCGCTGGGTGGCGTGGTGGCAGCCGACGTAAAGTTGATTGACGGATCGATTCTGCTGGATCAATCCATGCTCACCGGCGAATCCGTCCCCATCGAAGCTGGTCCGGGCGTGCAAACTTATGCCGGAGCGCTGGTGCGACGGGGAGAAGCAACTGGAATTGTCACCGCAACCGCAGCAACCACGAAGTTTGGCCACACCGCGGAACTCGTCCGCACGGCCCATGTTGAGAGCACGCAGCAGAAAACCGTCGTGCGCGTAGTGCGAAATCTTGCGATGTTCAACGGCGTAATCATAGTTTTGCTAGTCGCCTACGCGCGTGCCCGTAGAATGCCGGTCGGCGAGATCGTTCCCCTCGTTCTAACGGCTGTTTTGGCGTCCATTCCTGTAGCATTGCCCGCCACGTTTACGCTTGCAGCGGCAATAGGCGCCAAGGCTCTGGCAAAATTGGGCGTGCTACCCACGCGATTGTCCGCTGTGGACGAGGCGGCAACGCTGGACGTTCTTTGCTCGGACAAAACGGGGACGCTGACTCTTAACGAGCTGGCGGTAACGGCGATTCGTCCTGAACCGGGCTTCGATGAAGCGCGTGTTCTGGGAATGGCGGCTCTAGCCAGTTCCGATGGCGGACAGGATCCCGTTGACACTGCCATCCGCTCGGCGGCTGCGAAAGGAAGCACCGCCAATCTGCCGAAGTTGATCAAGTTCGTTCCGTTTGACCCGACCACAAAGATGTGCGAGGCGACAGCGGCGGATGCGAACGGCGGCACGCTGCGTGCCGTGAAGGGAGCGTTTGCAGCCGTTACTAAGCTGACCGAACAAGTGCCAACTGCGGCCGCGACGGCGAGCGAGCTCGAACGGAAGGGATTTCGCGTTCTGGCGGTTGCTGTGGGCACACCTAAGGCGATGAAGCTTGCGGGAATCATCGCGTTGAGTGATCAACCTCGCACGGACGCGGCCGAGCTTATCAAGGAGCTGCGCGATTTGGGTGTACGCACCGTGATGGTGACCGGAGATGCACCGGCCACCGCGGCGATCATTGCGCGAGCAGTAGGACTCGACGGAACGGTCTGCCCGCCCGGTCCAATACCGGAGAGCGTGCGCCCAGAAAGCTTTGCGGTTTTTGCCGGAGTCCTTCCCGAGGATAAGTTTCACCTCGTTCAGGCATTTCAGAAGAGTGGCCACACCGTCGGCATGTGCGGCGATGGCGCCAACGACGCCCCAGCTCTTCGCCAGGCGCAGATGGGAATTGCGGTTTCGACTGCGACGGATGTCGCCAAGTCGGCGGCCGGAATCGTGCTAACCAAGCCGGGACTTGTCGGAGTTGTAGCCGCAGTTAAAGAAGGCCGGATAACGTTCCAGCGCATCCTGACCTATACCTTGAATTCCGTCACGAAGAAAACGGTGCAGGTTTTGTTCCTAGCGGTTGGTCTGATCATGACCGGGCATGCGATTCTCACCCCCATGCTGATGGTCATTATCATGATCACCGGCGATTTCTTAGGCATGAGCCTGACCACGGACAACGTGCGACCTTCTCCGATGCCCAGCGCGTGGCGAGTCGGCGATTTAACCATCGCGGGCGCTTTCATGGGCATTTCCGAGCTAGTGTTTTGCACGGTGGTGCTAGCCATTGGCAAATTTCGCCTGGGTTTGGGAATCGACGCGCTGCAAACTCTCGCCTTCCTAGTCATTGTGTACGGCAATCAAGCTACGACATATACGAATCGAACTCGTCGGCGCCTGTGGTCGACACGCCCAAGTTTCTGGCTGGTACTTTCGTCGGTAGCCGACCTGTTGATCGCATCAACGATGGCGAATCGCGGGATCGCAATGGCGCCTTTGACGTTACTCGTGATGGGTGGAACGCTTGCGGGGGCAGTTGTCTTTGCATTCGTGGTGGACATCGCCAAAGTCCCCATATTCAATCGCCTCAGGATCACTTAAGAATTAGGACCGGGCTGTCACATTGGCGTGGCTTTGCGCATCACCTAAATGAAGATCGCGTCTTCAAATCTTCGCGTCGTATTGTCTGCAACGCATCTCGTCTCTCGATGGTGACTCAATTCCAAAATGAGTCAGTATCAATCTTCTACATCTCTTGATACAGCAACTAAATATAGATAACGTACGCGTCATCGTAACTCTCTCCACACGGAGTAACTTTAGCGTGTTATTGCAGAAACGACACGCATCAACCTACGACAATGATCTCGTTTCCCGTTAATTTCGTCTCAGTGGTTGGGCGCGATTTTCAGTGGGCTCGAACTACATGGTGTAGAACCTCAATATTCTCCGCTCTTTTCGCTTCCATATTTTTCCTTGGATGTTTGCCGTTGCATGCCGCCGAGGTCGGCGGTCCAGTAACGTGCTACGATTTTGCGAACCAGCCGAAAGTAGAAGCTCGATTCGTGCGCGAACACAAAGAGGTGAACTTCGGCGACTGTCAGGTTGTCTATTTTGACCGCTATACAGACAAGATCTGGATCGCCGGAGGCGACCCCAAAGGTATCCATGATATTGACACCTACAATGCGGCGCACGGCCACAAGGACTGGACGGCCGCCATCGTCGGTTCGAAGGTTCTGCTTTCCGGCTCGATACTCGTTGTCAATGTCGGGCCTCCAAGCCAAGACACGCAGAACCGTTGTACAAGTCTCGATTGGAAAGTTGTCACCCAAGCCAAGGAGTCGGCGAATGTGCTTATCTTCGGTCCCGCCGACTTCGGGCCTGGCACGTGTACCAGCAGTCAGTACCTTATTGCACTGCCTGTTCATGTTCTCTGGGCGGAAGTTACTGGCTTCGAGCGCAAAAAGGATCCGACACGCAAGCCTCCCGCTCCGTACGCCGACAAACCAGCAACTGACTGCGCGTCCCAGGTCCGTCTCTGCGACCGCGACGACTGGCCATCCAGTTGGTTTTACAAGACCCGCTACGTCTACAACCTTGCCTCGCAACCAGGTTCTTCGCAGGGCACAATTTCCTATTCACCGGTAATCGGAGGAGGCACCGGCAGCCCTAAACTTACGTATGACATGCAGTTGAGTTCCGCCGCCCAGGTGGGTCCGGGCTGGCTCGGTGCTCCTTTAACCTTTGAAAAGGACTCAAATCCCGCCGCTAATCTCGACGCACTTCTGGCTGGAGTAAGCTACGATCTTCGTCCAGTTATCGATCCAAACTTCAAGACGACCTCTCACTTCTCTCTGCGCAAGCCACAGTTTCAATTAAGATCACTGGTGGAATTTGCCCCGACCAAATCGCTACCGAGCGGAACCCATGATCTCAATCTCGTCGAAGGCGAAACTGCCCGACTTCCCTTAGTCTTCAATTTCAACCGTCAACCTTCAGCGCTTGTCCTAACTCCACTTCTTGGACTCGAAGAGGGGTTTCACATACAAACTCACCTCGCCGAGGGGGACCATATTTTTCGGGGGTTGGCTGGCTGGGACGTAAGCTACCTTTGGCCTTATAGCCTGTTGCACAACCTACTGGGCGACAAACCGATAACATTGGCGTTCTCTTATCGCGTTCGCTGGGTGGCATCTCCCGAACCTTGTCTCGTGGTCCGAACAACAAAAGATCGAATCCCACGCTCCACAATACTTGCGGAACGTGGTTCGAATCATTACGGAGACCGGGTTGCGGATCTACAAGGAACTGATTCTGATGCGAAAAGACCAAGTGGATCTGCAAAATGCGGTGGTCTGGATACCGGATTCGAAGACTCCAAACGGCACGGCCGAAGTTCCCCTCCCCTCGCTCGCCATCGAGGCTTTCAAGAATCAGATGGCGATTGCAGGCGAAGGACCGTATCTGTTTCCGAGCGATCTGAATCCGACCGGACATCTCAAGAAACTCAAGACCGTTTGGACGAAAACTCTGCGACGGGCAAAGATTCCCTATTTTCGGATTTACGACCTGCGCTCTGCCTACGCCACAAGGCTGAGCGCCGGAGGCGTAGCCGACGAATGGGTAACGCAGCTGCTCCGGCAGAGCGACGCGCAAGTCTTCAAGAAGTATTCCCAGATGAAGTTGCGGATGAAGCGCGAAGCCCTGGAGAAGCTCAACCGTCGAGCGAACGAAATGGCACCGGTGGGGGAGGCCGATGCTTTTTCGGCGGCGCCATTGTGCACGGAGGTGGTCCAATGATGCATTCGTGCACAGTTCGTGCACGGTGTGCGCGAATAATGGAACGTTCGGGCCGAGGTGATTTTTCTAACTCTTTTGCAATCAGAAAGAAGTTGGTGGACGTGACAGGGTTCGAACCTGCGACCCCCTGCTTGCAAAGCAGGTGCTCTCCCAGCTGAGCTACACGCCCCCTGCAATTATATGATTCTAATAGTGAGTCTAATCGAATTTCGTGAGAATGACTACCTTCTCGCTGAGTAGGGCGTCACGAAAACGACCGCGCGCGGGCAGACAAAAGCAAGTCTATCCTTAATACGCAGGAATGAATGTGACGGCACTCGGACGACCGGATGGCTTTTGTACTGCTCTTGGAATCGCTATTGTTCCCAAATTTCGAGAATTGCCCACGTAGCAAGAAAGGCTCTCTTAAGCGGTTGATTTTGGGGTGGTTGGTGGATGTGACCGGGATCGAACCAGTGACCGCCTGTTAAGCGAGCAGGTGGTCCGTTTGAAAAGGGCGCCTGCGTGTCACGGCAGAGGCCGCGGGTTTCGAGTTCCGTCGTCCCCCGCCATATTTTCAACGACTTACAATCTTGACGGCGCATGTCATGTTCTGCAGAATTCGATCGGTGGACGCGCAACGAGGAGGGGCCACCCTCATCGTCGAGCCCGCAGCACAAACCCGCCGCACCCGACTACGCGCCCATTTGTTGGGCCAAATCGACGACGCTTACAGATACTACGTCAAAATCGCCCAGTTTAGCGTTGTCCGGCATGCCGACGGGACCACCGCCGTATTCGTTCGGACGGTGGATGAAGCCGGTACGCAGTCCATAATTCCGGGCAGCTTTCAAATCGCCAACGTGGGCCGCGCACATCATGACTTCCTCCGGCTTTAGATCCAGATAAAAGGGTGCCGATTGGTACATCTCGCGGTCAGGTTTGTAATGTTTGACGAGATCCGACGCGAGAATGACATCCCATGGCAACCCCCCAAACTTCGCCAGGTTGGTCATCAGCGCAACATTGCCGTTCGACAGGGGTGAGATAATGTATTTCTTTTTCAATCGGCCGAGCCCCTCAACCGAATCAGACCACGGCTTCAGCCGTCGCCAGGCATGTGCCCATTTCGCCTTTTCTTCTTCGCTCAGCCCCTCAATTTTGTACTGTTTGAGCAGGTCCTCCAGGATCATGCGATTCAAATCGTCGAGGTTGGTCCACGGAATCTCACCGTTCCGAACTTTGCGCATCGCTGGCTCGTATCCGAGGCGCCAGCGGTCGATGAACTCCACCCAGTTAATATTCAGGCCCTTGGCCTTGCCCCAGCTGGTAGCCTCGGCAATCATCGAACTGCGCCAGTCCACAACGGTGCCGAATGTATCGAAGACGCATGCCTTTACGTTGGCCAATTCGGGTTTCATTATCTGAGCCCGCCTCCTGTCGCCTGCTGTGCGACAGCCGTCTGCAATTCGGAAAATCTCATACAAGCGAAATCATTCTGCCGGCGGCGTCGCCGCATAAGGCTCGGCTCGAAGCCTTAGACTGTTCGCGAAGAACGAGACGGTGTGATAAAAGCCCGTCAATGCGATCAACTCGAAGATCTGCTCGATACTGAACGATGCGTTGAGGCATTCCCATAGCTGGTCGGAGATGTTCGCTGTATCGTGCAATTCATCAACCAGCCGGATCAGTAGCATCTCCTGTTCGCTCCAAGCCGGGTCATCGGCGTCGCCGCGTACGGTTGCACGTACCTGCTCGGGCTCCAGGGCGGCGCGATCGGCGAAAAACGCTATATGCACGCCCCACTCATAGGCGCAGCCACAGCGTGCGCAACTACGGTCGATCACGATCTCGCGATGTCGCAACGACACCGGCCCGCGGTCGAGCAGGCTCCCAGCACGGAAGCGATCGTATATACGCGGCACGCGCGCGAGCGTCGTGAATAGCGCAAGCGGAGGGACTCCGGGGGGCATGATCTTATCGAACACAGCCTGTACGTCAGCCGCGAAGGGTGGTGTCAGAGGCTCCACTCGGGGCGGGGCGTTCGGGTCAGTCGGTGGACGTCGCAAAGTCTTGTCGAAAACGTTCATTGTCTCCTCCGGTAAGAGAGCCTTTGCAGTTCGGGGATTCTGTCGGACTGTCCCTGCGTGCCGAGCTGTTCCCGATACGAGAGCGATTCGAAGGCATTCGATAGGAACTCACGCCTTGAAATCATTATGGCCTCCAATCAGTTACACCTGGGCTCTGCCGCCGTCAACGAACAGTTCGATACCCGTGACGAAACTGGAGTCATCCGAAGCCAGAAACAGCGCCGCCTTCGCAACTTCATCGGACTCCCCCATCCGTCCCATCGGGACGGTGGACACAATCCGCGCAATTACGTCTGAAAATCGCCGTTTCGTGAGCAGCGTATTGATCGGACCCGGACTAACAACGTTTGAGCGGATACGACGGTCCTTCAGATCTGTAGTCCAGGTTCGCACGAACGAGCGGACGGCAGCCTTACTCGCGGCGTAGACGCCGAAGGCGGCAGTACCCTTAACACTCGCGACAGATCCGTTGAGAATGATAGAGCCACCATCATTCAGTAGCGGCAAGGCCTTTTGCACCGTGAACAGCGTTCCCCTCACATTGATGTTGAATAGTTTGTCGAAATGCTCTTCGGTGACGGCCCCAAAGGGAACAAATTCGCCAACACCGGCGTTGGCGAAAACAATATCGATTCGCCCTTTTTCCTTGGAGACGGTTTGGTAGAGACGATCAAGGTCGTCCAGTTTGGAAACATCTCCTTGAACGCCAGAAACGTTGTTCCCGATTGCTTTTACGGCCTCGTCCAGTTCCTTCTGGCGACGGCCCGTGATGAAGACATAGGCGCCCTCTTTGACGAAGAGTTTTCCGGTAGCCAACCCAATCCCTTCTGTGCCGCCGGTAATGACGGCGGTTTTGCCTTCGAGCTTCCTGGTCATTGTCTTTCTCCGTTGTTGTCGAGTGAAAGCGGTACCGAGGCTTCACCCCTATCGAATGGTTTGTAGGATTTGCCCTAGATGATTGGGATCAGGAGCACTCTGCCCGCGTGTAATTGCATATACCGTCTCTACGATTGCGGTATTTACCGGCGTATTGACACCGAATTGCCGAGCAGTGTCTACGACGTACCCATTGATGGAGTCAATCTCGGTTGTACGTCCCCGTTCGAAGTCCTGCAGCATGGATGCCTTCGCGTCGCCGTAACCATTCAGGATTTCAGCGAGCCACAGATCATGCGCTGCTCCCGAAATGCTCTGTCCGTTCCATCCCGGCGGGATTGGATCGACAAGCATCTTCTCTGGTCGGACTCCGCTTGCTAGTGCTACCGACAGAGCTTCGGCATACGTTCGACAGAACAACTCGCGTCCTTCAGGTCGATCGATGTACCCACGCATTGTCAGGCCCGCAATCGCGCCAATTGTGGTAACCGAGCAGTTGAGCAGGAGCTTGGACCAGACAGCTCCTTGAAGATTTGGAGTTAGTTTTACATTTACTGCACGACTAAGCCACTGACGCACCCGATCGCTTCGAACGCTTTCGCCCCCGCCAAGCTCCCCTATCAGAAGGTAGCCGGCATTGCTTTGCTTATATATCCCGGGCCTCAGCATTGTGGCGGTGAGGTTTGAGAGCCCACCGAGGACGCATTGCTCCCCGATCTGACTGGCAAGCATCTGTGGTACTCCCCCATTCTGGATCGGAAGCAGAGTGCCCCCTGGCGCAAGTAACCGCACGAGGCTCGACGCCACATCAATCGCGTCTTGCGCTTTCGTGGCCAAAACAATCAGATCGAAAGTCCCCGGAACGGAATATTCACCTAATGGAGCGACTTCTCCGGCTTCGGTAGTCAAATCACCTCCGATGCCGGTGACGCGAAGGCCGGAGGCTTTGATCTCTTCTGCTGCCGTGGCATTCCGAGTCGCAAGTGAGACAGAGGCGGCTACTGCCAGGAGGCGCGCTCCTATGATTCCGCCCAATGCTCCGGCGCCGACAATCAATGTTTTCATGCATCCCCCACACGATCTTTCCATCGTTATCCCGAGCATGTATGTCGCGGGCTTTGAATTTGACGACAAGCCCTAATGGGTGTCGAACCACTTCCCAATATTCGAGACGGTATCCTCGTAGAACGTCTTGTAAAGACCATGCGACACGTATCCGATATGTGGCGTTGTCAGTAAGTTGTCCAGCGTCCGGAAGGGGTGATCCGGAGGCAGCGGCTCAATGTCGAATACGTCGATCGCCGCGCCGGCCATTTGCTAGTTCTTCAACGCGCTGATCAAAGCCTGCTCATCGATGATCGGCCCGCGCGACGCATTGATCAGCCGCGCCGTTGCCTTCATTCGCCCCAGCTTCGCAGCCCCTGCTAGGCCGCGCGCACGGCTGCTCAACACCAAATGGACCGTCAGGATGTCAGCCCGCTCGAACAACTGGTCCTTGGAAACCAGAATTGCGCCCGCAGCTTTGGCGGCTTCGGGCGTCATGTTCTGGCTCCAGAGAATCAAATTCATTCCAAAAGCGCTCCCAATCCGCGCGACCTGTGATCCAATCCGCCCAGCGTCTTTCCACGGAGATCCGTGCCCACCGTTTGCTGCCAGCCGCCGGATCGGACGGAGTTGCTCTCCGTCACGATATGTCGCGCGGAGGCACCCGCGAGTCGCGCAGGTTAGTCGATACGATGTAAAACCATGCTGCGAAGCTCTGCTCAAGAACCTCGCCGTCGTGGCGATCACGGAGTGCGTAGAGAGTGGTGGCGCCAGCTCCGTTCGATCCAAGTTCACCCATTTTCAAAGAGAACCGGATTATTTCAACGGCGACACTTCTATGGCCGTCCCATGACGTGCAAATGCGCGTAAGGCGATCCGGCCCACATGATGTAGGCGCCGGTCGGCTTATGCGCGGTCGGGAGCCCGGTAGCCTTCGGATCGAATGGCCACATGATCATCCAGTGGGGACCGATCTCGATGGGCATGCTCGTGGCGTCGTGGGGATCTGAATCGCTGTGCTGAGTGGCGCCGGCCAGCATGTACGTGATGCCGGGGACCGTGTTCGTCGGTTTCGGTTTGTGAGCTTTGGCGTCGGCGTACCACTGAAGCGCAGGCGCATCGACACACATAGGCGGGTCGGCAACAACTTTTGGATTGCCCGGCATGCAGGTGAAGCCGTTATTCCCCTCGCGCAGAACTACCATCTGGCCCCGCGCGTCGTCGTCTACGATCCTTGCTCCGTTAGCGACGTTCGCTGGCCCAGCCGACATCGCCCGGGCTATCTTCGCTTGCGCCGTCTCCCCAGCATCCACAGCGGAACTCTGATTAGGCGTCTGCCTATGAGCTACGGCTCGCCGATCCGCTCCGTTCACAAATAGCGCGCTTACCAAAAGCACAAGAAATCCAAGATTTCTTTCGTGCGTCCTACGGATCTTGTTTGCCTGCGTCCGCATCTTCGCCGTTTGTTCCATTTTCATACTGACCTCTTTCCCTTTCGTTCTGTATCCACGAATGGTGCTGATTCCTTTTCTAATCCGCTTGCGCGCGCTACCGCGCTCCACCTTGGAGTTCGCGCTCGGCTTGGAGCCAATCGTCCAACTCAAGGCCTGGCTGTCCACCGCGTTCGAGATAAAGCTCGTATGCACGAAGTCTGATTTTTTCGTCAAGCGCCAACGTTCCCTAGCGAAGTCTCTCCCGTCGCCGCCTGAGTGGAGGCGGCTGGGGGCTCTGCACTTCCAATTCTCTTAGGTTTCGATGACACACTCATCTCCTTGCCTTTTGGATTTGACTGCTGTTGATCGTCGAGGCTTGTTCATACATCTGCTCTGCGTAACCGACCGCGAAGACACTCGGCTCCTATTTCAAGCGTCATGCTGCTGGCTTTGTACTTCGAGCGACTCCGTCCTTTGTAACCAGCACCATAAGTGCCCGTGGCCGCATCGGTGTGACAGATTCCCCATGCTTCTACCCGAATCCGAACTGACCTACTCCGGGCTGCGGGGTTTGCGGTTCGACGACTCGAAGCACGCCGGGTGCGGAAACTTCCACTGCTTTGTATGTGGATGTCAATTGCATCTAGTTCTTATTTGCATTTCGTCCTGGTTCAACCAGAAGCGCCCCGCTCAATCTTTTTCCCTTTCCATCCATTCGCGAATATAGGGAGTTAAATTCTCGAGTTTCACGCCATCCGCTTCGCAACGCGCGAGAAAGCTGATTGCGTCGCGATCGACCACACTAACGTCCTTCAGATCCAGAACGATGTTGCGGCAGTCTGTTTGAAGTTCAAAAAGACTCCTCAACTCGGCTATCGCCTGTTCCTCGATTCGGCCACTTAGGATGAACACTGTGAATCTCCCTCGCGCCGCTGTCTCAATCCTAAAAGTCATCGATCAACCCATTTGAACCCGCACTGCAGTCGCGGCTCCACTGCACTACATACTTCTTCTCCCCCCGACTTCATCGTCGGGCGTCGGTTTTCGGTCGCACAACTCAGATGTCTCACAGTCATGGCAAGTACCTCGGCGCCGCGTTGCTTCCACCTGGAACCAAGTTGGTCGGAAGTACTTGTGCAAAGAGTTCCGCAATGTCAGCCGCGCGCGTTGCAAACGGGTCTTCACCGCTGACGATGTAAGAGCGAGGGCTTGGGCCGTTTCTTCCGTCGAAAGGCCATCGACGTCCCGAAGTTGAAAGACTGTCCGGTATCCTGGCTGAAGTTCGTTGATGGCCGTAGCCAAGATTTGCTGCAGCTCTTCCCCTGAGTAGCGCTGCTCCGGGTTTGGGCCCCAGTCTTCGATCTCAAGTGGGACGCAAGAATCATCGGTTTCTTTCGACTCATCGATTGACACTTCTTTATAGCCGGGACGGCTGCGAATTTTCATCAATGCTTCATTGACGGTAATGCGCACGAGCCAGGTGTAAAAGCGCGAATCTCCTCGAAAGCCGGGCAAGTTTTGGAACGCTTTTAGGAATGCGTTCTGCACGGCGTCTTCGGCGTCCTCGTTGTTGCGGGTGATGTTCTGAGCCAGACGGAACACTCTCCGCTCATAGTGTGTGACCAGTTCGTCGAACGCGATTTTCGACCGGCTCTTCGCTCGGGCGACCACGTCCTGTTCATCCCATTCAGCGAGAGCACCGGCGGATGGCACTCGAACTGTCGCTATTTCGGTCTCGTAAATCATGCGACCAATTCCCTCCTTCCTAGAACTGATCAGGACTAGTGCAACCGAGTGCCCAATTGGATCTCAGTGAAAACAGGGCTCTAAAAAGAAATTGGAGTGACAGAATCTTAGGAAGTGCCAGAATTCTGGGAGTTAAAACGAGGGGCTTACCGAATGATATTTTTCTTTATGTCGAGCTGTTTGATTTTCAAATCCAGCGTCGAGCGTGGAATCCCGAGTTTGGCGGCCGCGCCACTTGACCCAGCAACTTTTCCGTTGCTTTCCGCAAGAGCCGCTTCGATGAGTTCCTTCTCGAAGTTCTGCACGTTCTGCGTAAAAAGACCTGATGACTCCCGGCGAGGTGCGTTCTGGCTTGAAAGCCAAGCCTCGTCGATCCAAAAGGTATCGCCAGTGCAGAGGATTACCGATCTCTCGACGATATTCTGCAGCTCACGAATATTGCCGGGCCAAGGATAGGACTGGAATAGCTTGAGCGTATTTTCGTTGATCTTGCTGATTTGCTTTCCCGCCTTCTCTGCATAGCGCTTCACGAAGTACTCCACCAGCATCGGAATGTCTTCCTTTCGGTTCCGCAGTGGCGGCACGTGGACCGGAAAAACGTTCAGCCGGTAGAAGAGGTCGGCGCGAAATGTCCCTGAAGCCACGGCTGCCGTCAAATCGCGATTGGTGGCGGCAATCACTCGAACGTCGGTCGAAAGCACACGATTGCCTCCTACTCGTTCAAATTGGTGCTCCTGGAGGACGCGCAACAACGCCGTCTGCGTTTCATGGGGAAGCTCGCCGATTTCGTCGAGAAAAATTGTGCCGGAGTGCGCCAACTCAAAACGACCTTGTCGACGTTGCAGGGCGCCGGTGAAAGCTCCTTTCTCATGGCCGAACAATTCTGAGGCGATGAGCGGGGAAGGAATCGCCGCGCAATTTACAGTAATAAAAGCCTGAGCGGCGCGGCGCGAAGCCTTATGAATAGCGCGCGCAATCAGTTCCTTCCCAGTGCCTGTTTCGCCCGTAATCAGCACTGTAGAGCCCGTGGGAGCGACTTTCACGACGCTCGCGAGGACTGTTTTCAACGCTGGCGAAGAGCCCACGATTTCCTCAAGCATGAAGACCTGATCGATTTGCTCTCGCAACGCGAAGTTCTCTTGCTGCGTTCTTTCCTCCGCCTGTTTGCGATCTTCGATGTCGATTCCGGCCGCGTACCAGCGAATGGGGCGACCCTGCTCATCGCGCAACGCGTTATAGCGAATTAAGAACCAGCGATACTGGCCATCATGTCGGCGCGCTCGTTGTTCGTTTTCAAACGGAAGGCCGCGCAAAAGCGCTTTTCGGCGTTCCTCTCGGACTCGCTCCACATCATCTGGGTGGAACACCCGCGCGCGAAAGTCATTCGCGCTCAGGTCTTCAAGTGAAAAGCCCGTAAATTCCATCGTGAACTTATTTGCATACAGAGCGTCTCCATCTGGGCTCAAAAAGACAATGAGTTGGGCGATGGTATCGACGATCTGCCGAAGCTCCCGCTCGTCTTGCCGCAACTTCCCTTCCGCTCGCTTCCGGTCGTCAATATCAGTCAGCAACATGTACCAGCCGGTGATCCGATCTTCCATGTCTCTCGCGGGGAGAGCGCGAGATTGGAACCAGCGGTACACGCCATCGGCACGCCGCTGGCGGAACTCAAGAACATACGGCTGACCGGTATCGACCGAGCGCCTCCACGCATCGATCACTCGAGGAAGGTCATCCGGATGGACAGCGTCGCTGGTGGCCCAATTCTTCAATTCCTCAGTCGTCTTGCCGAAATATTCCAAGACTTGACGGTTGACAAGTTCAACCTCGCCTGCCGCAGTCAAGGTGCACACAAACCCAGGAATGGTGTCGACGATCAGGCGTAGGCTCTGCTCATTCGTCTTGATCTTTTCGAACGCTAGCTTCAGGGCCGACTGCGATCGATGGCGCTCAATGGCGATTCCGGCAATGCGGCCGGCGTACTCGATTAAGTCAATTTCGCCCGGGCACGGAAGCCGAACTTCGCGGTAATACATGCAGAAGGTCCCGAGCACATTGCCGTCGTGCGACATGATGGGAGTCGACCAGGCGGCGCGGAGCCCACTCTGCAGAACAGCGCCTCTGAAGTTCTCCCAATTCGGGTGAGAAACGATGTCAGAGACGAAGACGGGCTGCCGAAGGTAAGCGGCCGCACCACACGATCCGACATTAGGACCAATGCACACTCCATCTGTGGCCGCTCGGTACGACTCGGGCAGGTTTGCGGAGACGACATATCGCAGGTGCAAGCCGTCTTCGTCAAGAAGGAAAATCGAGCACGACATTCCCCTACTGTGGGCTTCGATCAGGCGGGTGACACTCGTCAGAACTTCGTTCAGGGGTGCGCCGATGAGCATCATCTTCAGCGCATCCAACACCGCCTCGCTGGCCAGGATTTGTGCGGGGGATGGGGATATTGAAAGCGCCTGTAGATTCGGTAACGCTTTGGCGTCTGCCATAAATCAGCCGCTTCCGTTGATGCCAGCAGTATCGCACAAACCGATGCCCAGCAGTTGCCGTGAGGCGTAGCACGGGAGTATGGACTCAACCCGCCCGGATACGCCCTCTGTGAGCGATGGACCCGGTGCCCTTTCCCTGTCCTGCTGCCTTGCTGAGCAGATACCGATCTGAATCAGCGTATCGGGATTCGAATTCCCGGTAGGCAGCCGAGGTGCTTGCTCATGGAAACAAGACGGCGAAGCACTGGATGGCCGACGGACCGGACATTGTGTTTCACTCCGGGGAAATGAAGATTTGGGTTAAGTGCAAACCGTTTCGTGAAACTGTGGACAGAAATGTCGCCACCTTCCGGTGGGGGAAAGAAAGGATCGTTTCCTCCCCAGACATTCTGGGCGGGAAGCCGGTCTTCCGGGGAACGCGAATCCCCTTGGAGCACGTTGCGGCCCTTTTCCGTATGAACGTCCATGAAAAAGAGATCGCCGAGGATTTTCCATCTCTCGATCCTAGAGACTTGGCGTACGCTCGACTCGTGGCACGACTTGGAGAAGCCCCCGGACGACCGAAAAAGCGGCTTAGAATCGAACGCGTGTCTGAGGCTCGCCGGTGATTCGTCTATTGCCATGTGCGATGGGACGCACGGTCTGATCGATTTCCTCCTTGTCAGACAATCGTTCCAACAGCTTTCAGGTCGCAATCCGGTTTGCCGACTCTAACCGGGAGTTGGCAAAAAACGAGTTACCTTTCTTCAGAGCAACAATTGAATCTTGTCAAACTGTTGAGCCCAAGCGATCTTCGACAGGGCGTACGCGATGATGGGGATGCCTACTTCTGTAACAGTGACTCTGGCCTTCCCCTCAGATTCACTGAATTCAACGATAACGGTAATCTCGTTAGGCCACTGCCCAGGAACCGATACTTGCGAGCCGGGAATTGTTTTCCCGTTCTCGTTAGAGAAAGACATCGTTGACACGATTTTCTTGTTTGCGACGACTTCCTTGTAGGTTCCGGTGTTCCAAAACATCGTTCCTTGCTCAGATTTCATCGCCCAAAGATAGCCCCCACCCTCTCGCACGTCGTTCCGGACGACGATTGCGGTGTAGCCCTTGGGCCCCCACCACTTCTCAATAGAGTCCGCATCGTTCCAAACATTCCATACGTCCGCCACGGAGGCGTTGAAGGTACGTTCCATGCAGACGGTCGTGTGGAACTTCCATGCACCGAGGACCAAGAGGGCCAACATCAATGTGATACTGCCCGATATTTTGTAAATCATGCTGAACCTCCCTATATTTGGCCTCAACATTCCTCCCTAGCTGGTAAGGGCTAGAGCATTCCTTCCAGTCGAACGTAGCTCGCTTCCATTCCACCTTCCATACCTGTTGCAAGCATCGCCGCGCGCGTCTCACCATCCGGCAGCGTCATTCGCATGGTCATCAGCGTTCCTGCACCGTCGGCTTCAAATCGCGTTTCAATATGGTTGTCTGGCGTGGGATCCGGCAGGTGCATGCGCTCGACGTGTACGATCCTTTTATAAGGCTGAAGCTCCACGTATTCCCCAGTGATGTGAAATCCACCACCTTTGCCGTTCGTCCACTCGTAACGGAACTTGCCGCCTGGCTTAGCCTCATTGATGCATACCGGCATCGTCCATCCTTCCGGTCCAAGCAACCATTTCTGGATTAATTTCGGATCGGTATGGGCGCGGTACACGGCTTCTGGAGGGGCAGTGAAGCGCCTTGTCACAATCACGTGGGTATCTCCTTCGGTCTTCAGCGTCATCTTGCTCATCGCTTTTCTCCTCTCTTGTGTTTTTCCATCCCCGCCAGAACTTCGTCCAGCCGGTCGTAGTTTGCCTCAAGGGCTTTTCGCAGCATTGCGAGCCATTGGTCCATCGCTTCAATACCCGCTTTTACGAGCCGACGAGGGCGCTTCGTACCCTCGACTCGGCGAACGATTAGTCCCGCGTCTTCGAGCACCTTCAGGTGCTGGGAAATCGCGGGTTGCGTCATCTCGAACGGCTCTGCCAATTCATTGACGGTGGCCTCCCCTTTGGCAAGGCGCGCAAGAATCGCCCGACGCGTCGGGTCGGCCAAAGCAGAGAAAGCAGCATCGAGATTCTGCATAACGCGTACCTTATATAAGTAACTGTTTATAGTCAAGCAAAATTTCGCCCCCTCCACGGAAAATCACCGAAAGGTGCACCAACCTCCAGTTTTGAAAGGTCGAGTCCGACAGCCGGTTTTCTCTCGGATCTTCGCTGAGCTGAGGAGCTTCCATTCGTTGTGGTGACAGGGCAATCGACAGAGAAACAAGCAGGCCAGCCGAACTTAGTATGGAACGAGCCATACGATCTCTAAGATTGGCGTCTTCGCTTTGTTCGCAATGACCCCGGACGCCTGCAGTCCTCGCCCGTTGCAAATCACTGCGGCCGTAAATCGATGCTCTTTCTGCCTGCTTACTTCATAACCTGACTGCTTGGCTGCAACCAGGACGTGATGAAATCGGTAATCGACGGAAAGAGCGTGGTCAGAAGGCCGAGCAGCGGGCCGATGCCAAAGGTAATCAACTGGCGCCAGAACTCCAGTCCGAGTTCTCCCGCACGGGTGCCTGTGATGTAGCTGAGGGTAGCATCGCGATGCATACCGGCGTAAATGACGATCAGTGTCGTACCTGTAATGATGAAAACGGCAAGGAAGATGCCGCCCAAGACAGGTAAGGGATCGAACGGGTAGCTCGATACTGCAAGGGTCGAGGCGACAAAAAGAAAGAGGGCCCCGATAACGGTCGAGCGTATGCGGCCAAGAATGTTCTGAATAAAGCCCACATAGGGTAAGACCACGAACTCTTCGGCGGCCCGTACGTAGGCCGGAACATTCGGAGAGATCGTCGGACCACTCGGGCCGTCGACGTCCGTGCTTCTCGTTTTTGAAGGGTCAACAAGCAATGAATTGGTGTCGAGCTGCCACGACGGAATCAATACCGTCGTTAGAACCTGGGCGGTGATCGAGGCGAACTCTTCCTGCAAGTCGCGCAGGGGTTGCACGGATGTAACCGACTCCTCATTCATGCGCTCGTACCACGCAACCAAAGTCTTGAGCCTCTGTTTCTGGCAGGCGACGATTCTGTCGTGCAACTGCTTTTTATTTTTCGCGACGGACGGATCGTCAGGAATCCACAAGTTGATTTGATTTCCAAGATGCCGCATTGTTTCGATCTGACGCGAAACCAGGCAGTATCGCTCTGAGAGGACGTTGCCGCTCATCGCCCAGACCGAGCGCCATGACAGTCCCTGAAGTGCATTTAACGTGCGGCGCAAAGGCAGACGGTCAAGGTAAATGAGCAAAACTTGGAGATTTCTCCAGGTCGACCAACACTGCGCTGTATCTGCCAGGATGAGCGCGATCGAAAGCATCAGCCAGAAAAATATAAAAATACCGAAGCTGCGCTCACCAAGCGTGCGCAGCCAAACACCTTGCAGCACGATGCCACAGATGAGCACTGCAATCGGGAAAATCATTCCAAGGTTCGCCAGATAGCGTCCACCCAGCGGGAGCGCCCGATCTTCAACCGGCTTTGCCAACTGCTCACGGCTGAACATGGGCATCGTGGCCGTTCCGTCCGCTAATTTCAAATCCCCTTGTTTTGGCAAGAGCGGACGGTCGTCCCCAAAAAGCGCGAGCCCACGGAGACAAAACCAAAACCACAAGTACATGCCTACGACGAGAAAGAGCTGGGGCAGCAAGGGTGACACTCCGCTGACGAGGTGAACGCTGCGCCAGAAAACCGGAATCTCGTTGGCCTTCGTCAAATTAAGCAGAAACACCAGGTGGAACAGTAGGAATCCCGCCAGAAGGCATGTGGAAACGCGAGCTGCAACTCGGCGGCTTAGCTTTGCGTCGTGATTCGTGAAATCGGCGTCGCTCATCGGCGGTAATTCGTAGTTTGTCGCGCAGGCACGATAGGCAAGAAGTGAAATTACCAGAACCAACGCGGCAACCACTCCATTCCACCCATCCAGTTTCCACTTGAGCAGGCCAGAGCTCGTGGCCAGCACCACAGCAACCGCTGCGATCAGCATGCTTCCGAACCCTATCAGCGCCGGGTGCTGCCAACGCGGAACCGGAGCGAAATATGCCAGCCGGAAAGTGGCGGGCAGCGGAGAAATCGACCCGCGCGCACACCACAGCAGATGCATAAAACTCCAGGCCAAGCACAGCAGAAGCAGCATCCAGAACTCAATAGGCACAATTCCCATCGGGATTGGATCGCCATGGATGGAGATCGATGGATTGTCCGGCAAGGGAACCGTTTGCAATAGTGAGTTCGCTTTGCTAGCCGCTAATGTATTCGAGTCAAGTACTGCAACAGGCCAGAACTGACGATGGCCAATCACCGTGAGCCAGGTAGGCGGACGCGCGTCGTCGCCTGTGCCCGTCTTTCGCGCCCAGGCTGGAGGGGCGTAGTTCGCGGTCGGTACGTTCGAGCCTTGGTCTTCGATCAATCCCCGTGCCGCAATATACAGGCCTTCGGCTACATCCTCGCCGAAAATCCGATAGCTTAGTCCATTCTTGGCCGCAGAAGAGCCCGAAGCCTGCGATGAAGTCCAGTCCTGCTGCCAGATGAGCAAGGGGTAGGTGGACAGGACCATGACTCCACGAAGGGACGATCCTTCCGCGCCACGTCGAAACAGCAAATCGGCGCCATCGATCACCAGACGAGCTTCGGGCAGCGAACGCCGCAAGAACTGGCAGAGGAAGACCTGGTCGAGTGAATTCGTACTGCGCAAGACCACGAATTCAATTTTCTTTTCTCGTAGCACGCCCGCGATGGTAAGCAATACCGACTCCTGCGCGAGTGGCGTCAATTGGCCGCCATAGCTTCGGACCGTATCGTGATCGCTGCTCGCGGGCTCGCTCAGGTCCCCTCGTAACGTCGTGCTGCCTGCCGGCGTATTCGAGGGTTGCTTGGAAGAACCGAGAATCGACTGTTGTTCGTATGCCGATCGAAGCGTCGCGATATCGCGCGGATAGTAAAGGTAAATCGGACCGTCTCGATCGCCGTCGCCACAGATTGGGACAGCGTGAGGGTCGAGCCGGTCTTCGGTTCCTCCTCCGAAAGCGGTTTCATCCTCAGAAAGCACCGCCACGTGTTCCGTCCGATAACCTTGCGAGCGGATGTATTCGCAAAAACGCCGCAGAAGAACGGAGTCTCCCTCCATGGCCGTCTGGAACGAGCCCAAATTCTCTACGGTGAGTTTTTCCTCAAACCATCGGTAGTCCGCGTCCGAGGACACGCTACCGCTTGAAATGCGGATGCGCTTGCTGGGTTCGCCCAGAGCAAGAGTTACTTGGGGAAAGTGGAGTGAACGGTAAAGGGAAGGGAGCGAACCCGAGAAGGTCGGCCCCAGGATTTTGAGCTTCGTGCTCCCCGAAAATCCCCCCAGATCGTCTATCCATGCCACGGCGTTCTGAAACTGTTTTTGATTGACGCCGCCTGTGGGCGACTCGGCAACGACGAACACCGCAAGTCCACCCTTATAAAGTGATCCGTTTGCTTTGTCGGGCGGCTTTCTGAAAACCAGTACTCCCGGTTGGCTCTCCTTCAGACTCTGGGCGCTTTCTGCCGCGAGCTGATCGGCACGGCTGGAATACTCCTTGGTTTGATCCCAGGGAAGCCAGGACGAGTCGTAGGAATATTTATTGTCTTGGGCGGCTTGCTGGATGATTTCGACGACGCGGTCAAACAGCAGCGGCAGGTGTGTGAGAAGAGGATTCGGGGCCGTGGCAATCACAAATTCGACATCCGCGGGGGCGAGTTTCTGCACATCGGGCGCTCCATCGCTCGAGTAACAAAAGCCGGGGGCCTTCCACTCCTCCTCCGGACTATCAGCTACGATCGGCTGGAGCCGCTTTTGAATTGCTTCGCAGGGAGAGGAGATTCCCGAGGGATGCGGGGCAGTCGCCGGCTTTGCTCCGTTCTTGGTTTCCGTTGCGGCCTGGCCTCCCGAGGGATTCTTCGGGAGATTCGACAGTCCAAAAAACGCCAGCACCGCCGCGAGCGCCGTAAGTATGCTGGCATTTTTTTTCATGATCGCATTTTCCCCGAGAACCTAAGTATTCATGTCTGGTTCAACGATGACCGTGTCCCTCCGCCGCTAAGCGACGTGTTGACGTTCGCAATCGTGCGTGTTCCTTCGTTGCCTACCCAGGACAACAGGAGGTATGTCAGCGCAACAAGATGCTGCGGATTCGCGAGAGATGCGCCCACAGCGCCTCCCGAGCTTGATCTCGTCCTGGCCTCTTGGTCCGGAGATCGGCCCACCGTTTCACGAAGCCCGGCTCGATCTGGATTGCGTCGGCGTTTGCGATACCGGGAAGCCTTCGACCTCAAGAAAGCCAGCGTTCTTCCTACGATTCAACTGCTGAGGGTTTCCTTTGGATAGTGAGCGTTTCAACGGAAACGTTTCATCCATTTTCTACACCATCTTTCAATTGCACAGAGAAGTAACAGCAGAGTCGGGCCGGCGTGCGGATTACAGAAGCAGAACCTTGCAGGGAGGGACCAGTGTTCGGATCTCAGGTTGCCGAGGTTGCGGCGGGAGTCGTCTTTGTCTATTGGGTGCTGAGCATGGCCTGCTCCTGGTTGAAGGAACTTGTGGCGCGGATTTTCGACATGAGAGCGCGCACGCTCGAAACCGCCATCAGCAACATGCTGGGCAACCCAGATCTCGCTTCGAAAATATTCGCAAACCACCTGATCGCCAGCAGCGTGGAGCCGGGCGGCAAACCGTCCTACATCTCGTCGAGAAATTTCGCACTGGCGCTATTCGACGTTCTGGCTCCTCCCAATCCCGCGGGTCCGCGAACGCTCCAGGACCTGACCTCTGGTCTGAAGAACATTCCCAATGTGAGCGTTCAGAGCACAATTCTCGGTCTTCTGAATTCCGCGCAGGGAGACCTCGACACTGCAAGGAAACGAGTCGAAAACTGGTACGACGACAGCATGGAACGTGTAAGCGGCTGGTACAAGCGAAGGACTCAAATAACCATCTTCGCACTGGGACTTGTGCTCTGCGTAGTGCTGAACGGCGACACGTTGATGATCATGAAAGAACTCTGGAACGATCAGGCGCTCCGCAGTCAAGTGTTCGATAAAGCGAAAGTTGCGGCTAAGCAAAAATATTCAAACCCAACGCCAACGCCGGACGAAATCGAAGCAACCCTGCGCTCCATCAGCGTGCCGCCCATCGGATGGAAACTTTCGCCCAAGATTTCCCGCATAGAGCCGGCCGATGCACGCGCCATCCCCGGCTGTCCGAGTGACTGGATATGGAAAGTTATTGGCGTGCTCATCACCGCTTTTGCGGTTACCTTGGGCGCGCCGTTCTGGTTCGACCTGTTAAATACAATTGTGAATCCGCGACTCGCCGGGAGTCCGCCTGCACCGGCAGCGCGCTGACCCGCCGCATGCGCCAGGCGTGAGAAGTTCATTTTGTTCACAAGGCGAGCTGGCCCAAGGAGAACTTCGATGGTGGAGAATCCGCAGAGCAGTCCACAGCTCGAGCTCGGTCCGAACGGCAAGCAAAGCAATGCAGCGATCCGCCCGAACGGCCCCGCCTCGTTTCGAATCGGTCTCAACATGGCCGGAGCGGTTTCTGCCGGAGCCTATACCGCCGGCGTTCTAGACTTTCTGATTGAAGCCCTCGATGCCTGGTGTGACGAGCGCAAGCGCCAAGAAGGCCTCCATGGAGCCGACATCTCGAAGTGGGAGATCCCGGCGCACGATGTCTCGCTCGAAGTCCTCTCGGGAGCTTCCGCCGGCGGGATGTGCGCGGCCATTAGCGCCGTCTCTCTTCAGGAAGAGTTCGATCATGTAACGACAACGGCCCCAGCCGCTGCCGCCCCGGTAAATCGCCTGTATGACGGCTGGGTGCGACGGATCGATATCGACTCGCTGCTCGGCACGGCGGATTTGAACGAAAAACCGCAAATCGTTCGTTCCATTCTTGACTGTACGCCGATTGAGCAGATCGCAGACGTCGCAATTGCTGCGAATCCTGCCCGCAGCAGAGCCCGCCCCTGGGTTTCCCCTGAGCTGGAACTCATTCTGACGGTGACCAATCTGCGGGGAATTCCTTACAGCGTTGATCCCTCGAACAACGGGTCTTTTGAGGAACGCATCAACTATCACGCGGATGAAATAGACTTCCGCTTCGTCCCCAGTCTCAATGCCGACCGCGCAAACTCCTTACCGCTGGTCTATCCTCCGGCTGCTGGCGACGCCTGGCCGGATCTGAAACAAGCCGCGATGGCGACGGGTGCATTTCCGGGCATGCTCGCGCCGCGCATCCTCTCGCGTCCAGCCGATTACTATCGGAAAAAGCAATGGATCCTCAACAACCCCAATCCCTCATCGGTCACAAAGTCGGGTTGCCAAATCGCGACAACGGTTCCGCCTGCCTGGGATAGCCAGATCGTTCCCGCCCAGTTCGATATCGTTTGCGCTGACGGCGGGGTCACCAACAATAATCCGTTCGAATGCGCTCGCCAATATCTTGTGCGCCAGGCGGGCGGTGGCCCCTCGGATCACAATCCGAGGCAGGCTACCACCGCCGATGCGGCGGTCATTTCCGTCGCGCCATTTCCCGGTGATGACGCCTTTGACCTCGCTTACAACGCTACACAACAGACCTCACTCATAAACAGCGTTCTTGCCCTGATTCCCACCTTCCTTACCCAGACTCGGTTTCAGGGAGAAGGTCTTTCGCTTCTTCAGAATGCCGACGTGCACAGCCGCTTCGCCATCGCTCCGAGCGACGATGCAGGTCGCACACTACCTTCTCTTTTGTGCGGCTCACTGGGCGCGTTTGGCGGATTCATCGAGCAAAAATTCCGCGACCGCGACTACCAATTAGGCCGGAGAAACTGCCAGCGATTTCTTGCAGTTTATTTCGTCTTGCCGGAGAACAATGTGATTGTCGGAGCAGGGCTGCCACGGGAGAAGGACGAACTGACACCGGAGATTGCGAAGTTTGCCGTAAACCCGCCTCCGGGCGTCACGACCGATCTCGATAAACGGTGGTTTCCGATCATTCCCCTGATGCCTTCGGTGCGGAACGAAGTATTGATTGCACCGCGGGCGAATTTCAAGACCACGCCTGACCGGATCCACCAAGTTGCAGCCTTGGCGGTCACGCGTACCGAAGCTGTTCTTCGCGCATTGCTCGACTCTGCGCAGCCACCCCACCACTTGCTCGCTGTCGTGATGGAGGCCGCGTTCGGGCTGGTTGGCGCTGCAAAGCTACGAAACTTTCTCGCCACCTACCTGACAGAGCAACTTCGCAAGGTTCAGCAAGTGTAATGGCAGGCGAAACCCGGCGGGAGTTTCTCGAGGCAGTGCGGTCATCGCTGGAGGAGGAAATTATGTCTGGTTTGCGAATGTCTCAAAGGTTCAAGATACCCGGCGAGTGGCGCGGTGATCGCCTAGCCAGAGGATGCAGGACCCTCTGTCAGCTACACCTGCTCATCGGCACATTTCTTTTTGCGGCCGCTCACGCCTGCATGGCCCAATCCCCCATGGTTCCCTGGCTCACACGTTCCGGGGATAACTCGAGAAGCGGCTGGAATCCGCATGAGACACAGCTGACGCAGGCATCCGTTGCGGTCAAAGGAATCAAGCGAGCCACGATTATTCCCGTGTTTGGAGACGCGCGGGGTATGGAGGCACAACCACTCATCCTGCCCAATGTAAAGACTGCCCTCGGAACCCGCGATGTGATGGTGCTTCCGTCGATGGCCGACATTGTGCGTGGGGTTGACGCACAGGATGGTTCCGCCATCTGGCAGGTTACTCTCGGTAAGCCAGTCACTGGATCGCAAGCAATCGACATTCATCAAATCAATCAATTTTGGGGCTGCCTCTCGACAGGAGTGATTGACCAAGAAACGCAGCATCTCTACCAGACTTGCTGGATTTCACCTGACAACACCGGCAATCCACAAACGGCGCGGTACTTTATGTTCGTACTGAACGTGGCGGATGGAAAGCAGTTGGCAAAGGTGCTGATCCAAGGAAAGAGCGGAACACAAAACTTTAACGACGCGATGCGCAAACAGCGTTCCTCTTTGGTCGAGACCAATGTCAACGGCGTAAAAACCGTCTTTGGCTGTTCCGGTACCATCAACGAGACGCAAGCGGGTGTTGCATCCGGCTATTGCTTCGCCTTCGATGTAGCAACCAACACCGTGACCGCGATGCTGGCTATGACTTCAGGTGAGGGTGCTGGCGTGTGGATGGCGGGCCAGGGCGCAGCGGCAGACCCACAAGGCTTTCTTTACGTCCTCACGGGAAATGGCGACTTTGACGGAGTGAGTCAGTGGGGCGAGTCTTTTCTCAAACTGCAATACACACCGCCTTCGGCGGGAGTTGCGGCCAAGCTGCAAGTGATCGACCACTGGGCGCCGTGGACGGACATGGCCAGGACCGGGCAGGCAGCCAAGCCTGCCGTCAAACTTGCCGGCTTAAGCGCCGCCTCGGAAGCCGTCAAGCCCGTTGGTGGCGGGATGAGCATCTCGTTGCAGAACGCAAAACTGGTTCCGATGATCAGCGAACGTGGGACTCCAACGGTCCTGGTTTTTCCGGACATGGCTTCCGGCAAGTGGTCCGACGAAGATTGGGGTTCGGCTGGTCCAGCGTGCCTTTTCTCGATTGGTGTTTGCGTCGCAACGGGAAAGGACGGAATCGCTTATTCGATCAAAACGGCTGGCCTGGGCGGGACCACTGCCGCGGACCTGACAAGTAACTCGAAAGCGAACTGCGCGAAGCTCGCCGCGCCCCCTGTCTGGCTGACCATGAGCCCGGGACCAGTCGATCCCTGCCCAACCGATCCGCGTATGCTCAACTTCTTTCCTTTAGGCGACACGGCTCATCTGCACATGACGCCGGTGCAGTTCTTCGACCCAGTATTGAATTCCTGGACGCTTTTCGCCTGGGGGGAAAATTCGCAGCTGCACAAATGGGCCGTGAGTTCGAGCGGTACGCTAACATATATTGCGCAAAGTCACGAATACGCGAGCGATAACGTGCGTGAGAATCCTCCGGGGGGAATGCCGGGCGGATTCTGCTCTGGATCAAGCAACGAAGCAGATCCCAGCTCCGCGATCGTGGTCTGCACGATCCCCTACGGTGATGCAAACGCTCAAGTGGTGAACGGCAGATTACTCGTCTATGACGCCGTGCACCTGGCTGCGGACGGGTCCCTCAAAGTTCTCTGGGACTCGCAACGCTGGAACATCCAGTTTCTATTTAACAAGTTTGACCCTCCTGTGATTGACGGCGGTCAAATCTACGTGCCCAATTACAACGGCGGCGTGGATCTCTACAGTCTGGCGCAATAAGAGCGCTTGTGCGCGCAGCATGGGAGAGTGGATTAAAGGGTATCTACGGATCTCAAAGTCCAGCTCCGAAGGGCACGGCTTCGAGCCGCGCCATAAAGCCTCGCAGATTCTCCGATGTAAACCCCGCAGTTGGCAAGGTGTGGCCGAGCAAAGCGCTGGAAGAAGGCGACGCTTGCTGGGATCGAGCCACTTTTTTCGTTTCTAGCGCGGCCACGATGAAACGTTTTGGTTATAGAACGCACTAGTTAAGTATCGGATGAGCAACATCAGGTGAGTCAATACCAGACATTCCGGGAAGTTCAGTCTCATCGAACCGGCCTGGAGCCATAGCACCAACGCATTGGGTTGTTGCTCCTTCGCACACGTCAACGCCGCCAGGCGCTTAAAAGGAGAAGCCCATGAACATTCAGGATAGGGTCCGTCTCGGCCACAGTGAACGCGCTCCGATGGAGGGCGCCAAGTTAATTGGCCCGTCCGATCCGCACGAGAAAATAGCGGTAACCGTCTATCTAAGACGCGGATCGGATCCAGGGGCGTACCCCAACATCGCCCGGTTAGGATCGTTGCCAGTAAACGAAAGGCATCACCTCAGCCGCGAGGAATTCGCGAAAGCTCACGGAGCAAGTGCGGACGATCTCGCCAAAGTTCGTCAGTTCGCCCTGGAGTTTGGACTCGAAGTGAAAGAGGAAAATCCGGCCCGCCGGTCCGTAGTTCTCACGGGAACCGTCGAGGCGTTCAGTCGCGCTTTCGAAACGAAACTCGAGCGTTATGAACATCCGACGAAAGGTTACTACCGTGGCCGCACCGGCACCCTAACCATCCCGACAGAGCTTGCACCGGCGATTGAAGGCGTGTTCGGTTTGGACAATCGACCTCAGGCGAAACCTCACTTCCGGATGCGCCTTGAGGCGGCGGGAAAGCTGCAGCCACACGCGCAACAAATCAGCTATGACCCGACACAAGTCGCGCAAGCGTACGATTTTCCGACCGGCGTAACTGGATCGACCCAGTCGATTGCGCTGATTGAATTGGGTGGAGGATTTAAACCTGCGGACCTGACCGCTTTCTTCAGCAAATTAAAACTGTCCAGCCCCAAAGTAACTGCGATTGGTGTGGACGGAGGGTCCAATACGCCGACGGGCGACCCCTCCGGACCCGATGGAGAAGTAGAACTCGACATTGAAGTAGCCGGTTCGGTTGCACCTAGCGCACAAATCGGGGTCTATTTTTCTCCGAATACGGATCAAGGATTTTTGGATGCATTGACCACCGCCATCCACGACACGAGCCTGAAGCCAACTGTGATTTCCATCAGTTGGGGAGGAGCGGAGAACACGTGGACGCAACAAGCAATGAACGCTTTCGATTCAGCAGCTCAGGACGCCGCCACCATGGGCATCACCATTTTTGCGGCGTCAGGTGACGACGGCGCGACGGACGGGGACCCGCACGGCAATTTGCAAGTCGATTTCCCGGCATCTTGTCCGCATATGACTGGATGCGGCGGCACCAAGTTGGTTCTTTCCGCCGCCACAATCAAAAGCGAAGTTGCCTGGAATGAACTGAGCGAGCAAGAAGGAGCAACCGGCGGCGGAGTCAGCCAAGTGTTCCCGTTACCGGCCTGGCAGCAGAACGCCAATGTGCCAAAGGCGCCGAATAAGCAGACGGGGCGTGGCGTCCCCGATGTCGCGGGCGACGCCGATCCGGCAACTGGCTATAACATCGTTGTGGATGGATCGGGGACGGTGATCGGCGGCACCAGCGCAGTGGCGCCTCTGTGGGCCGGTCTCACTGCGCTTTTCAATCAGTCGCTTGGTAAACCCGTTGGGTTTCTCAATCCGCTGCTGTACTCCCACGGCGCGGCTGCGACGTTCCACGACATTGTGTCTGGAAACAACGATGGTTATTCGTCCGCACCCGGATGGGATCCCTGCACGGGTCTGGGAAGCCCGGACGGCAAAAAACTTCTGACCGCATTCGGCGGCAAACCAGCGTCTCAACAAACTCACAAGAGCGCTGCAAGCTAAACCCATTCATAGCCGGGAACGGAGACGGCTTCCGGTCTGTCTTCGTTCCCGCTGTGAGCGAAAAAAGGAATTCGCGTCCACCTCGCTCACGGCGTTCGATTCGATTCCGACGTGACACGAAGGCCCCGTTCGAAATTGCTATTTCGAAATTCGAGGAAAGCGATAGGAGGAGAAAGTTTATGTCCAATATACCGTCAGTGCGTTTGGCTACGCCGAACGAGGAAGTCTTAACGAGTTTGGGTCTTCTTGCGGAGCTTGCAGGTACCTGGCACGGGAAAGGGTTTAACCTGATTGCCCGACCGGATCGAGAAGGGAATGCGCCGCTATTTCTAGAACTGAATCAAACTAGCGAAACGTTGCGGTTCGATCCGATCGCGACATCGATTCCCAACCGCGGTAACTCTCAGGACGACATTGAATTGTTCGGCTTAACCTACCTTCAGAAGATCAGCGATTCCGTTACCGGCGGTGCGCTACACATCGAGCCCGGCATCTGGGTAAACATCCCACAGACCACGGCGCCGGCGGAAACTCCGAGCGTCGCTCGTATGGCCACCATACCTCACGGAAACGCAGTGTTGGCCGAAGGCGCGGCGATTTCCGTGAACCCAGTGGGGAGCGGGCCAACCCTGGGGACATTTCAAATAAACCCGGTGAACACCGCTCCTTTTCCGCAAGGAGGCACAATGCCGGCGGGAGGCACACAGGGGGGCTTCCCCGAATACGATCTTTCGAACACGACTCCGGCAGCCACGAATTCCAGAACGCCCTTTGGCAATACGCCTGCCGTTCCGCTTCCTGCAGCGATCGATGGCGTCCCCATGCAAACCGTCGTGAACGACCCAACTCGCCTCTTGCAGCAGGCACTGCAAGGCCAGTTCATCGAAGAAATGGTAGTGCTGCAGATTGCAACAGCGACGACCGGTGCCGGCCCGATAACCAATGGAGGGGGCGGAATCGAGAACCTTCCTTTCCTTCAGACAAACGCAAACGCGGCGCTCCTGTTCGCAACTTTTTGGATCGAGAAAATCAGACATCCAGCGCATCACTTCATGCAGCTGCAATATGTGCAGACCGTGTTGCTTAATTTCCCGCTTTTGCCGGCGGGTAAGCCACCTGTGCCTTTCAGCTGGCCGCATGTGTCGATCGCAACGCTGCGCAAGACGTTCGGCGGCCAATAGACGGACGCATCGTCACCCAGGGCGAGAATGTCCTTTTCTCGGACATTCTCGCCCTGCACCACTCGTAACCGGCAGCTTGAGAGCTCCAGCCAATAAAAATGTGAGCCTGGACAGGTGTTATTATCCGTCACGTTTGCCGGGGTTTTGTAAAGCTGACTAGGCGACGTTTTTCAGATCAAGGTCATCAAGATGAGAATTTCCGTCCAAGGACCAATTGCTCAGATGGAAGAATAGCTAGCCTGATGCTTCGAATGCTGGCATGGAGTTTTGAATTCGACGCGGCCGGCAGCGAAACTCAACTAGTAACTTTCTGCGGCGCCACGATTGACTTGAGGCCGCGCGTCGTCCTACCGCTCGGTGAAGGGCCGATGCTTATGCCCGCGGGTAACAAATACCCAGGCAAAACCGCCGGCCCGGGATTCGGGCTCACGCGCCAGGTGATGCTCCCGCCCGAGGCGAAAAACGCTCGATGACTTTGCCGCGAACGCTTCAGGGAGCTGGCGGCTCTTGCAACCGGTCTTCTGCAGAAACCGCTACCGAACCCGGTGAGGGCCGGGTGCGCGCATTTACAGCAGATCGCTGACAACTTCGATGTGGAGGAGAAACCTTGAATAAGCTTGATTACCTAATCCCCAAAATCAAACGCAACATCGCTCAGTTCAAAAAGCCGGGGGTCCTGTTCGTCAGGCCTGGCTATTGCACCACCAAATCGGGCTGGCTGAGTAAAGAACCAGCCATCGTGGCTATCACGGCGGCCGGCAAGAAGCCTCCCAAACTGCCTTCTAAAATTGCCGGAACGCCTGTTGACGTACGCCAAGCCACGCAAGTCGAGCAATTCCGTCATGATCAACCCGAACAATTCTCTCGACTCGCTGATCACCGCGCCGAATTCAGAGGCACCAGCCTGCTTCCGGAGTTTGACCCTTCCACTGGAAAGGTCGTCGCGCCCATCGCTGCGAAGGTCGCCGCCGCTCAGCAAACGAAAATACCACTCCACTATACGCCGGCAAACGTTCCGCTCAGCCCCGCAAACGGAACGATCCCATTGATCTGTCATGTAAGCCCCGACGCCGGCTGGGCACAGTTGCAGAAATTCA
>DATNLN010000257.1:0-13307 GCA_035602855.1 Candidatus Acidiferrales bacterium
TTTGGCGCCTCATCCTAACATAGACAGCGGGGGGTTCGCAGCGGGGGAATGTCGCCTGATCCTGGATCGACGGATGCGGCTATCGGCGGATGGCAGGCCTCTTCCCGGGGTAGAATTGCATCCGGCGCCCGTAGAGGACGTCTAATCGGGGAGAGGAGGACCATTCCCATGGCACTTCAACTCTTTGCGGTGTTAGCGCTGGGTCTGATGTGCGGCAGCGAATTGAACGTAGCTGCGTTCGCCCATCCCACGCTGGATCGGCAACGACCGGAGGTGCATATACCGGTTCGCTCATCGTTCGCCGCTCTACTTGGTCGTGTGATGCCGTTCTGGATGGTGGGCTCAACGCTATTGAATCTTCTTTTGCTATTCCCGTTCGCGCATCTGAACAAATTCGCGTGGAATTTCGCCGCAGTTGCTCTGGCAATACAAGTTCTTGCAGTGGTCTTCTCGCTAATCGCTCCGGTCCCGATCAACAATCGAATTGCAAAATGGACCCTGGCATCGGTTCCCAGCGATTGGAAAGCGCAGGAGCATCGCTGGAACGTGTACCACTGGTTCAGAACATCTGGACTGGTGGGGGCCTTCGCGGCTCTAGTGCTGAGCGTCGGCGTTCGCTGACGAAAATACGGGTCCGTGACAGCGGACAAGCTCGATGTCTTGTGTCCGCGAATTTAGGTGCGCTTGTAGCAGCCAAATATTGACCAGCGTGGTAGACTGAGCGCATTGTGAGTTCGTCGGCGCCGGCACGCAGCCCTCAACGGCCCGCTTCAGTAGACCTCCGCGTCAGTATCGGCAGCCTTGCCCTTAAGAATCCCATCATCGCCGCAAGCGGCACCTTTGCGTATGGAGTGGAGTTCGCGCATCTGGTGGATTTAAACCGGCTGGGTGGGATCGTGGTCAAGGGCCTCTCCGCGCAACCCATGGAGGGAGCGGCGGCGCCTCGGATCTGCGAGACGGCCAGCGGGATGGTGAATGCCATCGGGCTGCAGAATATCGGAGTGCGCGCATTTGTTGCGGGCAAGCTGCCACTGTTGCGCCGTTACAACACTGCGGTAATTGCCAACGTCTTCGGACATACGATCGCGGACTATGTGGAGGTGATCCGGGTTCTAGAGGATGCCGAGGGGCTGGCTGGCTATGAACTGAACATATCCTGCCCCAACGTGGAACGCGGCGGCATTGAATATAGTACTGACCCCTCGCTCACAAGCGCTGTTGTGGCAGCTGCGAGGGCCGCGGCGAAGCGCCCGCTGTGGGTGAAGCTCTCACCGAATGTTAATATGATTGGAGTTGGCGCAAAGATCTCTGAAGCGGAAGGAGCAGATGCTCTGGTCATCGCGAACACCTACCCTGCACTGTGTATAGATGCCCACAATCGGAGGTCCCGTCTCGGTAGTACGACGGGAGGGTTGTCGGGCGCGGCCATAAAACCTATAACCATGAGGCTGGTCTACGAGGCTTGCCGAGTTGTAAAGATCCCGGTAATCGGACTCGGAGGCATTGAAAAACCGGCAGATATCGCTGAGTACGTGCTGGCTGGCGCCTCGGCGGTGGAAGTAGGGACGGCCCACTTTGTGGACCCGCGGGCTTCTGAACGGCTCGTAAGCGGTCTGGAAATGTGGTGCCGGGACGAAAATACCTTTGAAATCAGCAAGTTACGGGGAGCTCTACAGTATTAAACTGATTGTCACTGTACCCCCGAACAGGTAGAATTCGGGCTGGTTTCAAACAAGGTTAGGTGAACATGAAGGCCAAGATTTTCGTGATTCTGCAGTCGGTGTTCTTAGGATTGGGTCTGCTCGCATTTACCCTGCCCGTCAATCCAGCGGCGCCGGGAAAACCGGGCAACCCTTCTCCTGCAGAGGCCGCGCTGGGCATCACTCCAGCTGTACCGAACCCCCTAAGCCGGGCCAATCACCAGGAGAAGCCGCTCG
Organism: Candidatus Acidiferrales bacterium; assembly: GCA_035602855.1. Taxonomy (GTDB): domain Bacteria; phylum Acidobacteriota; class Terriglobia; order Acidiferrales; family UBA7541; genus Palsa-295. The sequence continues at coordinate 1,938 of DATNLN010000257.1, forward strand.
CGGTGTGGGAATGCACCACCAGCTGGTACGGAGACGATTTCGACGGCTTGCCGACCGCTAACGGCGAGACCTACGATATGTATGCAGACACTGCCGCCCACCCCACGCTTCCGCTAGGGTCGATCGTGCGCGTTGTGAACATGCGGAACCATCGCAGCCAGGTGGTCCGGATCAACGACCGCGGACCTTACGTCGAAGGGCGCGAATTAGATGTTTCCTACGAAGTGGCACGTAAGTTAGGATTCGATCAGCACGGGCTCGCCAAAGTCCGGCTGGAACTCCTAAAGGTGCCAGCACGCCCAGCAACAGCGCATCCCGGAAACTGATCGTCGCTTTAGACCTGGACCAGCTTGGTCCTGCGGCTGCTTTGGCGCGGAAACTGCGCGGAGCGGCCGGGATGTTCAAAGTTGGAAGCCAGCTCTTTACTGCGGAGGGTCCGCGAGCGGTTACAAAGCTCGCGGACCTGGGCTTCGACATCTTCCTCGACCTAAAATTCCATGACATTCCAAATACTGTCGGGCATGCCGTTGCTGCGGCTGTCCGGCTGCCGCGCGTGCGGTTGCTGACTTTGCATGCGTCCGGCGGGCTGGCGATGATGCAGGCGGCGCGCGAGGCTGCGGGTGGCAAGAAAAACCGTGCGGCGTTGCTTGCGGTGACGGTGCTGACCAGTTTCGATCAGGCGGCTCTGCGGGAGATTGGGATGGAAGGCTCGCTTGGCTCGCGGGTGGTGGCGCTGGCGCGACTGGCGAGGACGGCGGGGATGGATGGGGTGGTGTGTTCGGCGCTGGAGGCTCCGGCGGTGCGGCGGGAGCTTGGGCCGGATTTCAAGATTCTGGTTCCGGGAGTGCGTCCGGCATGGGCCGCGACGAACGATCAATCGCGCATAGCGACACCGGGAGATGCGGTTCGAGCCGGGGCTGATTACCTGGTCGTGGGCCGACCGATCGTCGCGGCGGCGGATCCGCGGGCGGCGGCGCAGCAGATCGTGGCGGAGATTGCCGGGGCTGAACGGCAGCGAGCTGTGGCCTGAGGCGGGACGCGAGCCCATCCGAATATCTTCCAGTTGGCCCGCTACCGAATGCCGCTCCGGCGCTGCTCGAGCCGCGTAACCTCGAGTACTCACCTGAGCGTCTCACGGTTATCAGCGGCTGATTTTAGGCCAGCGAAGATTCCCGCTGCTTGTAGGGGGAAACGGTTGCATGATCCGACGTGATTTTCTGCGTAGCATACTCTTCGGCGGCACGGCGCTTGCTTCTACCCGTGCGGCCGGGAACATGATTGGGTCGCATTCGGGCGATGGCGGTGCGGCGACTGCACATAGCCAGCGGAATCTGGCGGCCACGCACCTGCCTGCTAAAGATGCGCACCCCGCGCTGTACGCGAGTCCGTTTCCCCTTCAGGACGTGACAATCCTCGATCCGGACTTGCTCCGGATGCGCGAGCAAACCCTTGCGTACATGCTCGCGCTGGATGCCGATCGCCTGCTGCATAACTTCCGCGTGGCCGCGAATCTGCCCTCCTCCGCCCAGCCGCTTTACAACCGCGAGTCGCCGGCCAACGGGTGGCGCGGGCATTATGTGGGGCATTTCCTTTCCGCGAGTGGGCAGATGTACGCCGCGACGGGCGATGCGCGCATCAAGGCGAGGGCGGACGCGATGGTGGCAGAACTGGCGATCTGCCAGGCTCGGCTCGGCGACAAGGGCTATCTTTCCGCGTTCCCGGAATCAAGCTTTGACGACCTGGAAGCGGGCCGCCCTGCGGCGGTCGTATGGTACGCGCTGCATAAAATCATGGCTGGATTGCTCGACATGTTCGAGCGCTGCCAGAACGCGCAGGCGCTGCAAGTACTGGAAGGCATGGCGGCGTGGACGGATTGGCGGACGGGCCGCATCCCGGAAGAACAGATGCAGCGCACGTTGCAAACTGAATTCGGCGGGATGAATGAAGTCTTGGCAAGCCTGTCCGCGGTCACTGGAAATCCGCGTTATCTGCTGGTCGCGAAACGATTTGATCATCACGTGGTGATGGATCCCGCCGCGCAGGGGCGCGACGCGCTGACCGGCCTGCACGCCAACACGCAGATACCGAAGTTCATCGGGGCTGCGCGTGAATTTGAACTGACCGGTGATCCGTACTACCACGACGCGACACTGTTTTTCTGGCAGCAGGTCGCGCTGCATCGCAGCTACGTCACGGGCGGCGACAGCATCAGCGAACATTTCAAGACGCCGCCGGACGTGCTAGCCCCCGCACTGACGGACCTGACGCAGGAAACTTGCAACACCTATAACATGCTGAAGCTAACCAATCATCTGTTTACATGGCAGCCCGAGCCGCGATACGCCGATTACTACGAGCGCGCGTTCCTGAATCACATTCTTGCTACGCCGAATCCGGCGGAGGGTTCGCCGCTTTACTATCTGGGAATGCAATCGGGCCAGTGGAAAGTTCACTTCGTGCCGCACGAGGGATTTTTCTGCTGCTGCGGCACGGGGCTGGAAAATTTCTCGAAACTTGGCGAGGGGTTCTATTTTCACGATGCGCGATCGTTGTGGGTGAACCAGTTCTTCGCTTCCGCAGTGCATTGGAAGGAAAAGGGGCTGGTCATCCAGCAGGAAACGCGTTTCCCCAAACAAGCCGGGACGCGCCTGGTGATTCAGGCGAAATCGCCCGCAGAATTTAGTTTGAATCTGCGGATTCCTTACTGGGCCGACGACGCCAGCGTAACGGTCAATGGCAAACGGTTTCGGCCGAATGAAAAACTGGCCCCCTCGAGCTACGCGAAAATCGAGCGCAAGTGGAAGGATGGCGACATCGTGGAAGTGAAGCTGCCGATGCGTTTGCACCTGCAGCCGATTCCCGATGATGCGAATCTCGCGGCGATCCTGTATGGTCCGGTGGTGCTCGCAGGCGAACTGGGCACTGAGGATCTCGATCCCAAGCGCCTTTATTCCGAGGACAAGATTCTGCACGGCGGCTTTCCCGCGATGGCCGTGCCGGAACTGGAGGGTGACCGGAATGGCTTGGAGAAATGGATTCAGCCGGTCAGCGCGAATGATAAGCCTGGGAATGACCAACCGCTCACTTTCCGCACCGTGGGCGCGGGCCGTCCTCTCGACGTCACTCTCAGCCCCTTCTACCGATTGTTCGACCAGCGCTATTGCGTTTACTGGCGGTTCCGCACCAGCGCTGATGCATGAGGTTCGCGCAATCCATTCCCCTCCTTCTCTCCATTCCTGCTGATTCCCGCCGACAAGTTTCTTTCAATTGATTGGGGTCGCATTGCTCCGATCGAGGCTCGCGCCGGAACTGAATTCGCGATTCGTCGTTTCGCGCCTTGCTCTTGACAAAGCTGCGCCTTCGGTTCAAGTTCTCACACGGCAATTTCCGAGATTTTCTGGCACCAGAGGGAGTCCTGCATGCGAATCGCGTCGCAGTGCGTAGCTGGCTGGTTGACTGTCGCGGTGCTGATGTGCGCGCCGGTAATTTGCGGGCAAGAAGTGGGCGCGCCGTCCACGCCACCGAAGCCGAAGACGGTGGAAATCACGCCCACGAACATTCAGGCGCACGTGGGCGACAAGATCAAGTTCACCGCGGTGGCGAAAGACGACGCCGGTAAGACGATTGACGTGAAGCCCACGCTCTGGATCGCGCTGCCGCCGGACATCGCTGGAGCGGATGACGATGGCAATGTGATTTTCCGCGCGGCGGGGCAAGTGACGGTGGGAGCCGTGGTGGCGGGCAAGCCGGGATTTGCGACGGTGACGGTGGGAACGCCTCCGCCGGTAGCGGTGGAGGTGACGCCTTTGCAGCAGGCGCTGGTGGTGGGCGGCTCGACCGTGTTGACGGCGACAGCGCGCTCGGCCAATGGCGATCCGCGGACGGACGTCGCGATTCATTGGAGTTCGAAGGCTCCGGCAATCGCGACCGTGGATGATTCCGGCCTGGTGAAGGCGCTCGCGCCCGGCACAGCGGCGCTGCTGGCGACGGCCGGACCGGCGCGCGGCGAGATTACCGTGCAGGTGGTGGCGGATACATTGCAAAAAATTTCGCTGGAGCCGAAGGCAGCGAATGCGAAGACTGGCGACGTGGTGCACTTCACCGCGAAACCGATCGCGACGAAAGGCGCAGCCGCGGCAGCGAAAGGGTTGCTGACGAGCTGGAGCGTCAGCGGGCCGCAGGGTTCGGTTTTCCCGGATGGCGCCTTCGTCGCGAATTTGCCCGGCACCTACGAAGTGACGGCAGCGATCGGCGGCCACACGGCGAGCGCTTCGGTCGTGGTGGCGCCGCGCAACGTGCAGCGCGGGCTGGACGTGGTGGCGCACATTCCGACCAAGAACGCCGAGGGCAAGGTAGTGCAGACCACCGAAGAATGGGTCGTCGGCAATCATTTGTACGTCGCGACGATGGGAGACCGGCTGTACGCCTACGACGTTTCCGATGCGGCACATCCCAAGGCGCTCGACAGTTTGAAGGCGGATGCGCGGCTTTACAACGACGTCAGCACCACGCCGGACGAGAAGGTGGGAGTGTTCACGCGTGAGGGAGCCTCGAACCGCAAGAATGGAATCGTGTTCTTTGACGCTTCGGACCCGGCGCACTTGAAAGTAATTTCGGAATACACCGAGACGGTGACGGGCGGCGTGCACAGCGCGTTTATCAACGGACACTATGCGTACATTACCGACGACGCCACCGGTTCGTTGCGCGTGATTGATTTTGCGGACGCGGCGCACCCGAAAGAAGTGGCGCGCTGGCAAACGGAAAAATCGCAGGAACAGATGATCGCTTCGCCGCTGGGCGAGGGCATGATCAGTGTGGGCCGCTATCTGCATGATTTGTACGTGAAGGATGGACTGGCTTATCTGGCGTACTGGCGCGATGGTTTGGTGATTCTGGACGTCGGCAACGGGATCAAAGGCGGCAGCCCGGAAAATCCCAAGCTGGTGTCGCAATACAAATTCAACCATTACGAATTGTATGGAGACGGCTGGCTGGCCGGGTCGCACACGGCCTTCCGCTACAAGAATTATGTTTTTGTGGGCGATGAAGTTTTTCCCGGATATTTCGAGATCAGCACCAAGGAACGAATTCCGGTGCGCGGTATTTTGCACGTGATGGATGTGACGGACATCGAGCACCCGCGCGAAGTGGCCAACTACGAGGTTCCCGAGGGCGGGATGCACAACGTGTGGCCGGACAACGATATTTTATACTTGGGCGATTACGCGGGCGGCGGACGAGCGGTGGATATTTCTGGCGAATTGCGCGGCAATTTGTACGAGCAAGGCCGCGAGATCGCGAGCTTTTTCCCCGGCGATCAGGCGGGATATCGCGCGAATCTGCCGTTCACATGGGGCGCGCAGCCTGCCAATGGATTGATTTTTTTCAACGACATCAACAGCGGGATCTGGATCGTGAAATTGGGCAAACCCAAATTCCAAGGGTCCACTACCGCACCGCAATTGCGGGACGAAGGAGCGACGGCGGCGAGCCCGTTTTAATCCCGCGTCCTCGTCCGTTGTGTGTCGGCGGAGTGCGTCGCCGGTCAATGTGCTACGGCGTTTGGCGTATATCCGGTGACGCCCAGCTGCCAGAAGAGGAAGGAAAGTTCGTCGGCTAGTTCGATGTCATGCTGCGATTTGGTAGAGCCCATCCCGTGGCCGGCGTCGTAATCCACGCGCAGCAGAATGGGCTTGCCGCTGCTGGTCGCGGCTTGCAGGCGCGCCGTCATCTTGGCGGCTTCCCAAGGCGCGACGCGCGGGTCGTTCACGCCCGTAGTCAGAAGCACCGCGGGATAGGGCGTATCGGCTTTAACATGCTGGTAGGCGTCCATCGCAAATAGCGCTTTGAATCCATCCGCCTCCGTCGTCGTCCCGAACTCCGGAATATTGGCTGGACCGCTGGCCTGGGTTTCGGCCCGTAGCGCGTTGGTATCGCCGACGCGAATCAGCGCGGCGCCGAAGAGCTCGGGGCGTTCGGTAATGGCGCGGCCGATGGTGATTCCTCCGGCGCTGGTTCCCTCGCCTGCCAGGTGTGCGGCGGAAGTGTATTTGTGTTCGATCAGGTATTCGCCGCCGGCGATAAAGTCGTCAATCGTGTGCTGCTTGGTCAGCTTCTGTCCGGCCAGGTGCCAGTCTTCTCCGTATTCGCCGCCGCCACGCACGTGCGCGAAGGCGCGCACGCCGCCACGCTCCAAAAACGCCAGGATTGTCGGATCGAAATACGGATCGTAGTTGATGCCATAGGCGCCGTAGCCCGTGAGCCATGTGGGATGCGAGCCATCGAGTGAGATGCCGCGCTTATGGATGATGGAAAGCGGAATCATGGTGCCGTCGGCGCTTTTGGCTTTTACCTCTTCGGATTCGATTTGCGAGTAATCAACAGGGGAAGCCGCCACGAGCGCGGTGTCGTTGAGCGTTCCGGTTTTTGCATCGAGCGAATACCACAGCGGTGATTTCGTCCAGGAGGTGAGCTCGAGCCAGGCGCCGGGCTCGCGAGGATTGGTGACGAGCGATTGGATCGCGCCATAGAACGGCAGCTGGATTGGCTGAAGGCTGCCATTGCCGTACGGCAGGCCGCGCAAGCGGCCGATACCGCCATCGAGATCCTGGATGTAGAGAGCGTCGCCGGCGGCGCTGATGCCGGTGATGACGACTTCGCTTGCAGGCACGACGACGGTGGCGTGAGCTAGATCGGGAGCACTGAGACGGGTGCGCAAAACCTTGAAGCGTGATGCATTTTTGTGAGAGAGCAAATAAATTTCGCCGGCGTGGACGTCCAGACCGGTAACGTCATCGGACTGGTCGGCGACCTTCTTCCAGGCTGTCTTCGCGCCGGGGTTGGCGTCCAGCGCCACGGTGTATACGTCAATCTCCCGTTTCACACCGTGGGCCACCACTCCAACCATAAAATCCGGCGCGCCCGGCGAAAACTGCACGGTTGAAAAATCATTTTCGTCGACGTTCACCTCTGGATTTGCACCGAAACCGAACACCAAGGGCTCGCTTTCCGGGTCGCCTCCCAGAGTGTGACGGTACACTTTCAGTTTTTGATATTTCGCGGTGGGAGGCGAGTCGGGGGTGAGCTTTTGCGCGCGCGTGTAAAAGAAAGTTTTGCCGTCGGGCAGCCAGCTGGGGGAAGCAAACTGGGCGCGATCAATGGTATCGGGCAGCACGTTGCCGGTGGCCGTCTGCAACACGTGCAGGACACTTTCTTCCGAGCCGCCCAACGAAATTCCGTAGGCGACGTAAACGCCATCGAGGGAGGGCTGGAAATAATCAATGGAGTAGTGTTTGCCGTCGGCGGTGGTCATTTTTTCGGTGTCCACCAACAGGCGTTCGGGCGAGGTGAGAGTGTCGCGCACGAAGAGCTTGTGATTGTCCGAGCCCGGCTCCGTCTTGTAATAAAAATAATGGCCGCCCCAGACTTGCAGCGCGGAAACTGTGTTACCGGCGTTATCGAGCGATTCGATGCGGGCGAGCAACTCGTCGCGGCCGGGAATGCGGGCGAGCACAGCGCGCGTGTAATCGTTCTGCGCCTTCATCCAGGCGACGACTTCGGGGTCGGAGGTATTCTCCAGCCAGCGGTAGGGGTCGACAACGTTCGTGCCAAAGTAGTTGTCAATCACCGCGCGCACGGGAGTTTTCGGCAATTCCGATTGCGCGGAGGCCAGAGCTGGTATGAGTAACAAGAGCGGAAGCACGATGCCGATCCGTCGTAGCTGTCGCATGAGGTTTTCCTTGGCAGTCTGAATCATAGTTGGCAGCCTACGACCATAGCGTGAAATCGCGAATGCGCTCAAGTTGTTTATTGCACGCGACGATTCAGGGGCTCAAGAGCCCCTCGGAGGACAAAAAACACGACAAGAACCAGCGATTCATTCGGATCGCGGTTGATTATTTTCAGCAAGCCACAGCGGCGCTCAATTTTGTTTCGCTGGCGATTGATTGAGGCGGTGATGAGTGACGAGTAATGATTGACGAAAGGCCGGCCAGGGAGCGAAGAGACGCTGCGCGGCGGGGGTGAAGGTCTGCGTTTGCACGGGATCGAGCATCTTGGTCCTTTAGGGGCTTGCATAGTGCCCCGACTCACGTTGAACGTGGTCGGGCGTCGTTGAATATTCCTAGAAATACCTAGGGCGTGGCGCTACTCGTAACGCAGCGCGACCATGGGATCCAGTTGCATGGCGCGGCGAGCGGGCGCGTAGCAGGCCCAAAAGGCAATTGCCGCGAGAAGCAGTGTCGCCGTCCCGTACGTGAGCGCATCGGTGGGGCTCACGCCGACCAGGATCGTGGCCATGGAGCGCGTGAGGGCCCACGCCAACACGGTGCCGGAAAGCACGCCCATTATCACCAGCGCCAATCCCTGCTGTAAAACCAGGCGCAAGATATCGCGGCGTCCAGCGCCTAACGCCATGCGGATGCCGATCTCGTGGGTACGCTGGCTCGCAGCGAACGAAACCACTCCATAGACGCCCACCACGGCAAGTGTGAGTCCAAGAAAGCCCATGGCTGCGGCCAGAATCGCGCCCACCTGGAAAATGAAGAAGCCGTTTCCGCCCCCGAGCGACTGCCTCATTGTTTGTACGTCTGAAACCGGCATGTTGGGATCGAGTGCGCGAACTTCGTTCTGCATCTGCGCGATCATGCTCTCCGGCGGCAGCCAGGAGCGAACCTGCAAAGTCCGGTACGCCGAAAAACTCTGCGCGAGCGGGACGAAGAAATACGGCTTCTTGTCCCAGCCGATAAAGATGTATTTTCCGTCGGCGGCTACTCCCACGATCTCAACGAACGGTCCGGTGGCGCTCTTTAGGCTGAAGCTTTTTCCGATGGGGTCCTGGTTGGGCCAGAATTGCAGAGCCATGGTCTGATTGATGACGGCGACGAGCGGCGCCTTGTCGTTGTCATTTTCGCGGAATGTGCGGCCGCGCAGCAGCGGAACCCGCATCGTGTCGAAGTAAGGTTCGTCCACATGGTTGTAAATCACGACGGGAGGCGGCTGGCCGGGAGTAGGCGGCTGTCCTTCGATGTAAACTGAGCTGCCATCTTGCACGGGTCCCATCGGCACGCTGAATGCGAGGCTCGCCGATTGCACCCCGGGCAGGGCGCGGACTCTGGCTTCGAGGTCGTGGTAGAAAGTCTTGGTGCGGCCGTCGTCGTAGCCCACTTCGCGCGGGTCGAGAGTCAGATTCAGGACATGGTCAGCGTCGAAGCCCATGTAGGCGTGCTGGGCGCGAATGAGGCTGCGCACGAAGAGTCCCGCGACAATCAAGAGCACGAGAGAGCCTGCCACTTGCGCGATCACCAGCACGCTGCGCAGACGGTGGCGGCCGGCTCCCGCGGTATCGCTTCTGCCGCCGCTCTGCAGCACGCTATTCACGTCCGCATGTCCCGCACGCAACGCCGGCCACAAACCGACGACGGTACCGGTGAAAAGAGCGGCTGCCATCGCGTATGCAAAAACTCGCCAATCGAAACCAAACTCCACTCGAATGGGAAGTCTGCCTGCCGGGAGGATCGAACCGATTGCGCTGCTGGCCCATACTCCGAGCGTGAGCCCGCCAACCCCGCCGAATAGCGAGAGCAGAATGCTCTCGGTGAGCAGCTGACGGATCAAGCGCCAGCGATTCGCTCCCATGGCCGCGCGAATGGCCATTTCGCGTTGCCGCATGGTCGCGCGCACCAGCAGAATGTTCGCCACGTTCATGCAGGCCAGCAACAACACCAATCCTGCTAGCGCCAGAAATACGCCGGCGATGAAGGGAACGATATTGTTTGGAAACGGCTGCGGCCGCGCCAGTCTTTCAGGAACGATGTGAACCGAAATTCCCTTGTCCGATGCGGGATATTGTTCGGCCAGCCGCGACGTCACCACATTCATTGAGCTTTGCGCTTGCTGCAGGCTCACGCCCGGTTTCAATCTGGCCAGCACGATCAATGAGCGGGCGCTGCGATCGCTCCAGAACGTGGCCGCATCCTGCGCAGGCATCATGTTCAGCGGGACATAGCCGTCCAAGTTCAGCGCGAACTGCGTGCCTTGAAATCCCTTCGGCGTCACTCCGATAATCGTGGCCTCTTGTCCGTCAATTAAGGCTTGCTTGCCTACGATCTCGGGATCGCCGCCAAACTTTTTTTGCCAAAAGTCGTAACCCAGCACGATGTAGGGATCTTTGCCCCCTGCCTCACCCTCGGCCGACAGGAACAGCCGACCCAGCGCCGGCTGTACGCCTAGGCTAGAAAAATAATTTCCGGTCACGTAGCCGTACACGAATTGATTTGCTTTGCCGCCATAGCTAAGGCCGCCGAGATTGACTTGCGAGCCGAACACGTCGGAAAACGCATCTGCCTGCTTGCGAAGATCCGCGAGTTCGGAATAGGAAAGGGTGAAGATTCCCAGGGCGTCGCCCTGCACCTGCGCGGCTAGCACCACAATTTGCTCGGGCGATTTCACCGGCAGGGGCCGCAGCAGAAGCCCATTCACGAGGCCGAAGATGGCGGTGTTGGCGCCAATACCCAACCCAAGCGTGAGGATCACGATGATCGTCAACAGGGGCGACTTCCCCAGCATTCTGAAGGCGTACCGGACGTCTTGCCAGAGCGTGGTCATCGAGGTGTCCTCTCTTGTGTCAGCTATCGATGAGCACGTCTTCAGCCCTGGGCCGATGGTTGTGATCTGTATGTTGAGAAGCGACTTACGGCTCGCGAGCGGAGCGATTCGGTTGCTACGATGGGCGATTCCGAAACGCGGTGTGGCGAAAACGGACACTTCATTGGGAAACTAATCTACCTATTTGTGGCGCGAGCCACGCGATAGGAGCGGACCTGCGATTTGACCGCGCCTTGTTTCCTCCGCTAGCATGACTGCGTCTGCGCGCACGCCATGGAAGCGATCAAACACGTCATCGTCGGGACTGCGGGCCACATTGATCACGGCAAATCCTCGCTTGTCGAGGCGCTCACGGGCACGAATCCCGACCGGCTGGAGGAAGAAAAGCGCCGGGGCATCACGCTGGATTTGGGATTTGCGTTTCTTACGCTCGAGGGCGTGCGGCTGGGTTTGGTGGATGTGCCGGGGCACGAGCGGTTTGTGCGCAACATGCTGGCGGGAGCCGGCGGGATTGATCTGGTGCTGCTGGTGATTGCCGCGGATGAAGCGATCAAACCGCAGACCCGGGAGCACTTTGACATCCTGCAACTTCTTGGGGGGCAGCGCGGAATCGCGGTACTGACCAAATCCGATGCGGTGGATGCGGAGACTCTCGAGGTCGTGCGACTGGAAGTGGAAGAGTTTGTGCGCGGGACATTCCTGGATAACCCAAAATCGATCATCGCCGTGAGTTCCCTGACAGGCGCGGGATTGGAAGAACTG
>DATNLN010000021.1:0-8962 GCA_035602855.1 Candidatus Acidiferrales bacterium
GGCCATTCCAGGCAGCGCGTTGTTCGCATGGCCGCCATCCAGGCGCGTCGGAACACAGGTGGTGCGTATGCGCGCGTTGTAATAAGGGATGGCGGAAAGCCGCGCCAGCGCCTCGGGGTCGGGCGGTGTTTGCAGGATAGCTTGCATGTCCGCGCCGGTCTGGCCGCCGACAATGCTTGCTTCACGCCTGAAATATTCGCGCGTGACTTCGTTGAGTTCGAACGGAAATTGATATTTCTCGAGGCGCGTGAGGCCCGCGGCGAGCTGATAAATCGCATTTTCGGAAGTGGGCAGCGAACTGTGCCCGCCGGGGCTGGATACTTTCAGATCGAAATCCTGATAGAGCTTTTCGCTGGCTTGAATGCCGACGAGCAAGTGCTTTCCGTTGTCGAGCTCGAAGTCTCCGGCATCCGGATTGATCACATATTCGGCATCGATTAAATCGCGGTGGTTCTTGATGAGCCAGGCGACGCCGTTCGATGCGCCGCCCTCTTCATCGGCCGTGAGCGCCAGGATCAGGTCGCGATCGGGCTCGAAATGCTCTTGCTTCAGGCGCAGGAACGTGGTGACCAGAAACGCGTCGCCGTCCTTGACGTCTCCTGTGCCGCGGCCGTAAAAGTAGCCGTCCTTCTCGAGGAACTGGAACGGGTCGATCGACCAGTCCTCGCGGCGCGCTTCGACGACGTCGAGATGGCAGATGAACAGCAGCGGTTTCCTTGCGCCCGTGCCGTGAATGCGCGCGACCATGTTGCCTTTGCGCTCGTTCGGTCCGAGCACTTGCACATCGCTTGGCGGAAAACCGGCATCGAGCAGGCGCTTGGCCATGGCGCTGGCAGCAATCGTGGTGCTGCCGACCGAATCGGTGGTGTTGATCTCAACCAGCTGCTTGAAGATGTCGCGCGAAAGCTGCCGAGTGCCATCGTTCACTTGAGCGCGGATTGCGCCCGATGCCAGAAGGACACATAGAAACAAAACAGCGGTGACGCAGCGCTTCATGCACAACTCCAGTGTGGGGAATTAAATTAGCAGCAGTTGAGACTACCATAAGAGACGGAGAAGGCTCGAATCGGCAGGGCGCGACTTTTTTGTCGAGGCAAATACGATGCGGCGCTTAGGCCCGGCAAGCAGACGCCCCACCGCCTTCGCGGTGCAATCGGCGGGTGGATGGGTATCCGCACGCGAGCCAGCGCTTCATCACCAGGATTTGCCGTCCGATGGGCGGCCGGGAAGCTGAGGAGCTTCGGCGCCGAACGCTGGATCTTCGTCGCTCGGGCACATCATGACCTGGAACTTAGCCGTCCGTTTCTGCGGTGAGTCGAGCGCGCCACAGTGCGCTTCTGCAGCGTGAACTTCAGAAAGGGGGAGGCGAGAACGCCTTGTCTTTCGGGGATTCCAGAACGGAGATGGCGAAGCGGTACAGCTCGAGCTTGGTGACGTCGGTGACCGGGGCGCCGTCGAAAATTTGGCTAAAAGAGGAGTGAATGATGTGCGCTTTGTCTTCCGGCAGCAATCCGAGAAACTCACCGAAGCGATTTTTTGCTTTGGAATATTCGGCGGCTTCTTCGGCGGTGAGCGCACGTCCTCCGGTGATTCTCTGTTCGTATCTTTGGTAGAACTCATAGCGGAACTGCTTTTCATACAGCGCGGCATAGGCGGCTTCTTGCGTTCCGGGCTGTTTCTCGGACACGGCCAGAGCTTTCGTCGTGAAGTCATCCAGCGCTTTTTGAAAGTCACGGAAGTTTCCGAGCGCTCCCATCAGCGGCCCCCTGCCGCTCTTACCGAGCGACGTAGCCAGCTGATTCGTACGTGCGTCGTAGCATTTTCCGTAGGCAGTGATGGCCCGGACGGTCGCGGGCGCGGCCGCACTGCCCGGCGCGCCGGCTTTTTCCGCTGAATGCGCGACCCAAGCGGTGGAAGTCATTTGCAGGATTTGCGCACAGGTAAGCCCGAGCCGGTCGGCGTCCGCCGCTCGGGTTTGTGCGGGATTGGCTCGCGCCAGGGCCCCAGAGGCAAGAACCAGGGAAAGTGTTAACGCGAAAAATGACTTCATTGGGAGAAAGCCTCCCCGCACTCTATTGCGAACTTGCATTGCGCATCTCGAACAGATCCAGTTCCTGCTCCAGACGGCGCAACACTTCGTCATTAATCTTATTATGATTGCGCATGTTCAGCAGGGCCGCGCGCTGCAGGGCGCGGATGTTCCCCGCGAGCTCGCGATAACGAACGTAATCTTCGGCGGTATAGCCGGTCTCGACCGAGCGGTCCCCGGGCAGCAAATTCAGACGATGTTTTTGGATGCGAATCAGATCCTGATACACCGGCGCAAAGCCGGCATTGTCCAGTTCACGCGCTTGTTCCAGATAGGCGAGCGCGGCCTCAATCATCGCATAGCGCGCGCGCTCTTCTTCCGGGTTCTTTACGACCTCGCCCGCCAGTCCCAAGCGGCGAATGAAGTAGGGCAGCGATAATCCTTGAAATACCAGCGTCACGAAAATCACGCAGAAGGTCAGGAAAATGATCAAGTTTCGCTGCGGAAACGGTGAGCCGTCCTGCAGCAACTTGGGCAAGGAAATTGCGGCAGCCAGTGCCACCACGCCGCGCATGCCCGTCCAGCCGACGATAAAGATGTATCTCGCGCTGGGCAGCGCGGCCTGCTGATGCTGCACGTGGCGCCGCAACCAGTTCGCGGCCCACGTACCGGGGTACATCCAGAGCAGCCGCAGCACGATCACGACGGCGCTGACCAGCAGGCCGACGAGCACCAGATGAAACAGGCTGTGATTGCGAATGTCACCGAGGATGTAAGGAAGTTGCAGGCCGATCAGAATAAAAACGATGCCGTTGAGCACGAAGCTGAGAGTTTCCCACACGGCTGCGCCCTGCAATCGCGCGCGCGTGGAAAAATACAGCGAGCTTTGATGGCCCAGATACATTCCGCACACCACCGTCGCCAGCACGCCCGAGGAGTGCAGGCTTTCTGCCGCGAGATAGGCGAAGTAGGGCGTAATGATGCTGAGCGTGATTTCGACGGGCGCATCCGTAATCTGTTTGATGAGCCAGGCGACCAACTTCGCGATTACCAGGCCGAGCACGATGCTGCTGGCGATCAGGTACAACAAAAGAGTCATGCGTTCATGGAGCGACGGCGTGTGCCCGGTGACGACCATCGCGATGGTGAGTTGCAGCGCGAGCAGGCCGCTGGCGTCGTTTACCAGGCTCTCGCCTTCGATCACGTCGGTGACTCTTTGCGGCAATCCCAGGCGCCGGGTGATGGAGGTCGCGGCGATGGCGTCGGTGGTGCAGATCACCGCACCCAGAACCAGGCCGAGCTTCCAAGTGAAGTCCGGCAAAATCCAGCGCGAGGCGAAGGCTACGCCGTAGACGGTGAACGACACCAGGCCGAGGGCAAGCAGGGCGATGCTGGAGATGTTGTAACGAAAGTCGCGCCAGGAAGTCTGGAACGCGGCGGAGAAGAGCAGCGGCGGCAGGAAGAGCAGGAAAACCACCTCCGGGTTTAGTTCGATGCGCGGCATGCGCGGGATCAGGCTGAGGAACAGGCCCGCGATCACCAGCACGATGGGGTAAGGGGTTTTGAAGCGCTTGGCGACCGTCGCGAGCACGGCGACGCATAGCAGAAGCAGGAGGAAAATTGGTTCGGAGTGTTGGATGTTTTGGCCGTACATGTTTTCGGTAAGCGGATACGATAGCGCAGATGCGCTGCGGCGGCACGCACTTCCGGCTAGCGAGGGGAAAACCGCCGCAGGATTATTTCCCTCGAGTCTGGGTGACCCGGGACTCGCGCGAAAGGGCCCGCGCAAGCAGGAAGTCAATGGCGCGGCCGAGCCTGCGGATGCGCGTATCGGAGCCCTTGGCGGAGTCAAGCCATTGGATGAAATGCCGGCGATGCCCGGCGGTGAGTTTCGCAAAAGCCGCGCGCGCGGCGGCATTTTCCTTTAGCGCCAGGCGCAGGTCAGCGGGCACAGGCGCTTCGCGCGACGCGCGGTCCAGCTGCAGTTCGATGCCGACGACATCGCCAACGTCGGCGCGCGCAGCTTTGCGCAGAGCCGTATTGAGCTGGATGCGATAGCGCCCGCCGCCGGCCGGCATCAGCGTTACCCGCGCGCTGCATCCATTCACCATCGCAACGACCGGCACGTATTTCGGCCTTACGCGCTGTGCGTTCTTGCTTCCCGTTTTGCCCTTGCTGCGCCGCGGCGTGCCTTGGTTGCCGTAAAGCTCGGCGGCGAGCGCGTCGGCAACTTCTGCTGGTACATCCACGTGCCGCATCACCCAGATTTTGTAGATTGTCGCTAGAAATTTCTTTGCTTGAGAAGGCATGGCCCCGGAATCCAATGATGTCCGTCGCGCGCGTTTCACCGGCTGCCATTATGCGCCAAAAGCTGCGGTTCCAGAATTCGCAAGGCATCGAGTAAGATGGCGGGCGCGATTGTGATCGCCCGAGGATTCCTGCGTGGAAAAAATCCGCAGCCGCAAGATGAGGCAATCGACTGCGAGTCTCGCCGCGTGGTTGTGCGTATTTGCGTGGCTCGCCTCTGCCGCCGAACAGAACGTGGTGCTGCTGTGGCCAAACGGCGCGCCCGGCTCCGAAGGCAAGACCGCGCCGGAAAAGGTTCGGCTAACGCCCGAGGGCGAGCACGTTATTTCCAGCGTGCACCAGCCGTCGCTTACCGTTTATTTGCCCCCGAGCGAAACGGCGACCGGTGCCGCCGTGGTAATCGCGCCGGGCGGCAGTCATGTGGAATTGTGGGTTGACCATGAAGGATATGACGTCGCGAAGTGGCTCAGCGCGCATGGCGTCGCGGGTTTCGTTCTGAAATATCGGCTGGCGCGCGAGGCGGGATCCAGTTACACCGTCGAGGGGAATTCGTTGCCGGACATGCAGCGCGCGATACGCCTGGTGCGCAGCCGCGCGACGGAATGGGGCGTGGACCCGGCGCGCGTCGGTGTGATGGGATTTTCTGCGGGCGGGGACGTAGCCGCGCGAGCGGCCACGCAATTCGATGCGGGCAATGCCGCCTCGGCCGATCCGATTGATCGCCAAAGCTCGAAGCCGGCGTTTCAGGCGCTTATTTATCCGGGACTTCGGCAGGATCTGCCCGTTTCAAAAGATGAACCGCCGGCATTCTTGTTGTGCGGCGACGAGGATCGTCGAGCGATCTCCGAAGGGCTGCCTGAACTTTTCATCCAGCTGAAACACGCCGGCGTGCCCGCGGAATTGCACGTTTACTCGGGCGTGGGGCACGGCTTCGGTCTACGCGCCGCCAACAGCGGCGCGATCGCAGGCTGGCCCGACCGGTTTCTGGACTGGCTCAGTGCGCGCGGCTACCTGAAACGAAAATAGGGACGCGAAAGGATGTTCCGAAAAACAGTACACGGCCCTACATCCATACGCTCGGGCTGACCCCTTCTACCGTGCGAACCCGTACCCCTCGGCAGCGGCACGGGGCGGCTGCAAGGCGCCGGAACAGTTTCCCAAGGATGTGACAGCTGTGCCACGCGGGCTTGCTAACCCCCGGCTACTGGCATAGTCTAACTATGCTAGAGGTGCTGGATTGCATCGCGACGAAATTCCTCCGGGTACGCTGTATCTGCTGATTCTGCGGACGCTCGCGCGGGGCGGCAGGCTGCATGGCTACGAGATTGCCAATTCCATCCAGCGCGCGTCTCGTGATGTGCTCCAAATCGAAGAAGGCTCGCTGTATCCGGCGCTGCAGCGCATGTTGATCAAAGGCTGGGTGACGGCGCAGTGGGGCACGACGGCGGGAAACCGACGCGCGCGTTATTACCAGCTGACGGCGCTGGGACGGAAGCAATTGGACGTGGAGATGTCGCAGTTCGAGCGCGTGATAGGCGCGATTGCGCGGGTGATCGAGGCGGTGTGAGCGGCGCGTTTTTCAAACCGGCCGCTCGATCAACGGCTGGACGGAGTGGCGCGATGAACTGGCTACGCGAAATGGCACGGCGGCTGCGGATGCTGATACGGCGGCAGGAGTTTGACGTTGAGCTCGCCGAGGAAATGCGGCTGCATATGGAATTACGGCAGCAGGAGCAGCAGGCAGCGGGCATCTCGGCCGAGGATGCACGGGCGGCGGCGCGGCGACAATTCGGCAACGCGATCTACTTGCGTGAAGAAAGCCGCATGGCGTGGGGCTGGGACTGGTTCGAGCATCTCGCGCAGGATGTGCGTTACGGGATGCGCATGTTGCGCAAGGCGCCGGGGTTCAGCGCCATCGCGATTTTGACGATTGCCTTGGGAGTGGGCGCGACGACAGCGATTTTCAGCGTGGTGGATGCGACGCTGCTGCATCCGCTGCCGTATCCGCGCGCCGAGCAGCTAGTGAGCGTCGAAGACGATCTGCCCGGCCTGGGCGCGCGCGACGTGGGCATGTCCGTGCCGGAGCTGCACGATCTCCAGCATTCGGGAATTTTCAAATACGTTTCGACCATCGGAGGGGGCGACGTGAATTTGACGGGCGCCTCGCAGCCGGCGCGCATCGGCTTTCTCAATGTGAACCCAACTTATTTTGCGCTGCTGGGGGTGAAGCCGCAGCTGGGCCGCTCGTTCAATCCGGAAGATCAGACGCCGGGATTCACGCTGGAGGCGGTAATGAGCGACGGATTGTGGAAGAGTGCGTTTGCGGGCGATCCGGCGATTTTGGGCAAAACCTTGCGGCTGGACAATGATTTATATACGGTGATCGGCGTTATGCCAGCGGGTTTTCACGATCCCGGGCGCACCCGGGAGGAACGCAACACCGATTTGTGGCTGGCGTCAGGATTTGCCGGGCCGCCGGCGCCGCCGCCGTTGCGCCGCGATCATTTCTTGCAGGCGTCGATCGCGCGGCTGGCAGCCGGCGAGACGCTGGCGGAGGCGCAAAGCCGCGTGGATGCGCTGGCGGCGGCATTGCAGAAGCAATTCCCTACCGATTATCCGGCGCAAAACTTTTGGACGGTGCGCCTGGTGCCGCTAAAGGAGCGCCTAGTGGGGAACGTCAGGCAAACGTTGCTGCTGCTGCTGGGCGCGGTGGCATTGGTGCTGCTGATCGGCTGCGTGAATATTGCCAATCTGCTGCTGGCACGAGCCAGCGCTCGCGGGCGCGAGATGGCGTTGCGGCTGGCTTTGGGCGCAGCACGCACACGGCTGATGGCGCAATTGCTGACCGAGAGCTTGCTGCTCGCGCTGCTGGGCGGGATTTTAGGGCTGGCCGTTCTTTACGGCACGAAAGCGTTTCTGCTGCAAATTTTGCCCGAGAGCTTGCCGCGGCTGAACGAAATTTCGATCGATTGGACCGTGCTGCTTTTCGCGCTGGGCGCTTCGCTTTCGGCCGCTGCGATTTTCGGGCTGGCGCCCGCCTGGCATGCCGGGAGAGTGGATTTGATTCCGATGCTGAAGCAGCAAGGGCGCAGCTCGCCGGGCCCTGGCGAGCAGGCGCGCACGCGGCGCGTGCTGGTGGTGACCGAATTTGCGCTGTCGCTGGTGCTGATGATTGCGGCGGGGCTGCTGCTGCGCAGTTTCCTGGATTTGCTGCGCGTGCGCCCGGGATTCAACCCCGAAAATGTGATGGCGGTGCGCACCTGGCTGCCGGAGCCGAACGATCCGTCGACCGATGTTTATGGAAGCGCGGCCGAGGAGGCGCCGTTGTTGCGCGAAATGATGCGCCGCAGCCGGACTCTGCCGGGCGTCGAAGAATCCGCGATGGGCGATGCGGCCGCAGTGCCGCTCGGGCATGGCTGGCGCGATCTGAATCCGTTTCCGTTGCTGCTGGAAGGGCGCGGGGAGCAAAGCGGGCCGACGCCGATCGTCCATCGCGCAAGCGTTACGCCGGAATATTTTCATTTGCTGGGGTTGACGCTGTTGCGCGGCCGAACGTTCAGCGACGCGGATGACGACAAGGCGCCGCGCGTCGCCGTGATCAACGAGGCGATGGCGCGCAAATTCTGGCCGGACGGTGACGCTGTCGGCCGGCGCTTCAAGCGGCCGCAGGATACGGCGTGGAACGCGGTGATCGGCGTGATCGCCGATGCGCGCACGGAATCCCTTGCGGAAGCAAGTGAGCCGCAGATTTACTTCTGCGCCTATCAGCGCACGACCAAGGATCTGGCCGTATTCTTGCGCGGGCGGCTGGATACGGCGGCGACTGCCGTCGAGCTGCGCGAACAGGTGCGGGCCGTCGATCCGGGGTTGCCTGTTTTTGGCGCGCAGACGCTGGATGAAGCGGTCGATGCGTCGCTTTCGGCGCGACGATTTTCGATGGAGATGGTCGGGCTGTTCGCGCTCGCGGCCTTGCTTCTTGCGGGGCTGGGAATTTATGGCGTAATTTCGTATCTGGTGAACGAGCGCACGCACGAGATCGGTATTCGCCTGGCGCTGGGCGCCCAGCGGCGGAGCATCCTGCAGATGGTTTTAGGTCAAGGATTGCGGCTGGCTATCGCCGGCGCGGCGCTTGGGCTCCTGTGCGCGCTCATCGTGTCGCGCCTGATGTCGGGCCTGCTCTACGGGGTGCGGCCGACCGATCCCTTGACGTTCCTGGGCGTCGCGGTTCTTTTCATCGGCGTCGCTCTATTGGCCTGCTACATTCCGGCGCGCCGTGCGATTCGCGTGGATCCGATCGTTGCATTGCGCCACGAATAGCAATGAGACGCCGTCTCTGCGTGGCATGTTCCGCGGATCGAATTCTCGGTGGCCGGGCAAACCGGAAAACGGACCGGCGCTAGCGATCTAGAATCTAGAATCGAACGGAAGACGGAAGAAGAGGGTGTAAAAGCAAAAAGGCTCCGATTGCTCGGAGCCTTTTTTTTGATTTTAATCCTGGCGGTGACCTACGTTCCCGCGTCGTTTCCAGCGCAGTATCATCGGCCCGGCAAGGCTTAACTTCCGTGTTCGGGATGGGAACGGGTGTGACCCTTGCGGTAAGACCACCAGGAAACTTGTGCATCGAAA
>DATNLN010000009.1:0-2855 GCA_035602855.1 Candidatus Acidiferrales bacterium
TGGTCATCTAGGAATTGCCTCCGCCAGTTTTATTTATGCTGCTGTGACGACCGAGCCCACCCGCTCGCCCAGCACCACGCGTTTCAGGTTTCCCGGCACGTTCATATTGAACACGATGATCGGCATCTTGTTGTCCATGCACAGTGAGATGGCCGTCGAGTCCATCACCATCAAACCCTTTTTCAGCACGTCCAGATAGGTGATGTGTTGGAACATCTTAGCGCCCGGCACCTTTTCCGGATCGGCATCGTAAATTCCATCCACTCGCGTGGCTTTCAGGATCACTTGCGCCTTGATTTCCATCGCGCGAAGTGCTGCGGCGGTGTCGGTCGAAAAATAGGGATTCCCTGTTCCGGCGGCAAAAATCACCACGCGCCCTTTTTCCAGATGGCGCGTAGCGCGGCGCCGGATGAAGGGTTCTGCCACCTGATGCATTTCAATCGCGCTCATCAGCCGCGTTTGGCAGCCCGATTTTTCCAGCGCGTCCTGAAGCGCGAGCCCGTTGATCACGGTCGCAAGCATGCCCATGTAGTCGCCGGTGGCGCGGTCGATGGCGAGTTGTTTTTGGCGCGTGCCGCGGAAAATGTTTCCTCCGCCGACCATAATCGCAACGGACACGCCCAGATCGCGGACTTCTTTCACCTCACGTGCGATTCCCTGAATTGTTTCAGCGTGAATGCCGGAATCCTGCGGGCCCGAAAGCGATTCGCCCGAGAGTTTCAGCACCAGGCGTTCGTAAACGGGCGTGCCGCCGCTTGCTGTTCCTTCCGGAGCGCCTCGCTTTATCGGTTTTGCTTTCGCCATTTTAATGGGCCTGAAATTGGCCAGGGGCATTCTAGCAGACAAACTTCGCGGCGGTAACGCCTCGCAAAATTCAATGTGCACCTTTGGGCAAAAAAAATCCGCCGCAAGAGCGGCGGATTTCCGGCAGGGTCTTAAGCAATTCTATGCGGACGGCACCGCAGGCGCATCCGGCGCGTCCGGTTCATCGGTTGCTCCCGCGGACGACGCCGCGCCATCCATCTCGCCGACTTTGAAGCGGGAGAAGCGGCGGATCGCAATGTTTTCGCCCAGTTTGGCGATGGCTTGGTCCACCAGCTCCTTCACCGTCACGCCTTCGTCCTTAATGAAATGCTGCTCGTAGAGGCAGTTCTCTTCATAAAACTTTTCCATCTTTCCATTCACGATCTTTTCGATTACGTTTTCAGGCTTGCCCGTGGCTTTTGCCTGTTCCTTGTAAATGTCGCGTTCGCGGTCGAGCGTTTCCTGCGTCACTTCCTCGCGGCGCAGGAATCGCGGGTCCAGCGCGGCAATATGCATCGCCACGTCGTGGCCTAGGCGCTGAAAATCAGCGGTGCGCGCAACGAAGTCGCTCTCGCAATTCACTTCCACCAGCACGCCAATTTTTCCGCCGGCGTGGATGTAGTAGCTCACCAGTCCCTCGGAAGTAGCGCGCTGCGCTTTCTTTGCCGCTGCGGCCTGTCCTTTCTTGCGCAGGATGCTGATGGCCTGTTCGATGTTGCCTTTAGATTCAAGCAGCGCTTCTCGACAAGCGGTGAAACCCGCGCCGGTGCGGTCGCGCAGCTCTTTCACGAGTTGGGCCGAGACGTTCGGATTGCTAGTTGTAGCCATAGATTTACTCGATTCCTCTTTGATAAATTTGGGCTTTGCCGCTTATGGTGCGGCCTCAGCAGCGCAACGCTCAGGCTGCTTCGGCCGGCGGGCAGAATCTACGATTTTTGCGACGCTCCAGCCACCGAATCTTCTTCTCCGGCAGCCGCTGCGTTCGCTTCAACCGCAGGCTCAACAGGCGTTTCAGCATCCGGCTCGACGAAATCGCCTTCCTGCTTTTCGTACACTTCGTACGCGCTCGTGTCGACGTAATCCACGCCTTCTTCGCCGGTGCCTTCGCCGGATTTCTGGTCCGCGATCTGCGTTTGCTCAAACGACTGGCGGCCCGACAGAACCGCGTCGGAAATCTTTGAAGTGAAAAGCCGAATCGCACGCAAAGCATCGTCGTTCCCGGGAATGACCCAGTCCACCAGATTGGGGTCGCAATTTGTGTCCACGATGGCCACGACGGGGATGCCCATGCGCCGAGCCTCGCGAACCGCAATCACTTCCGCGTTCGGGTCGATCACGAACATGGCGTCGGGCAAGGTGGTCATATTCTCTACGCCGGAAAAATTCTGCCTCAAGTGCTTCAACTCGCGTTCGAGCCGCGCCGCTTCTTTCTTCGAAAATTGCGCCATGCGTCCGTCTTCGACCATGCCCTTCAGCAGCTTGAATCGCTTGATGGACTTTTGTAGCGTCGCCCAGTTCGTCAGCGTGCCGCCGAGCCAGCGATGGTTGACGAAAAACATGCCGCAGCGATTCGCTTCTTCAGCGATGGCTTCCTGCGCTTGGCGTTTAGTGCCGAGAAAAAGTACTCGTTTGCCCTGTCCGGCTATCTCGGCGACATATCGGGCCGCATCGCGGAACATCTTTAGGGTTTTCTGTAGATCGATAATGTGGATGCCATTGCGTTCGCCGAAAATGTATTCCTTCATTTTCGGGTTCCAACGCCGCGTCTGATGGCCGAAATGGACTCCAGCCTCCAGAAGCTCCTTCATCGTAATTTCAACTCCCAATGTGCCTCCTCGAGTAGAGGGATGCTTTTTTCTCCGCGGCTAACCGGAGCAGCATCCTTTTTTGCCGGTCCTTCCCGGCCGTGAATTTGGTCCGGCCCGACGAATCGAGCCGAACCTTAAAAATTAGCGCTTGCTGAACTGGAAGCGGCGACGCGCTCCCTTTTGTCCGTACTTCTTGCGTTCTTTCATGCGCGAATCGCGCGTCAAGAAACCGTTCTTGCGCAA
>DATNLN010000012.1:0-7552 GCA_035602855.1 Candidatus Acidiferrales bacterium
ATCCACGCAGCGCACGGATTTCAATATGACGCTGCTGGTGATTTTCGCCGGCGTCGCGCTGCTGCTGGCCGCCATCGGAATCTACGGCCTGATGGCGTATTCCGTGCAGCTGCGCACACAGGAAATCGGCATTCGCATGGCGTTGGGCGCGGGCCCGCAAGACGTGCGCACGATGGTCGTCAAGCAGGGCATGCGCCTGGCGTTCATCGGAGTCTTGCTGGGGATAGCCGCCGCGCTTGCGCTGACCAGATTGATGGCCAGCCTTTTGTATGGCGTGAAGCCGTGGGATCCCGCTGCGATTGTCTCCGTCGCTGCGCTGCTCAGCGCGGTGGCGTTGCTTGCGACGTATTTTCCCGCGCGGCGAGCCTCGCGCGTCGATCCGATGATCGCCTTGCGCTACGAATAGGAGAAATCGTGCCAATCTTATTTCAGGATATCCGCTACGGCCTGCGCATGATGGCGAAGAATCCCGGCTTCACATTTTTTGTGGTCGCCGTGCTGGCTCTGGGCATCGCGGCGAATGCGGCCATCTTCAGTGTCGCGGACGCGGTGCTGGTCCGCCCGCTTCCCTACCGCCAGGCAGATCGGCTGGTGATGGTGTGGGAGGACGCCTCCTCGTACGGATTTCCGCGCGACACGCCGGCAGCTGGAAATTTCGCCGCTTGGAAAGCGCGCAATCAGGTGTTTGAGGATATGGCCGCTGCGACATCCGGCGCTTCGTTCAACCTCACCGGCGACGGCAATCCCGAAGAGATTCCCGGCGACTTCGTCACCGCGAATCTTTTCTCCGTGCTGGGCGCTCGACCCGCTCTGGGCCGCGACTTCAGCGCCTCCGACGATATTCCAGGAGCGCCACACGTGGTGATTTTGAGCCAGGGGCTTTTCCTGCGCAGATTTGGCGGCGATCCGCAGGTCATCGGCAAGCAGTTGTGGCTCAATTACGAAAAATACGACGTGGTCGGTGTGATGCCGTGCGGTTTTCAGTTTCCCGATCGCGATCCGCAACTTTGGGCGCCGGTGCAATTCACCGCAGAGCAATTGGCGAATCACGGCAATCATCACCTCCAAGTCGTAGCACGACTGAAGCCCGGCAGCTCGCTGCCAGTCGCCAATGCAAACCTGTCTGCAATCGCGAAGCAACTCGAGGAAGAGAATCCGTCGTCGAACTCGAAGGTTGGCGCCTACGCTGTCCCGCTGCGCGAAGAACTTGCAGGCAAGACGCGTCCTGCGCTTCTGGTCCTGATCGGAGCCGTTTGCTTCGTGCTGCTGATAGCCTGCGCCAACGTGGCCAACCTGCTGCTGGCGCGCGCTTCCGGCAGGCGGCGCGAAATTGCCATGCGCCTGACGCTCGGCGCGAGCCGCTCGCGAATTGCGCGGCAATTATTGACCGAGAGCCTGTTGCTCGCCGGGCTGGCTGGCGCCGCCGGGCTGATCCTCTCGACGTTCACGACGCAGTGGCTCGCAAGCCTGATTCCCGAAGGCATCGCGCCCAGGAACGGATCCGGTGTGGATGGCCACTTTCTCCTTGCTACCGTATTGATTTCCCTCGCCACCGGAATTCTTTTTGGCCTTGTTCCGGCTTTCAGGGCGTCACGGCTTGATCTGGTCACATCTTTGAATCAGGGGGGACGCAGCGGCATCGGTTCGGGCCGGCGCTTGCGAGACGCGCTGGTGGTTTCCGAAGTGGCCCTGGCGATTGTCCTACTTGCAGGCGCAGCGCTGATGCTGCGCAGTTTCGAAAAATTGCTGCATCTCGATCCAGGTTTTCGCGCCGACCATGTCCTGGTGGTCCGTACACCGTTGCCGCGGCAGAAATATGAAGCATTTGCTCCGCGAGCTGCTTTCTATAGCGACGTGCTCGCGCGCGTCGAGCGCTTGCCCGGCGTTAGCGGGGCGGGATACACCACATGGGTTCCGTTAACCAATCACGGCGGCGCGACGGGCATCACCGTCGAAGGCCGCCCGCAGCCTGCGCCCGGTGAAATTCCCATTCCGAATTGCCGCATCATCAGCGATGGCTACCTTCGGGCGCTGGGCATGAAGCTGATTGACGGACGCGCTCTCGACCAGCGCGACGGTACCTCGGCGCCGCCCGTTGCCTTGATCAACCAGACCATGGCGCGAAATTTGTGGCCGGGAGAGAACGCCGTCGGCAGGCGCTTCAAACACGGCAGCTTCGAGGAGCATTCGCCCTGGATCACGATCGTGGGTATTGTGGGCGACGTGCACCAGGCGGGCCTTGATTCTCCGGCCAGGCCCGAGATGTACCTGCCCTACTTGCAGCAGGACTTCGGATTTGAACCGGAGTATCTGGTGGTGCGCACACGGGGGGAACCAATGCGCCTGGCAGACGCGGTTCGGCAGCAAGTGTGGGCCGTTGATCCAGAGCAGCCCGTTGCGGGAGCGATGCCGCTCGAAGAGTTAGTGGACGATACGCTGGCGCCGCGCAAGACACAAGCGGGCTTGCTGGGCGGCTTCGCCGCGCTCGCGCTGCTCCTTTCCGCGCTGGGAATTTACGCCGTGTTGTCTTTCACCGTCACGCAGCGCACTCAAGAATTCGGCGTGCGCATGGCCCTGGGAGCGCAACCCGGCGATGTTCTGCAGATGGTATTGTCACAGGGCGCGCGGCTTTTTATTTTGGGAGCGGTCATCGGATTGGCGGCGGCGTTCGCACTTTCGCACACGCTCGAGCATTTGTTGTATGGCGTAAGCGCAACCGATCCCATCTCCTTTGCGCTGGTCATGCTGCTTTTAGCTGGCGTTACGGCGCTGGCCTGCTATTTTCCGGCGCGGCGCGCGATGCGCGTGGATCCGATGATCGCGCTGCGGTACGAATGAGCGGTGCGAACCAGTGAGACGACCAGGTAATGACGCGTTCGACGCGCGGAATGGATTGGCCTAAGAGGTGGACACCAAGTGACGACGCAGTAAAATAGCCTGTCACTCGGACGCTTCTTGGGGCGAAAACTATGGAAACACTTTGGCAGGATTTGCGTTATGGCGCGCGCATGCTGCGGCGAAACCCGGGTTTCGCGGCTGTGGCCATTTTGACTCTGGCGATTGGCATCGGCGCGAACATCGTCATCTTCAGCGTCGTCAACGGCATTTTGCTGAAACCGCTGCCGTTTCCGGAATCCCAAAGTGTCGTCACCATCTGGGAGACGTTCGCAAACCGCAACGTCACGCGCGGCACGGCCTCGGCCGCGGAATACCTGGATTGGCGCGACATGAATCACGTCTTCCAGGAACTTTCCGCCACGCGCGCGCTGTCCTTCTCGATTACCGGCGGCGGCGGCGATCCCGAACGCGTCTGGGGTTCGCAAGTATCCGGGAATTTCTTTCGTATGTTGCGCGTCACTCCGGTGATCGGCCGGGATTTCACGCCCGAAGATGAGCAGATCGGCCACGAGCAGGTGGTGCTGTTGAGTTACGGCTTGTGGCGACGCCGCTTCGGCGGCGATTCCGGAATTCTCGGCAAGACGATTCTTCTCGATGAAAAGCCATTCACGGTTATCGGAGTCCTGCCGCGCAGCTTTTCTCTTTACGGCACGTTGCCCGATTTCGAACTGTGGAAACCATTTGCATTTAATCGCGCCCTGCTCGATCGCGAAGATCACGAACTGGTAATTTTCGCGCGACTCAAGGACGGCGTTCCCCTTTCCCAGGCCAACGCCGAAATGATAACCATTCAGGAGGAACTCAAGAAACAATATCCAGGCTTCGACCAGAAGAATGGAATTCGCGTGATCGGCTTCCACGACGAGCTGGTCAGCACGCTGCGTCCGGGCCTGCTGCTACTCCTGGCGGCCGTGGCGTTTGTTCTGCTGATTGCCTGCGCGAATGTCGCGAACCTGATGCTGGCGCGCGCCGCGGCCCGCGAACGTGAAATCGCGCTGCGAGTCTCTCTGGGCGCGGGCCGGCGGCGAATTTTCCGCCAACTCCTGACGGAAAGCGCGCTGCTTTCACTGGTCGGCGCGGCGTTGGGCATTTTGTTTGCCTTCGGCGGCATTCACATCGTGCGTGAGGCGGTCATCTCCGGACAAGGCTCGCGGATTCCTCATCCCGAGTGGATCGCGATTGACTCGACCGTGCTCGGTTTCACGATCCTGATCGCGGTGGCGACGGGAATACTTTTTGGTTTTGCCCCGGCAATTCAGATTTCGCGCTCCGCGTTGTTCGAATCGCTCAAGGAAGGAAGCCGCGGCTCGACGGCCGGCCGCCACAGCCAACTGGCGCGCTCGGTGCTGGTCGTCTCCGAAGTGGCTTTTTCGCTGCTGCTTCTGGTGGGAGCAGGCCTGCTAGTGCGCAGTTTCGCGCTGATGCTGGCCGAACCCCTGGGATTCGATCCCGAAAATTTGTTGACCGGCCAGATGCTTCTGCCCGACGCGCACTACGCGGACGGCCAGCACATTTCCAATTTCTATCAGGCTGTCGTCGAACGCGTGAATGCGATTCCCGGCGTGACCTCCGCCAGCGCCGCAAATTTCTTGCCCCTGACCCGCTGGAATGCGTACTGCGACTTCGATATCGCGGGCCGCGCGATTCCGCCCTCGGGCGAACATTTCACCGGTCTATACCGCGTCGCGGACCGGCGCTACTTGCAGACGATGGGCGTCCCGGTAAAGCAAGGGCGCGGCTTCACCGCTTCCGACGGGCCGGATTCCGAGGGCGTCGCGCTCGTCAACGAAACTCTGGCGCGCCGTTACTGGCCCAACGGGGATCCCGTCGGCCAACAGATCCGCCTGGTGTTTTCCTCTACCCCCACGTTTTGGGAGCCGATTCCGCACCAGGGCTGGCTCACGATCGTGGGAGTCGTCGGCGACGTCAGGGACTGGGCATGGTCTGAACCCAAGTCCGGCCAACTATATTTGCCCGACACGCAGGATCCTTCGCGCCTCATGAGTCTGGTGGTGCGTTCGAGCGGCGATCGCGCGCAGTTAACCGCCGCCGTGCGCCGCGCCATCGAAAGCGTTGATCCCGACCAGCCCATGACCGATGTGAAGACGATGGAAGAATATCTCGCGGTGGCCTTCTCGCAGCGCCGCCTGAATATGTCGCTGCTGGCATTCTTCGCGGTCGTCGCCGCCCTGCTCGCCGCCATCGGAATTTATGGCGTGATGGGCTACGCCGTCACGCAGCGCTCGCACGAAATCGGTATTCGCATGGCCCTGGGCGCTGAGCCCGCCGACGTGTTGCGCATGATCGTCGGTGACGGCATGAAACTGGCGCTGCTGGGCCTGGTGATCGGCATCACTGCTTCACTGTTGTTGATGAAGTATCTGGAGAGCCAGCTCTACGGCGTCAAGGCCCGCGACCCGCTCACGTTTATCGTTGTGGCGGCCGGCCTGGCGCTCGTAGCGCTAGCCGCCTGCTATTTTCCCGCGCGGCGCGCCACGAAGGTGGATCCGCTGGTGGCACTGCGCTATGAATGAGGAAACCATATGACTTATGCATCCGATGTTTCAACGAACGAAACCGGCGGTAAAATCCAGGGGGAATCCTTTCGCGCCATGATGCCAGCCAACGCAGCACGAACCCGAATTCTCGTTGCCGATGATCAGCCAGACATTCGCGAGGCTTTGCGACTGCTGTTGAAGGGCGAAAAATTTGAGACGGAGACGGTGGCATCGCCCGCCGCGGTCATGTCCGCTCTGGAGGCGCGCGAATTCGATGCGCTCTTGATGGACCTCAACTACGCGCGCGACACGACGTCCGGCCAGGAAGGCCTGGACCTGCTTTCGAATATTCGCGCGAAAGACAGCACGCTGCCGATCATCGTCATGACCGCGTGGGGCAGCCTGGAGCTGGCCGTCGAAGCCATGCGCCGCGGCGCGAAAGATTTCGTGCAGAAGCCGTGGGAAAACGCACGATTGCTGGCCATCCTGAAAACGCAGATCGAGCTTTCGCAAGCGTTGCGCAAAGGCCAGCGCCTCGAGGCGGAAAATCGCCTCTTGCGCGCCGACGGCCGCCCGGTGATGATCGCCGAATCCGCTTCCATGCGTCCGGTGATGGACCTGATCGCACGCGTAGGCCCGTCGGATGCGAACGTGCTGATCACGGGCGAGCACGGCAGCGGCAAAGAAGTGGTGGCGCGAACTCTCTACGCGCTTTCTTCGCGCTCGGGCCGGCCGTTGGTCACGGTGAACGCCGGCGGATTGCCCGAAGGCGTTTTCGAAAGCGAGTTGTTCGGCCATGTGAAAGGAGCGTTCACCGATGCCAAGGCCGATCGCGTGGGCCGCTTCGAACTGGCCGACGGCGGCACGCTGTTCCTGGACGAAATCGCCAACGTGCCGATGAATCTGCAGGCCAAGCTGCTGCGCGCGCTGGAAACGGGCGAGCTGGAACGCGTCGGCTCCTCCACCACGCGCCGCGTGGACGTGCGCATTATTTCGGCGACAAACGCGGACGTGCAAACCGAAGTGAGCGGCGGACGCTTCCGCGAGGATTTGCTGTTTCGCTTGAACACCATCGAAATCCATCTGCCGCCTTTGCGTGAACGAAAAGAAGACATTCCGCTGCTGGCGCACCATTTCTTGCGGCAATCGGCGCAGCGCTACCGCAAACAGCTGGAAGGATTCGAGCCAGTGGCGTTGCAGATCCTGCTCGATCATCCCTGGCCCGGAAATATTCGCGAGCTGGACCATTCGGTGGAGCGCGCGGTGCTGATGGCCGAGGGTTCCGCCGTGCGTGCCAGCGATTTGGGCTTGCGCCCCGCGCGCGAAGCCTCGCTGCGGCTGGACGAGATGAGCATCGAAGACGTGGAGCGCGTGCTGATTCAGAAAGCGCTGGCGCGTTTTGGCGGCAATGTCAGTCACGCCAGCAAAGCCTTGGGCTTGAGCCGCAGCGCTCTCTACCGCCGCTTGCAGAAATACAGCCTTTGACGCCTCTGCTCTATGAACGCCGAATCCTATTGCTGGCCCTGGCCGCCGGGCTGGGAGGCACGGCTGTAGCTTTGATTCTGCTGTGGACGGGAAGTTTTTCCTCCAAGCTGCAGTGGACCCTCACGGTAGCGATGGTCATCGCATGGCTCAGCTTTGCATTCTCCGCGCAGAGCCGTGTTATGTTCCCCTTGCGCACGCTTTCCAACCTGCTTGCCGCATTGCGCGAAGGAGATTTTTCCATTCGCGCCCGCGGCGCGAATCGCGAAGACGTGCTCGGCGAAGTTTTGTGGGAAGTAAACGCGCTCGGTGAAACGCTGCGCAAGCAAAGGCTCGGCGCGCTGGAAGCCACCGCGCTGTTGCGCAAAGTGATGGAAGAAATTGACGTCGCTGTTTTTGCTTTCGATGGCGCAGGCTGTCTGCGCCTGGTGAATCGCGCGGGTGAACGTATTCTCAGCCAGCCGGAGGATCGCATCCTCGGACACACCGCGATGGAACTGGGCCTTTCGGAATGCCTCGAAGGCGAAACACCCCGCATCGCACAGATCGCCTTTCCCGGAAAATCCGGGCGCTGGGAAATTCATCGCGGAAGCTTTCGCGAAGCCGGCCTGCCGCACCAGTTGCTGGTGATCACCGATCTAAGCCGCGCCTTGCGTGACGAAGAGCGTCAGGCG